>NZ_JBNPEC010000031.1:0-22022 GCF_051117345.1 Alcanivorax sp.
GAAAATCTGGCCGTGGAATCGCGGGCGTAACGACTTCAGGGTGGCAGTCAGCGATTCCGCGTCGCTCCTCGTCACTCGTACCTCGCAACTGTTTTATACTGCCCTCCCGTTTTCTCTGCTTTTAACGAGGTTTCCATGTCATCCAACATCGACTGGCGCAACATTCCCGCGGCTATCTGGCGGGGGCGCTCAGGCACTCTGCGGCCGGTGAGCCGGCCGGATCCGGTGCGGCTGGATGATCTGCTCGGCATCGATACCCAGAAGGCAAAAATCCTGCAGAACACGGAGCGGTTTCTGCGCGGCGAACCCTGCAATCATGTACTTCTGTGGGGCAGCCGGGGCACCGGCAAGTCATCCATCGTCAAGGCGCTGCTGAATGAATATGCGCCGCGCGGACTGCGGGTGATCGAGGTGACAAGGATGACCTGCAGGACCTAGCGGAGATCGTCGATGATATTCGTGAGCGCAGTCAGCGCTTTATCGTTTACTGCGATGACCTGTCGTTCGAGGACGGGGAAAACCAGTACAAGCATCTGAAAAGCGTGCTGGAGGGCTCCCTGGAACTGCCGCCGGAAAATGTGCGCCTGTACGCCACCAGCAACCGCCGCCATCTGGTGCCGGAATACATGAAGGACAATGAGCAGAGCCAGGTGGTGGGCCGGGAGATTCATCACGGTGATGTGGTGGAGGAAAAGATTTCCCTGTCTGATCGCTTCGGGCTGGCGCTGAGCTTCTACCCGATCAGCGAGCCGCAATATTTCGAGATCGTCGATCATCTGTTTGGCGAGGTAACAGACCGGGATCAATTACACGTGCGCGCCCGGCGGTTTTCCATGGAGAAAGGCGTGCGCTCCGGGCGTACGGCGCGGCAGTTTTATAATCAGTTCTGCGGGGAATTTTGAGGAGACAGCTACTAGCTTCTAGCCGCTAGTTAAAAACCGCCCCCGGCTCTGTGAGATTCAGAGACCGACGAATGCGTGCTTTTACTCGCCGCTAGAAGCTAGTAGCTCGCCGCTGGCTTACAACCGCTGGACGGTAGCGTCGCAGATAGCGTTAACCGCCTTGCGGGCCGCTGGGATAACGCCGCCCATGGTGAGGAAACCATGGACCAGTTGCGGGTAATCCAGTGAGGTGACATCCACCCCTGACGCCCGGAGTTTTTCGCCGTATTCCAACCCTTCGTCGCGCAACGGGTCGGTGGCGGTGATCAGGAGGGTCGACGGCAGGCCGCTCAGGTCCGGGTTGCGCAGGGGCGAGACGCGATAGTCTTCGACCAGTGCAGGGTCCTGAATGAAATGGGCACGAAACCAGGTCAGCAGCGCCAGATCGAGCCCGAAGCCCTGCCCCAGAGTCTGCACCGACGGATGCTTGAGAGCGCCGTCAGTGGTGGGGTATATCAGCACTTGCAGGGCGGGCAGCGCCAGGCCGGCCTGTTTGGCTTGCTGGCAGACCACGGCACTGAGATTGCCGCCAGCACTGTCGCCCATCACCGCCAGCCGCTGCGGGTCCAGCCCCATGGCTGCGGTGTTATCGAGCAGCCAGCGCCAGGCGGCCATGCAGTCATCGGCCGCCACCGGAGACGGATGCTCCGGGGACAACCGGTAATCCACACTCAACACCACGGCATTGGTGCGATCGGCAATGTAACGGCACAGGCGATCGTACTCGTCCACCCCGCCCACGGTGAAACCGCCGCCGTGCATGAACATGATTGCCGGCGCCACGCGTGGCGCCAGGGCCGGGCGATAACGCCGCACCCGCATCTGGCTGCCATCGTCCAGCGGCACCTGATGATCCACCACCACCGGCAGGGGCACTGGCGCCACATCCAGCAGGTTGATGACATCACGGTACAGACGACGGGCCTGTTCCACGGTGCCGCTGTCCAGCGTCGGCTTGGCGGCGCTGAGCGCCAGCAGGAAGCGCAGGCGAGAATCCAGATGGGAGCGACTGTGGGTTTCCAGGCCGACGGACAGCTTGTCCAGTACGGCACCGGGCAGGCTCATCAGGGCGCGCACCGCGCCACGCTCGAATACTGCAGGATTCATTGTTTTTTCCTCTCTGTGCCCACCACCGCTGACCATCTTGCGTGCAACGTGCGGCTTGAAGCGTCACTAAAAATACCACTCCAGACCGCCTTCGATGCCGGTCACGGTGATGTAGTCCTTGTCCACGTACTGCATGTACTGAAGCGTCAGCCCCAGATTGAAGCTGGTGCGCACACCGACACCGGCGCCGAAGGCCAGGCTGGTGTCGTCGTTGCGGGAGACATCATCCCGACAGCGCACGGCATTGCAACGGCGGCGGTTGGTTTTCACCTTCACGTCGGCGATGCCCGCAAAGCCCTGCACGAAAAATTCGTCCACATAGGCGTCCACGACGGGCAGGGTTATCGGCGACTGGAACGGCAGGCGCCCGGTGGCCAGCAGGGCGCCGATGTGATCCACGGTGTAATCCACCTTGTTGCGGCTATTCTCTGCCCGCCAGGTATCACCGGACGGCGCCACGGCGGCGCGCAGTTCCACCCCCCAGTACGGGTCGATCATGCCGCCCAACCGCACACCCACCCCGGTGGGGGTCAGCTCACGGCTATCGTAATCCAGGGTGATGTTCATCAGGTTGCCGGCCACATAGCCGAAACGCTGGTCTTGATAGTGCGCCACACCGTCCGCCTGACTGGCGGCGGCAAACAGCAGACCGAAAAACAGAATCCCGTAACGCATGGCAAGTCGTCCTTTTGTTATTGTTGGAGATGCGTCGTCATTCTCATGACGGCCTTTTATACCATTGCTCGCCCGCAGAGTCCGGTCATCTGCGGCCTTTTTGCCAACAGGGGACACCATGTCCGTTTATACGCCGCTCAGTCACAACCAGCTTGCCCTCGTTCTGGATAGGTACGGCTACCGGCTGCTGGCATTCCGGGCGGCCAGCCACGGCATCGAGAACAGCACCTTCCTGATCGAGGCCGAGGACCGTCACCAGCAGCCCGCCCCGCTGGTGCTGACCATCTTTGAAACCCTGGACCACGACGCACTGGCCCCCTATCTGGTGCTTCTCGCGCACCTGGCAGACCAGGATCTGCCGGTGCCCGCACCGCTGCAGGATAATGACGGCAATGACCAGATCACCGTCGCCGGCAAGCCGGCGGTGTTGATGCCGCGCCTGCCCGGAGAACACGATTTTGCCGTGGATCTGGACCGCTGCCGACAGGTGGGCGAACTGCTGGCCCGGCTGCATCAGTGCGACGTAGAAACCCTGCAGCCCCTGCCCGCTGAACGCCAGCGACTGGACAGCCTGGCCAGCCACCTGAGCCAGCTACCGGACGACCATCGTGAAGGCGCCAGGGCACTATTGAGCGACTGGCAGGCACGAGCCGCCGGCACCACCCTGATCCACGGCGACCTGTTCCGCGACAATCTGCTGTGGCAGCAGGGCCGCATCAGCGCCCTGCTGGACTTCTACAACGCCTGCCTGGATTACCCGGAATACGATCTGGCGGTGACCCTTAACGATTGGTGCGTGGACAGCAACGGCAAACCGGTGGCAGCGCGGGAACAGGCGTTGCTGGAAGGCTATCGCGAACACGACGGTCAGCTGGACGACAGCCTGTTACTGGAGGCACTGGCAGTGGCGGCACTGCGTTTCTGGCTGTCACGGCTGGCCGGGCCGGTGTCCGAGCATAGCGAGGGGCAGGGCAGTAAGGATCCGGAAGAGTTTGCGCGGATATTTCAATGGCGGATTGAGGCGCTGGCGGGGTAAAGAAAGCTGCAAGCCACAAGCTTCAAGCTGCAACGCGGAAAATCACCGAGCCAACCTGAGCCACTGCCGCCGCGCTTCCAGCTATGTGCTCGGGCACGGCCCAGCAGAGACTGCCACGTCGCCCGGTGTTGTAGCTTGTAGCTTGTAGCTTGCTGCTCAACCGTTATTCCGACCCGGACAGGATCAGGTGGTTCAGGTGTGCCAGATACTCTTCTTCCCGCCACAGCCAGTCGTAGGCCGGACAGGCCAGCGAGGTGGGGGTCATGGATTCCACGCCCTGGGTGAGGGCGCTGACCACCATCATCTCGTGCAGATCAGCCCAGCCGGTGGGCAGGCGGCGTAGGTGTCGGGGTTGGCGAACAAAGCCTTCACCGATCACCGGCTGCAGGCGCCGCAGGCGGGTAAAGGCCATGCGCCGCTGCAACTGGTCTTCCATGCGCCGCTGCCAGTGCATACCGCCGGCATCCAGCAATAACTGCTTCACCGGGCTGGCCAGACGCCGGGCCAGGCCAGTCATGGGGACGGCCTCGCCGCTGGCCAGTCGATAGCGCGGATCATCATCCAGCCACAGGCTGAAATCGAGAAAATCCAGCTCACTGGTATCCAGTTGCCGCAACTGCTCGCTGATCTGGGTGGTGGTGCTCAACCCGATGGGCACGCTGGGAAACAGGGCGTGCAGGGCGCGGGGAATATCCAGCAGATACGCTTCAATGCGCTTGGCGGCGGTGGCGGACCAGCGCGGCGGCAGGGGCCGATCCGGGGACCGGTTGAACACCCGGCGGGCAACACCGTGGGCATAGGGCTGCGCGGGAAAATGATGACAGAAATCCACCCCTGCCACGTCATCCAGATAGCCCCATTCCTGCACCAGCGCAAGGGTATCGCTCCACACCGTGACGAAGTCTTCCGGACGCCGCACGAAGGAACGACGGGCACGGCTGTCGTCCACAAAACGGCTGCTAAACCACACCTTCAAGCCACGTTCGTGGGCGGATTGCAGCAGTTGCTGCAGGCTGTGGCGAATCTTCACTTCCACCGGGTCATGGCCTGGGGCCTGCAGTTCGCAACGGTCCAGGTGAACGCCATTTTCCGGGCAGGCAATCAGGTGTGGGCAGGGGTCCAGGCGCAGGGCATTGAAACCACGTTGCTGGGTTTCATCGAGCACTTTTTCCAGCGACGCAAAAGCACCGTGACGAGAGTCACGGTCCAACAGCCAGGACAGATCCCAGCAGGCCATTGCGAGGGGTTGTGCGCTATTTTGCTGTGCCATCCAGGCCCTGCACCCGTTTCAGATTAAGCGCTCCAGCATACCGGTTTCCGGGACGGCCTCAATGGCCCTGTGTCCGCCGGGTAATTTTTGACCCGCCTTGACACTTGATGGCGCTCACAAGCCGGTTTCCCCTCGGGTAAGGGAGCGCTATGATCGGGTTATGAAAAAAATAATGATTGCCCTGTTAATGGCCCCGGGCCTGGTCGTGGCGGCGGAACAATTGCCTGACTCCGCGCCACCGGACGATGATGCCCCACAAACCCGGGACCAGGTCCGCGCGCAGCCTCTGGACGGCAGCGAGCTGGAGGCCATGTACCTGGAATCGCCACGGGAGCTGGATACCAGCGATGAAAGCCGGGGCATGAACGCGGTCAGCCCGGAGAGTCGGTATCTGGAAGACGAACAGCAGGGGTTTCGCCAACGTCAGGCGGAAAACGTGCGGCCTCCAGAGCTCCGCGACAATACCCCACCACCCCCACCACCCACATTGATTCCGATTCGGGAGCTTTGAGCAGCTGCGAGTGGCTAGCTATGAGCTTCTAGCGGTAACGCGGGCTATCGAGTAGCACTCTGCCCACGAGTGTAGGAGCGTCGCTAGCGGCGCGATTCGGGTGTTGGATTCATTGTAGGAACGGAGCGTAGCTCGTAGCTCGTAACTTCAGCCCGCCCCCGCCTTTTGCAGGCACGCCTTGAACCCTTCCACCAGCCGGTCACGCCAGGTCAGATAATCCAGCTCCGGATAGTCCCGGCCCAGCGGGTCCAGGGGGTGTATATGGCAATCCGGACACAGGCGGGTGATGAGGGCGGCACGGGCTTCCGGTTCGCGGATGGCGCAACGCACCTGCTGGTCGCGGATCTGGCTGGCCAGTTCCACAAACCGACGGCTGCCCGGCCCGGCATCCAGTTGCCGGGACACCACCAGCGGCTCCGCCAGCCCCAGTGTCTCGGTGAGATAGCCCCAGGGGTGGTGATAGCTGAGCCAGGGAATGTCACTCAACCCAGCCAGTGCCTGGTGATGATGATCCTGACGGGTTGTAGCGGCCTGCTGCCAGCGGGCCGGCTCGCCCTGATTCAACCCCTGCGGGTAGCGCTCTGCCAGCGCTCCGGCCAGCAGCATCATGTTGTCCAGCGACAACCACAGATGCGGGTCCAGAGTGGCATCGCCGTGATCATGACCATGGTGTTCGTGGTCATGATCACCTTCCCGGCGATGGACGCCCTCCAGCCCCAACAAGGCCAGGGTCGGGCCCTGCCGGCGCGCGACCAGCGGTGCCAGCGGCGCCTCCACCGTCTCGCCCAACCACACAAGGAGATCCGCCTGCTGCACCAGCATGGCCTGCCGCGGAGACAGGGCCAGCTGATGGGGATTCTGGTTGGCCTGCAACAGGGTCACCACCTGCACCTGGTCGCCATAAAGCCCCCGCAGCACCTTGGCCAACGGCTCCACGCTGGCCACCAGGGTCTGGCTCCAGGCTGGGGAGGAGAGAAGGAGCAGGACTGTCAGCCAGAGACGGCGCATGGAATTCCTCAAATTCGAATTACGTTGGGGGGAAGCAAGCTACAAGCTTCAAGCTGCAAGGCGCAAAATTCATCCGGAGCCATCCCTCTAACTCTTGTGCCGCGCCGCAACACCTTTGCTCTGAAGCGCGGCGATGATCTGGTAGCCGGCACAGTCTTCCCCGCGACTTGTAGCTTGCAGCTTGAAGCTTGTCGCTCACCCTCAGTGCAGGCGAAAGGCCGGCAGTATATCATTGCGCCTTTGTTCTTCGGGCCCTTTTGCTATGTCGGAACCTCTGGTCAATGTGCAGGCGGTGTCAGTCACCCTGGGTGGCAACAGCGTGCTGTCCGACGTAAGCCTGGCGCTGGCCCCCGGGCGCATCACCACCCTGATCGGCCCCAATGGCGCCGGCAAAAGCACTCTGGCGCGGGTGGTGCTGGGTCTGGTCACCCCATCCAGCGGCTCGGTGAACCGCCGCAAGGGGCTGCGGGTGGGCTACATGCCTCAGCACATCAAGATCGACGACAGCCTGCCGCTCACCGTGGATCGCTTTCTGTGGCTGGCCGCGCCCGGCCCCACCTCGGCCCGGCGGGCGGCGCTGGAGCAGGCCGGCGTGGCCCACCTGCGCCGCCGTGCGGTGCAGCAACTGTCCGGCGGCGAGATGCAGCGGGTGCTGCTGGCCCGGGCGCTGCTGCGCAAGCCGGACCTGCTGGTGCTGGACGAACCGGCTCAGGGGGTGGACGTGGCCGGGCAGAATGCTCTCTACGGCTTGCTCAAGTCGGTCCGCGATGACCTGGGCTGCGCCATCCTGCTGATTTCCCACGACCTGCATCTGGTCATGGCGGCCACCGACGAGGTGATCTGCCTGCAGCGTCATGTGTGCTGTTCCGGCAGCCCGGAATCGGTAAGCCGGGACCCGGCCTACCACGCGCTGTTCGGCCCTGGTGCCGGCACCCCCAATCTGGCGCTCTACACCCACGATCATGATCACGACCATGATCTGCATGGCGACGCCCAGCCGGGCCACCAACACGACGGGAATTGCCACCATGATTGAGCTGTTGTTGCCGCCGCTGTTCGCCGGCCTGGCCGTGGCCCTGGTGTCCGGCCCCATGGGCGCCTTCGTGGTCTGGCGGCGGATGGCCTTCTTCGGTGACACCCTGGCCCACGGCGCCTTGCTGGGCGCGGCGCTTGGCCTGGCGCTGGATATCAGTCTGTACCTGGCGGTGGTGGCCGTGTGCCTGGGCCTGGCCGGCGCCCTTACCGCGCTGCAACACCAGCAGCAGCTGGCCAGCGATACCCTGCTGGGCATTGTCGCCCATACCACCCTGGCTCTGGGGGTGATCGCCATCAGCCTGCAAGAGGGTATTCAGGTGGACCTGTTTGCCTACCTGTTCGGTGACCTGCTGGCAGTGGGCTGGCAGGATGCCCTGGCCCTGTGGGCTGGCGCTATCCTGATCCTGCTGCTGATGTTGTGGCAATGGCGATCGCTGCTGAGCATCACCGTCAGCGAGGAACTGGCCCAGGTAGAAGGGGTGGCAGTGCAGCGCACCCGGTTGCTGCTGATGCTGTTGCTGGCGCTACTGATTGCCGGCGCTATCCGCACCGTGGGGGTGCTGCTGATCACCTCCCTGCTGGTGATCCCCGCCGCCAGTGCCCGGCGGCTGACCCATACCCCGGCGCAGATGGCGGCGGTAGCCAGCGTGCTCGGCACCCTGGCGGTACTGGCCGGGCTGGCGGTGAGCTGGTTTGCCAATACCCCGGTGGGGCCATCCATTGTGGTCGCCGCCAGCAGTGTGTTTGTGCTGACGCTACTGCGCCGCAGTTCGTGACACACCTCTTCTGTAGGAGCACCTCTCGAGGTGCGAATCGGGCTGCACGGGCACGAAAGGGCCGAGCCGTTAGACCATTTGTCATTTATCAGAAACCTGTCGAGCCCTGAGATTTCTGATTGCCCTGCGGGCAATTTCCGCGTTTGCACGCGGTTCGCACCTCAAGAGGTGCTCCTACAGCGGCTTCGTAGAGGCGGTTTGAATGAGTTTGTCCCTCAACCAACGCATCTGGATGCTGGCCTGGCCGCTGCTGCTGTCCAACCTGACCGCACCGCTGCTGGGGCTGGTGGACACGGCTGTGGTGGGGCACCTGGACCATCCCCGCTATCTGGCGGCGGTGGCGCTGGGCGGCAATTTCTTCATGTTCCTGTACTTCTCGTTCAACTTCCTGCGCATGGGCACCACCGGCTTTGCCTCCCAGGCGCGAGGCGGCGAGAAGGACACCCGGGTGGTGTTACTGCGCGCCCTGTTGCTGTCCACCGGACTGGGGCTGGCGCTGATTGCCCTGTCGCCGCTGCTGCGGGAAACCGGCCTGTGGCTGCTGGGCGGAAGTGACGAGGTTCAGGCTCTGTCCCGGGACTACATCAACATCCGCATTCTTGGCGCCCCGGCGGCGCTGGCCAATTTCGCCCTGATCGGCTTCGCCATCGGCACCCATAACACCCGGGTGCCTCTGAAGATGACGGTGCTGATGCACAGCACCAATGCCCTGCTGGACATACTGCTGGTGCAGGTCTGGCATCTGGATGTGCGCGGGGTGGCCATCGCCAGTGCCTGTGCGGAATATGTGGGCCTGGCCGGCGGCCTGTTCTGGCTACGCGCCGCCTTGCATCCACCGGCACGACAGGAACGGCTGTGGCAGCCGGCGGCCATGTTGGCACTGATGGCGGTGAACCGGGATATCTTTGTGCGCAGCCTGGCCCTGCTCAGCTGCTTCTTTTTCTTCGCCGCCCAGGGCGCCCGGCTGGGTGACGCGGTACTGGCCGCCAATGCGGTGCTGATCACTTTCCTTTTGCTGCTCAGCAACCTGCTGGACGGCTTTGCCAACGCAGCGGAAGCCCTGGTCGGCGAGGCCCACGGCAGCAATGATCGCCAGGCCCTGAACCAGGCCATTGGCGCCACCGGGCGCTGGACTGTGGCCTGTGCGGCACTCGGTCTAGTGGCCTTCAGTCTCGGCGGCGTGCCGCTGATTCATCTGCTCACCGACCTGCCCGATATCCGCGACACTGCCATCACTTATCTGCCGTGGATGCTGCTGTTACCGCTCACCGCCAGTGCCGGTTTCTGGCTGGACGGCATCTTCGTGGGCGCCACCTGGGGCGGCGCCATGCGCAACACCATGTTGGTGGCGGTGGGGCTCTTCTTTGTGCTCTGGGCGCTGACCCGAGGCTGGGACAACCATGGCCTGTGGCTGGCCATGAACGGCTTTATGGCCGGGCGGGGAATATTGATGGGCTGGGTGCTGAAAAAGCGACTTGCAGCGCCCGGCTATCAGCGGCAACCATGACAGGTACTCGAAAGATCACTACTGGATAGTCTGGGTAGACCGGGCACAGTATCGTTTGGACGTTTCGCCTCCGGCACTACGAACCTTTTTCAAACAAGCGCTGTAGCTATTGCGTGGAATGACCTGCAAAGACTGATCCCGAATCACCACTTCATAGGTGTGTGTGGGGTTGATCTGACCACTCTTATCCCAGCCGCTGAAGTCCTGGCGACCCAGAGCACAGGTATAACTGAGGCTGTAGGTAAAGCCACGCACCGCATTGGTGATGTGGGAATAGACCTGCCAGTTGCCATTGCGGCCGTACATCATTTCCCGCTTGCAGCTTTTCAGATCAGTGATGACGTCATCCTGAAAGAACACCACCTGATTGTAGGTAGTACCATCCAGATCGAACCGTGCTACCAGATATACTTTCTCGTCCTGTTCCGCCAGTACAGGCTGAACAAACGTCGCCAATCCCGTCACCAGTGCTGCAGCCAGCGCCCCCGAAATTCCTTTTCCCATCCGTCTTCCATCTATTTTTTTGGAGGCACAAACCGTACCGAATTCAGGCAATGGCGGCCAGTGGCATCGATAAGCGCAAAACCGCCCCGACTGGCAGAACGGCTTTACGAGCTTGGAATGCCGGGTCCTGCCATCGACAGAGATGAATTGCAGAACTTTCCAGCTGCTTTTGACTAGCGCTTCAGCGCCCCGTCCTTGTCCAGCTGCGACACGATGCTCTTGGCGTAGCCCTTGGCGCCATTCTGCAGGCTATCCGGGTTCATGCTGCGCGACTGGGCCTGCCACACCGGACGCTTGCGCTCCACGCTGTAGACTTGGGTCTGCAGGTAATAGTCCTTGGCGTTGTGATAGTAACCGGGCTGATAGATCGCGCCGTAGCTGTGGCCCACATAAGGGCCGTAGCCCAGGTAGACCGGGGCCGAAGGTACCGGCACATAGTTCACCTGGGGCGGTACGAACTCGGCACGCTCTTCCACTTTCAGCAGCGACACCACCATCACGCCGTCGGCGCCGCTGGCTTTGACCGCGCTTTCCACCTGGCCACGGAACGCCTCGCCTTTGGGCTCGCGCTCTCCCAGGGTTTCACTGGCCAGGGTCGCTTCCACCGCCCGATGATTCAGGCTCTTTTTCACCTGCTGTTCAGCGGTAGCAGCAGTGGCTGGATCATCCGCCAGCACCAGCACGTAGAAGTGACGGAAGGTGGGATGGGATTCGCCGGTTTTGGTCTGCCAGGTGGAATGGGTTTCGGTGGTGGTGGCACAAGCAGTCAGCAGCAGCAGGATGCTGGCGATAGCCAACAGAGGGTTGCGTCGCATGTCAGGTCCTTTTGAGGAGAGGCATTTCCATAGGGCATACGGTTACAGGCCCGCCGGATCAAGTTCAATATTTTTTATAACAGACCGGCAGATAACAAGCGACATCCCGCTATTTCTGTTTTGACGCCCAGATAGCCAGCTTGTGCTGAATGGACGGCTGGGACACCTGATCCTCCGGCAGAGGCTGAATCACCTTGTCGTGCACCAGCAGCCGGTAGATGTACTCCAGCTTTTCCGACGCAGAATCGGTGGGCTCGAACTCCACCACGCCTCGCTTCTCCGCATAATCCATACCCAATGTAATAGCTTTCTTGACCAGCTCTTTTTCGTTTTTCAGTTTTTTCATCAGCTGCACACATCCGTCTTGTCGGGCACCACGTTAGGGTCGCCATTCTTGTTGCTGTTTTTTTGAGAATACATACAGCTATCTGCATGCCTTAACAGACTATCAGCGTCTTCGTAATCATTGGGCCCTGTCTGCGTTACCCCCATACTGATGGTCACTTCAGGGCAGCACTCCGCCAGCAAGGTCTTCACTCGCAGGCAGTAGGTCCCTATCGTCTCATCTTCCGTTGCATTAGCCAGTACAACACAGAACTCATCACCACCGAAACGCACACAGGAATCCTCTCCTCGAGCAGTTTCCAGCAGGATACGACCCAGCTCCTGCAGCACCTTGTCGCCGTGGGCATGGCCTTTCCTGTCGTTGATCTCCTTGAAGTTGTCGACATCCACGAACACCATCGATACCGGTTCGTTACGACGCTGGGCCGATTGCAAGGTTCTGTACAGATCTTCGTGAAGATAGCGCCGGGAGGTTAGTCCGGTGAGTGAATCCGTGCGCAATTCCCCGGTACGCCTGGCCACGGTATCCTCCAGGCTTCTGGCGTATTCTTCGGTGCGATTTCTGGCTGTCTCGATTTCCGCCAGCATGCTCTGGATATAGGTCTCGAACACCAGGGTGACATCGAAATAGATCAGCTTGTCCAGCGCCCGGATCACTTCCGGCGTGGCCCCCTCTTCCTTGCCTTCACGGTCGATACATTCCAGCAGCAGAGAGCGCAGCAAGTGCACTGCGGACAGATATAGTTTGGGCTCCACGCCGATGCGCTTGTGAACCAGGCCGATCCGTAAACGATTGTTGATGTACTCCATGCCATAGACCCCGGAAAAGAGATCCAGGATGTAACGCCGCTGGGCACACTGCAGCCGCTCCAGGGTGTCGGCGTCACCGATAAGGTTGGCAATATCCGGGTTGTTGGTCTGAATCCGGTAAAAATCATCCACGATGCGGTCAATATGGGCGCAGATCAGCGGCCGGCAGGCCACCAGAACCGCCGTATCCCTGCTGGTGAAATCCAGCAGTCGCTTGCGGTAGTCCACTTCCAGCTCGGTGATACGCATCTGCTCAAGCAGCGTTTTCATTGCGGTCTGCATGACTCACTTCCCCCTATCCTTGGCGTGGGGAAAGCGGACAAAACCAGGCCTCGTTGGCACTCAGAGACGTTGAGCAAGCCCGCTTTGGACTTCTCCCCTCACTAATTGATATTACGCTCCTGCGCTGGGCTCACCCAGCAAAACGGGTATTGCGGGGATATATGGTTGAAGTTCGGCACAGGCGGTAGGCAAGAATTGGCAAATTCGCTGTGTTTGAGGGGAACAGACACAACAACGCCCCGACTGGCGGGGCGTTGTGCGATGGAGGCTGGGCCGCTTACTTCTTGGTCTTGCCCGGCATGATGAACTTCATCAAGGTCATGAACCACATGAGCTGGCCCGGGTCGCCTTCGATCTTGATATCGCCGGCCTGCATGCCTTCCATGAAGGCCATCTGGTTTTTACCGGCCACCTGCAAGGTGCGGAAGGCGTAGTTGGCGTCCTTGAAATTCAGGGTGACAGTGGGCTGTCCATGCAGACCGCCCTTGGACACCACCTTGCCCGGCGTGAAATGAAAGCTGCGCGCCGGTTTGCCGTTAAAGGTACGCCACTGCATCACCACATCGCGGTTTTCCAGCTGCTTGCGAAATCCCGCATCACGCCAGGCCAACCAGCGCAGGCGCCAGCCGAGGATCAGCAAAACCAGTGCAAATTTCATGGGCGTTCCTTTTCTGTCAGGGGCGAGCTTCAAGCCTCAAGCTACAAGCTGCAAGCTGCAACACGAAGACATGCCATACAAACCGATGACCGCTATCGCCGCGCCCATAGTGTAGCGCGGGGAAAGAGGATTTGTTCGCTACCCGTTCAGCCCGCGCCTTGTAGCTTGCAGCTTGTGACTGTTACGGCATTAACGGCGGCAGTTCCTTGTTGAGCTTCATTTTCTCTTTCACCGCATCACCGGTGAGCGCGTAGCCCTGCAGGCTGCCATCCTTGCCACGGAACAGGGCCTGGACGTTGTTGCCGTCTTCCTGGATTTCCCATTCGCCGTTGTCGTGGTCAGCCGGCGGACATACCACTACCGGACAGGCCGGGGTCTTGATGGTGACCGGCATGACACCGTAGCTCACCGCCGTGGTTTCACCGGCCAGGGTCTTGGCCAGGGCACGGGCGGAGGCCATCAACGGCAGCACGTAGGGCAGCACGTGGCCCTGCACTTCGGCGCAGTCGCCCAGAGCGTAGATGTCGTCAGCGCTGGTCTGCAGGGTCTTGTCGGTGATGATGCCACGATTGATGGCCAGGCCGGCTTCCTTGGCCAGGGCAATACGCGGGCGCAGACCGATGGCGGACAGCACCACGTCGGATTCAATGCGGGTGCCGTCGGACAGCTCGGTAACCAGCTGGTTGTTATCACCGTGGTTCACCGCCTGCGCCAGAGGACCGAATTTGAAGGTCACGCCCAGATCCGCCAGCCCGCGACCAACAGCCGCAGACGCCGGCTCCGGCAGCAGCAGCGGCAGACAGCGTCCCTGGGGCTCCACCAGGGTCACTTCATAACCCCCATTGGACAGGTCGTTGGCGAATTCACAACCGATCAGACCGCCACCCAGAATGGTGACTTTCTTCGCGCCTTGCAGGGCGGTGCGGAATTTGCCGTAGTCCATCAGATCGTTGACGGAAAACACCTCGCCGACGGCATCGCCTTCCAGCGGCGGGGTCCAGGTATCGGCCCCCAGCGCCAGCACCAGCTTGCTGTAGTCCAGGTGGTCGTCCGGCAGCAGGACGCGCTTGCCGGAGGGGTCGATTTCCGCCACATGCACGTCGGTGCGCACTTCCACATTGAACTGCTCGGCAACCTTTTCCGGCGTGGCCATGCACAGGTCATCAGCGGTTTTTTCCTTGGTGAACCCGGCGGACAGCATGGGCTTGGAATAGTTACGGCCGTCGTCGCTGGTGAGCACAACGATGGGCGTTTCCTTGTCCAGCTTGCGGAATTCCTTGACGGTATTAAAGCCGGCAAGGCCGGAACCGATGATGACGATAGGTTGCATGAACAGTCCTTAATTAATCAGTGAACGGGCGGAATTGACTGTGTGGTTCAGAGCACAACGGCTCAGATTTCCACCATCTCGAAGTCGTCCTTGCCCACGCCACAATCCGGGCAGACCCAATCTTCAGGCACATCATCCCAGGCCGTACCGGGGGCAATACCCTCATCGGGGAGACCTTCGGCTTCGTCATAGATGAAACCGCACACTACGCATTCCCACTTCTTCATCGTGAACCTCGTCGAATTGGAGTAAGCACTCGCTTACTCTGCTACATACAGGGTGTTTCTCGGGGGGCGATAACCTATCGGCGCACGCCCGAAAAATCAATGACATTGGGCGCTGGCAGACACTGGCGCCGGGGTCCATTGTCCGGCCCCACCGCCATTATTGCCTGCAGGCAAGCATCTGTGGACAGGGGCACCGCTGACTTGCCCTGAATCACCGCTTGCGCCATAGTCCTGCGGCCTGCGATGTTGATCCGAGACCCCATGCTGCCTGCCGCCCTGCATCCTGACAGCCTTTGGCGCCCGCTGGAACAGCTGGTCCTGCCGCCCCATATCCGTGACTGGATGGCAGACCCGGCGTCCCTGACCCTGCGCCTGAAGCGCTACGGCCAGTTCCGGGTGGTGCCCGGCTACCACGCCATCAGCTTTCCCCGAGCCGACGAACGGCAACTGCTGAGCCTGGCCCCCCGCCGGGCCGCGCTGATCCGCGAAGTCACCCTGTTGCTGGACGACACCCCGGTGGTCGCCGCCCGCAGCGTTTTGCCCCTGACCAGCCTTACCGGCGCCAATCGCTCCCTGGGCCACATGGGCAGCCGCTCTCTGGGCCTGGAACTCTACAAACGCCCCACCTGCCTGCGCGATCAGGTCTGGGCCCGTATTGGAAGCCCTGCAGAAGCCATGCCAGTGTGCTGGGGTCGCCAGTCCCGGTTCATCAAACGCGGCGAACCGCTGCTGGTAGCAGAATACTTCCTGCCGGCGCTGTGGGAGAAGGTGGGCGCGACAAGCGTTTCTTCAGGGCTGCTGTAGGAGCACCTCTTGAGGTGCGAACCGAGCGTAGCGAGGAAATGGTTTTCACCGCAGCCACCCTGCCTGGAGGGAGAGTCGGTTCAAATCTAAGCGTTATCGCGACCATTCGAGGCTTCGCACCTCAAGAGGTGCTCCTACAAGGAGCCTTGAAACTTTCCACTTTCAACTTGAAACTTACCCCCGCCCCTGACAACCGGATGTCCCATGTTTGCCTTCGTTGAACAGCGCTACCCTCAAGCCTGGCCCTATATTCAACTGATGCGGCTGGATCGCCCCATCGGCACGCTACTGCTGCTGTGGCCCACCCTGTGGGCGGTGTGGATTGCCGGCAATGGCACACCGAGCCTGAAAACCGTGCTGATCTTCATTCTTGGGGTGATCATCATGCGTGCCGCCGGCTGTGTGATTAACGACTTTGCCGACCGGGATTTCGATGGCGACGTGGAGCGCACCAAGGGCCGCCCGCTGGCCACCGGTGCCATCAGCGCCAAAAAGGCACTGGCGCTGTTCTGCGGGTTGGGGCTGCTGGCCTTTGTGCTGGTGCTGTTCCTGAATGAACTGACCTTCTGGCTGTCGTTTGGCGGGCTGGGCCTGGCGGTGCTTTATCCCTTTACCAAGCGCTTCACCTTCATGCCGCAATTGTTCCTCGGTGCCGCTTTCAGCTGGGCCATCCCCATGGCCTTTGCCGCCGAGACCGGGGCGGTGCCGGAAATCGCCTGGCTGCTGTATGTGGCCAATCTGGTATGGACCGTGGCCTACGACACCGAATACGCCATGTGCGACCGGGAAGACGACCTGAAACTGGGCATCAAGAGCACCGCCATCCTGTTCGGCGATGCTGACCGGCTGATGATCGCCATCCTCCAGGGCCTCACCCTGCTGGCTCTGATCATGGTGGGGCAACGACTGGACTTCTCCTGGCCCTGGTACGTCGGCCTGGGCGGCATGACCCTGAGCTTCCTGTTCCAGCACAGCCTGATCCGCTACCGGGAACGCTGGCCCAGCTTCCATGCGTTCCTTAACAACCACTGGGCCGGGGCCTGTGTGTTTATCGGGTTGTATTTCCAGTACTTCTGAGCGGCGAGCTACTAGCTGCTAGCTACGACACGAGTCCCGGGTGTACAACTGCTGCTCGCCATGGACTTCGCGCTGCCAAGGAAAAAACAGACAGCCCCTTGAGCGCGGGCAACCAAAGCGCAACGAGTTGCACCGTCCCATGTCGCGTCGCAGCTAGCAGCTAGTAGCTCGCCGCTTTCCTTCCTTGCTTTTCCCGAAAATTCCGCCCAATTTGTCATACGGATGTCACAAAAAAGCAATCTAATAGGGCAACATAGATAGACAGGCAAGGAAGGAAAGCCATGTCCCGTAACCGTATTTTGATTGTTGACGACGAGCCCGCCATTCGGGAAATGGTGGCCGTTGCGCTGGAGCTGGCGGATTTTGATGTGCTGGAGGCGGAAAACGCCCAGCGCGGCCACGAAATTATTGTCGATGAACGCCCGGATTTGGTGTTGCTGGACTGGATGTTGCCGTCCGTCACCGGTATCGAGCTGGCCCGCCGCCTCAAGCGTGATGAGACCACCAACGAAATCCCCATCATCATGCTCACCGCCAAGAGCGAAGAGGACAACAAGATCCAGGGGCTGGATGTGGGCGCCGATGACTATATCACCAAGCCGTTTTCCACCCGCGAGCTGATCTCCCGCATCAAGGCCGTGCTGCGCCGTGCGTCCAGCACGGCGGCGGACAAGGCCATCGAAGTGGAAGGCCTGTGCCTCGACCCGGTGAGCCACCGCATCAGCGCCGACGATGAGCCGGTGGACATGGGTCCCACGGAATACCGTCTGCTGGAATTCTTCATGAGCCATCAGGAACGGGCCTACTCACGGACCCAGTTGCTGGATCAGGTGTGGGGCGCCAACGTGTATGTGGAAGACCGCACCATCGATGTGCATATCCGTCGCCTGCGCAAGGCCCTGGCGCCGTTCGGCTACGACCGCTTTATCCAGACGGTACGCGGCACCGGCTATCGCTTTTCGGTGAAATCCGCCAAGGCAGGTTGAATCGTTTCGGTTTGTGCGACGCATTGCGCTGCATGGGGAGAGATGGTGCAATACTTCCCGGTTATTGCACCCGACGGTAGCCGCAACGGGGCGGTGGAAACGAGATCATGAAAGCCAGTCTGGCCAAAGAAGTAAATCGCATTGTCAGCCTGATCCTGCTGTCCGTTGTGGCGGCGCTGGCAATGGGCCACATCTGGCCGCTGGTGGTGGGTCTGCTGGGCTATATCATCTGGAGCACCCGGCAACTGTTTGGCCTGTACAGCTGGCTGGTCCGCGATGACCATACCGAGCCCCCGGACAGCATCGGTCTGTGGGGGGAGTTCTACACCCGCCTGGAACACCTTTTTCAGAAAGAGCGCCGCGCCCAGGAAAGTCTGCAGGGCATCATTCACCGTGCCCAGCAATCGGTGAATGCCCTGGAAGATGTGGTCATCCTGATCGACCAGCACGGCTACCTGGAATACTGGAATCAGGCCGCAGAACGCTACATGGGGTTCAACGCCCGCCAGGATCTGGGCCAGCCTTTGACTAACCTGGTCCGCCATCCGAAATTTACCGAATACCTGAGCAAGGGGGATTTCCGCGACGCCCTGGAGATTCCCTCACCGGTGGACGACAACCGCATACTGCAATTTCGCGTGACCGAGTTTGGCGTGGGTGAACAGTTGATGATGGCCCGTGATGTAACCCGGATCCATCACCTGGAACAGATGCGCAAGGATTTCGTGGCCAACGTGAGCCACGAACTGAAGACCCCCCTCACCGTACTCAAGGGCTATCTGGAAACCCTGCTGGACACCGTGCCGGAGGAACAGTCGCGGCTGCGCCGGGCGCTCAACCAGATGGACAACCAGTCCAATCGCATGGAGGCCCTGGTCTCGGATCTGCTGTTGCTGGCCCGACTGGAGGGCACCGACGCGGACAACCTGAGCCAGGCCGTCCCCGTCCACGGCATGCTCAAGCGCATGCGTGAGAATGCCATGGCCATCAGCGCTGAAAAGGCCCACAGCATCGAGCTGGAGGTGCCCGAAGAAGCCCGCCTGATCGCCAACCCGGCGGAACTGGAAAGCGCCTTCGGCAACCTGATCACCAATGCGGTGAAATACACCCCCGCCGGTGGCCAGATCCGTATTCGCTGGTGGCAGGATGAGCGTGGCGCACACCTGGCTGTCAGTGACAACGGTGTCGGCATCGACCCGGCCCATATCCCCCGCCTCACCGAACGCTTCTACCGCCCGGACAACAGCCGCGTCACCGAAACCGGCGGCACCGGCCTGGGCCTGGCCATCGTCAAACACGTGATGATTCGCCATAACGGCAAACTGGAAATCAAGAGCGAACTGGGCAAGGGCAGCGTCTTTACCTGCCACTTCCCGGCGGATCGGTTAGTGAGCAAGCCTACGGCGGTGGCGGGGTAAGGCCAGGGCACCGCTGCTTTTAACACCCCGCCGTAGGAGCGTCGCTCTCTGTGCTCTGCGAGTAGGCGGCGCGATAAAGAACCTTAAAGACTGGAATTTCACCACAGAGGGCACAGAGTTCACCGAGGAAAAGAAAGGGTGTTTTCTCTGTGTGCTCTGTGCCCTCTGCGGTGAAAATGCTTTTGATCCAGGTCTGCTATCGCGCCGCCAGCGACGCTCCTACAGTGCAGGGATTAGGTGAATATCGATGAAAAGAATCTGCGTCTATTGCGGCTCCAGTCCCGGCGAGGGAAACGACTATATTGAGGCCGCCGAAGGGCTGGCCGGGGAGCTGGTACAACGGAACCTGGGGCTGGTCTATGGCGGCGCCAGTGTCGGTGTGATGGGCGCCATCGCCAATGCGGTGATGCAGCGGGGCGGTGAAGTGATCGGCATTATTCCCGATGCGTTAATGCGCAAGGAAATCGGCAACGACCACCTCACCGAATTACGTGTGGTGGGCTCCATGCACGAGCGCAAGGCGGCCATGGCCGATTGCTCTGACGGCTTTATCGCCTTGCCCGGCGGCATGGGTACGCTGGAAGAAATTTTTGAAATTTTGACCTGGGCGCAACTGGGCTTTCACCACAAACCCTGCGCCCTGCTTAACGTGAACGGCTATTACGATCACCTGATCACCTTTCTTGATCACGCGGTCAGCCAGGGTTTTCTGCGGCAGGAACACAGGGACCTGCTGCAGGTTCACGACACCCCGGCAAGCCTTCTGGACAGCTTCGCAGATTATCAGGCGCCGGATGTGACCAAGTGGATTCGGCGCGAAAGCCAACTCTAGGGACCGCGTTGGAGCTTTGCTTGCAAGGCGAAGAGGCATCCCCGTCGTCCCGTTTTGAAAGCTTCGCCTTGCAAGCAAGGCTCCAACGGCCTTAATTATGCGCCGAGCCGCTCCGCCCAGGCCTTGAGTGCCGCCAGTTGCTTGCCGATCATTTCCTTGGTCGCCTCATCCTGCAGATCACCATTGTCATCGCATTTTTCATGGGCGGCAGAGACGAACACTTCCGGTTTGTTGAGCGGGTGCACATCCAGGAACACCAGCACCTGGCGCAGATGGTACTGGCTGCGACTAGTGCCCATGCCGCCCATGGAGGCGCCCATGATGGCAGCCGGCTTGCCGGCAAAAATGCCGCCCGGCACCCGGGATAACCAGTCGATGGCATTCTTCAGTACACCGGGGATGGAATAGTTGTATTCCGGGGTGGCAAACAAGAAGGCATCCGCACTCTTTACCTGTTCCGCCAGGGCAGTCACCGGGGCAGGGCGGTTGTCGCCATCGTCATCACCGTTATAGAGCGGGATATCACTGATGTCGGCGGCGATGATTTCCATCCCTGCCGGCGCCAACGCTTGGGCGGCACGGACCAAGCCGCGGTTAAAGGATTGCTCGCGCAGGCTGCCTGCGATCGCCAAAACTCTCATGGTGTCTCTCCTTTCCCTGATATCTCAATGGCAACGCCCAGCTTCCCGGAAAATCACGGTGTCGGCAATCCAATCTGTGCAAGGCTTTGTATTTTTTAACAGACGCAATGAGACAAAGGATTTACAGTGGGATTTTCGGACAGAAGGAGAACAGCATGGACCTGCTACGTATTCTCATCGCCATCCTGCTTCCACCACTGGGGGTGTTTCTCCAGGAAGGGATCGGCAAGCATTTCTGGATCAATATTGTGCTGACCCTGCTGGGCTATATCCCCGGTATCGTGCATGCGGTCTGGGTGATCGCCTCACGTTAGAAAAAAAGCGAGGAGCGAGTCTCGAGTCGCGAAAATCATAACCTCATCGAGGCGTTGCCTTTCGAAACTCGTTACTCGCCACTCGCTTCTATCCTGCCCTTCGCGACAGAGTTATAGCAATGACGGTTCGGCGGTCAGGGTGCCGTCGCGATAATCACTCAGGGCCTGATTGATCTCGTCCTGGGTGTTCATCACGAACGGGCCATACTGGGCAATGGGCTCGCCGATGGGCTTGCCCGCCAGCAACAACAATCTGGCACCCTGATCACCGGCCACCAGAGAGACCTTGTCGCCATCGGTAAAGGTGGCCAGATGGTCGGTCTTTACCGCCTCGCCAGCCACACTGACCTGACCTTCGAACAGGTACAGAAAGGCGTTGTAACCGGATGTCAGCGGCACCGTGATCGCTTCACCGGCACGCAGTTTCACATCCAGGTAAAGCGGATCGGTACTGCCACCTTTTACCGGTGCACTGATCACCTGATTACCGATGGTGACTTCACCGGCAATGGCTCTGATCTGGCCACCGCTGGCCAGGTCCAGACGCGGTATTTGGCTGTCGGCAATATCCCGGTAACCGGCCGCCTTCATTTTTTCCGCCGCCGGCAGGTTAATCCACAGCTGGAAACCCCGCAGCTGACCATCCTGCTGTTGCGGCATTTCCTCATGGATGATGCCACGACCGGCAGTCATCCACTGCACACCACCCTGTTTCAGATCACCTTCATTGCCCAGATGATCGCGGTGCTTCATGTGACCTTCCATCAGGTAGGTCACCGTTTCAAAGCCCCGGTGCGGGTGCGGCGGAAAGCCGGCAATGTAGTCGTCCGGATTATCGGAGGAAAACGCGTCCAGCATCAGGAAAGGATCCAGGCGCACCATGGGGTTGTAACCCAGCGACCGCTTCAGGCGGACGCCGGCACCATCGGATGTATCCAGTGCGCGAATGGTGTTGAGAATTGTACGTTCCATGGGAACCTCCTGTGAAAGCAGCTACGAGCTTCGAGCTACTAGCTGCCAGTTAAAAAGAAAACCGGTTTGGCTTTTCTCGCAGCTAGTAGCTCGTAGCTAGCCGCTGATCTCTCTTTCCCCCAGCCGTTCACGACCATGGGG
>NZ_JBNPEC010000075.1:0-4303 GCF_051117345.1 Alcanivorax sp.
GGTAGCGACTGCCCGCGAACAGGGGGACGACATGGCTGCCATGAAATCCCTCGTCGACGAGACTGTGGCCGACATGCTCGACCTGGCGGACGATCTGGATATTGAGGAAAAGCAGGTCCGCGCCAGCGATCTGCACGTCCAGCCGCAATGGCAATACCAGCCGGAGCGTAAACTGGTCGGCCATCAGGTAAGCCGTGACGTGACCTTCCGCGCCAATGGCCTGGACACCTATACCCAACTGCTGGATGGCCTGGCCAAGCAGGGCGTTCGTGATATTCGCCCGGCCGGCACCGAAGTCAGCAACGCGGACGAACTGGCCAACCAGGCCCTGGAAAAAGCGGTGGCAGACGCTCGCCAGCGAGCCAGCATCATCGCCGAAGCCGCTGACCGGGAGCTGGGCAAGGCGATCCAGATCCAGGCACAGGATTTCCAGCCCCCGCAGCCGGTAATGATGATGGCGCGGAGCGAGAAAAGCGGTAGCGCCGACAGCTACCGACCCGGCGAAACCGATATCACCGCCCGGGTCCAGATCACCTTCGAACTGGATTAATGGATAATCTCGGTCAGATCTGCAGCGCCGCGCTGCAGCAGTACCTTGCCCACGGTGAAGCCCGGGGACTGGATATTGCTGCAGCGCTGGATAGCGCAGCCCTGGATGCGGAACGGGTCCGTCAACCGGACGCCCGCATTCCCGGTGCCAGTTTCCAGACGCTGCTGCACACTCTGATTGATCACTCCCGCGACCCTCTCTTCGGCCTGCACACCTCCGAATTTGTCCAGCCGGGCTCCTACAATGTGATGGGTTACATCGCCATGAGTGCCGGCACCCTTCAGGAAGCCCTGTCCAAGGTCAGCCTCTATGAAAAGCTGGTGGGCGACATGGGCACCACCGACACCCGTATTGACGAGAATCAGGCCGCCATTCGCTGGGACTGTCGCTACATACAACAACCCGCTCGCCAGCACCTGATAGACAATGTGCTGGGTTCCTGGATCCGTTACGCCCGCTGGCTGACCGGCAATGACCAACTCGCCCCCGCCGAAGTCTGGCTGGAACACCCCAGACCCAAACCGGCACTGGTGGAGGAATACCGGCGGGTGTTTCTCTGCGAGGTGCGGTTCGCACAATCCTGCTCTGCCCTGATTGGCCCACCGGGCCTGCTGGAGCAACCCATTCGCCAGCCGGACCCGTTATTGCTGTCGACCCTGGAAGCCCACGCCATTCAACAGCTCCACCAACTGGGCGTGGAAACCAGCCTGGGCCAGCGGGTAAAACAGTGCATTCAGGATGCCATCGGCCATTCCCTGCCGCGCAAGGAAACCATTGCCGAACGGCTGGGCATGAATGTGCGCACCCTGCACCGTCGGCTCGCAGATGAAGGACACAGCTGGCAGAAACTGCTGGACCAGGTGCGACTGCATCAGGCCCGGCAATTGCTCTGCCAGAGCCAGGCTCCCCAGGCAGAAATTGCCGAAGCACTGGGCTACTCGGATATTCGTTCGTTCCAGCGCAGCTTTAAGCGACATACCGGGATGACGCCTGGCCAGTTTCGCACGCAACAAAAGCCGGATTTGTAGGAAATCACTTACACGCCTTATCGGCTTTTTCTTATGCGCATTTCCTCATAACCCCGTTCAGTATCTACCCCGCCGCCGCTGGTCGTTATCGCTTTGCCCATACCGCCAGCGGTTGACTACAACAGTCCCCAAGGGATCACGAAGTTCCCCCAAACCACCGGCCCCGCCGGTTTCGGGAACCGTTACAGGGACGCACCATGAATCGCAAAATTTCCGTCAGTGGCCTCACCCATGACTCAGCCAGCGCCTTTGTCTCCATGATGGGCATCATCAACGGCCGCTGCAGTGTTATCTGGGAAAATGCCGACCCCGGTCAGGCCGACGTGCTACTAGTGACCGCCAAGGAGGGTCGTCGAGCCACCACCAGCCAGAGTGACAAACCCTGTATCCTGGTCTATCCCAGCTCCCAGGACCGGCCCGACGCCCCCTTTACTCTCTCCCATCCATTCCGTGCCATGAACATGATCCGGGTACTGGAAGATGTTGCCCGGGCGCTGCCCGGCTGACCGCCCCACCCCATCAGCTTGCGCTGATCGCCTGATAGGCAATTCTGCCCATATAAACGCGGCCTTTTCTTTTTGGCCGCGTTCTTTTTGTCCTACAAAGCCTTAATTCTCCCCATGGGTCATGGCTATACTGACATCAGCTAATGACAATAATGAGCGGAGACCTGAATGAAAGGCACTCTCAAGCAACTGGATCGGGCCATCGAGCACGCTGAAACCTACGAAGAATGGTACGAAGCCAGCCGCGAACACGACCGTCTTTCCGGGGCGGACGAATGGAAAGAAATTGATCGCTCCCCCCATTATGACTACGAGCTGATCCGCAATCGCCTCTGGCAGATCCGCCAGGCCCGTGAACGCCATGATGTGAACAAGCTGGTGTTCCACCTCCACGAAGGCCTGCATGGCAACCTGGGCAACATTTCCAACCCGCGGCTCTATCAACAAACTCGCGTGGGCACCAAACGCCTGATCGAGAATTACCTCGAAGAAGTCACTATCGCCCTGAACTACCTGTGCGACACCAACTTCAAGGAATTCGGACTCAAGGAAAAACTGGATTTCTTCGAAACCACCGGCCAGGCCTTTGGCCAGAGCTGTCTGATGCTCTCCGGTGGTGCCGCTCTGGGCCTGTTCCATATCGGCGTTGCCCGCTGCCTGTGGGAACAGGGCCTACTGCCTTCAGTGATCTCCGGCTCCAGTGCCGGCAGCATTATTGCCTCCGTTGTGGGTACCCACAACGATGAAGAGCTGAAGCTCAAGCTGGAACCGGAAAACATCTACCTGGAAGCCTTCAAGGTGCTGGGCTGGAAAGGCATCGTTCGTGGCACCCCGGTGCTGGATGGCGACCACCTGGAAGCCTGCCTGGAAGAAAACATCCTCGACATGACCTTCGAGGAGGCCTACCGGCACACCGGCCGCGAAATCAACATTACCGTCAGCCCCTACGACCGTAACCAGCATGCCCGGCTGCTCAACTGGCGTACCTCGCCCAATGTGCTGATCCGCAAGGCATCCCTGGCATCCTGCGCGATTCCCGGCATCTATCCCCCGGTCTCCCTGTGGGCCAAGAATATTGATGGCGAGCGGGTTCCCTACATCCCCGGTCGCAAATTCGTGGATGGCTCCATCGTCGACGACCTGCCCATCCGCCGCCTATCCCGGCTGTATGGCGTCAACCATTCCATCGTCAGCCAGACCAATCCCCACGTAGTGCCTTTCCTGTCGCGTAACGAAAATACCGACAGCTCAATGAGTACCCTGGCGGACTGGGGCCTGAAAAACGTCTCCATGAATCTGCGCTACGCTCTGCAATTGATACAGCGCCGGGTGGAATCCAACGACGTGGGTCTGATGTTCGACAAGGCCAAGAGTATGGTCACGCAGAAGTATATCGGCGATATCAACATGATCCCGCCGCGCCAGCCCATGAATGCCTTCAAAGTGCTCAATAACCCTACCCTGCAGGATGTGCGCAACTACATCCGCAAAGGGGAAAAGGCGACCTGGCCCAAGCTCGACATGGTGGCCAACACCACCGCCATCAGCCGCACCTTCCGCGACTGTCGCGCCCGTCTGGACCGTATCGAGGAACGTATGCTCGAGCAGGTTCCGATGACCGCTGTCTGAGCCCTGCCTTCTGCCCCGTGGCTCATCGGGCCCGGGGCAGATCGCTCCAGCGGGTGGTATAGGCCGGCGACAAATGCGCCCGGCGCATGGCCCAGACACACCGTTCATTCTGATTCATTCCCCGACCCGCCAACCATACCTTGCCTTTGCCGCTACGGTTGATGGTATCCATCACCTGCATCAGCGCGTTCCCTTTTTCCGCTTCGTCGTCTTCCCGAAACAGGGTTACCTGCTCGCGCCCCGCTGGCCCCAGGTCTGTCAGCATGACGCCCGCCTTGCCGTATCGATAACCGGCCTGCCAGAGGGCCGCCGCCATCTCCACCGCATGACGCACCATCACCCGGGTATCCGCCGTGGCTGGCGACAGACTTGCCCGGGCAGAATCGGGGAATAACTGCTGCGGCTTGCCCACCGGGGCTGTGCGGAGATAGACACTGATAGCAACGGCACTGAGTCCTTCTGCACGCATGCTTTCCGCCGCCCGGGCAGCGAAGTCACTAACCGCCTGGCGCCCCGCTGCCAGCGACGCCAACGGCTCACCGACAGAGCGGGAATGAATAATCTACTTACGAGGGTCCTTCCGGGCCACC
>NZ_JBNPEC010000090.1:0-4267 GCF_051117345.1 Alcanivorax sp.
GCGTGGGGGTTTCACCCAGGGGGTGGGCCATGCCGTTAATGGCGCCGGTGAGCATGCCCGGCAGAGCCAGCGGCAGCACCGGGGGCAACACCACCTGCATCTTCGTTGCCCCCAGCCCCAGGGTCGCCTGGCGAATGCTGGGCGGTACCGCCTTGAGGGCGGCACGGCTGTAAATGATGATGGTCGGCATGGTCATCAGGGTCAGCACGATACCGCCTACCAGCGGCACCGAGCGGGGCAGGCCGAACAGACCGATGATCACCGCCAGACCCAACAGACCGAAGATGATCGACGGTACCGCTGCCAGGTTGTTGATGTTCACTTCAATGAAGTCGGTGAACTTGTTCTTGGGGGCGAATTCTTCCAGGTAAATTGCCGCAGCCACACCCACCGGGAAGCTCAGCACCAGGGTCACGATCATGGTGAACAGGGAACCGAGAATGGCGCCAAGAATGCCCGCCTGTTCCGGCTCCCGGGAATCGCCGTAGCTGAACAGGGACTGGTTGAACACCATGCGGGTCTCGCCGGAGGCTTCCAGTTCGGCCACCCACTGCTGCTGCTTGGCGTTCAGACGGCTATCTTCGCGCTGCTTTTCATTGGCCTTGAGAAACAGGTCCACATCGTCATCGGCCAGCAACCACAGGGTGCGGGTTTGTCCCAGCAGGGCCGGGTCCTCGCGCAGCATATCGCGCAGGGCATAGCCGGCACCGGTGCTCACCAACTGATTCAGCGCCCGGGTATCCTGACGACCTTCCACGGTAGGGAAGCGTTCTGCCAGGGCCTCGCGGATCACGCCCTGATAATTACCATAGTTCAGTTCATCCTCGTCGCGAGGGTCGCTGACATCCAGCACCTCGGCGTCGAAGGTGATCGACAACTGGATTTCATGCTCGAAGAAAGCACTGTGACCCTTGCCGATAATGTCGGTGAACAGCAGCACCAGGGCCATCAGGCCAATGCCGATGGAGCCGATACCAAACGCCTTGAAGCGCTTCTCTGCCCGGTAGCGCCGGGCCAGCGTCTTGCGGACTTTTTCCGTGGTTTCGCTCATGGTCTCTCTCTAGTCGTACTGCTCGCGGTATTTCTTCACGATATGCAGCGCGAAGATATTCATGACCAGGGTCGTGATGAACAACATCAGGCCTAGGGCGAAGGCCGCCAGGGTCTTGGCGCTGTCGAATTCCTGGTCGCCGGTCAGCAGGGTGACAATCTGTACGGTGATGGTGGTCACCGCTTCCAGCGGATTGGCAGTGAGGTTGGCGGCCAGACCGGCGGCCATTACCACGATCATGGTTTCACCGATGGCGCGGGAGGCGGCCAGCAGGATACCGCCCATGATGCCCGGCAAGGCCGCCGGGAAAATCACCTTCTTGATGGTTTCGCTCTTGGTAGCACCCAGCCCCAGAGAACCATCACGCATAGCCTGGGGCACGGCGGTGATCACGTCATCCGCCAGAGAAGACACGAAGGGGATGATCATGATGCCCATCACCAGGCCAGCGGCCAGGGCGGATTCCGAAGCCACATCCAGACCAACGGATTCACCCAGGCCACGAATAAACGGCGCCACCGTCAGGGCGGCAAAGAAGCCGTACACCACGGTGGGGACACCAGCCAGCACTTCCAGCGCTGGCTTGGCCACGGTACGGACCCGGTTGCTGGCATATTCCGCCAGGTAAATGGCCGACATCAGCCCCACCGGCACCGCCACCAGCAAGGCGATGGCAGAAATCAACATGGTGCCCATAAACAATGGCACCGCCCCGAAGGCACCACCGGACGCCACCTGATCAGCCCGCAAAGCAGTCTGGGGACTCCACTGCAACCCGAACAGGAAATCGGTGACCGGCACCTTGCCGAAGAAACGAATGGATTCGAACAATACCGACAACACGATGCCCACCGTGGTCAGAATCGCCACCGTGGCACACAGCATGAAGAGGGTCTGCAGTACCCGCTCCACCTGCTGGCGGGCGCGCAATTGCGGCGACACCTTCAGCCAGGCCCAGGCACCGCCGAACATGCACAGCACGATAATCACCACGGTCAGCGCCATGGCGCTGGTCTGACGCAGGGACTGCAAATGTTCTGCAGCGGCAGCAATGGGCGGCTCCACAAAGTTGCTCGGCAACGCGCCGCTGGCCACATTCTGGATCTTGCTGAGCGTCAGGTTATAACTGGAAGCATCCGTCGGCTGCAGCCCAGCCGGCAAGCTGGCCAACACCTGCTGGCGGATAATGCTGTCGTCAAACGCCAGCCACAGGCCCAGCACGACCAGTGCGGGAATGGCACACCACATGGCCGAACGCATGGCAAAGTAAAACGGCAGCGAGTGCAGATGGCGAATCCCCCCCAGGGGACGGGCCAGCGCGTAGGAGCGGCGAAGCCCCACAAAGTAGGCGCCAGCCACCATCACCACCAGCAGCAACAGCAGGTTTCCGGTTTGCATGTAGTACTCCGATCGGATTTGCTCAAACAAGATCACCGCGGTGGTCTTGGTGGAACAAACTCGCCGTTTCAGGGGCGAAAAAGCCCGGTGGCAAACGCCACCGGGCCGAAAGCATCCATGCTTTTTGTTATTTCCCTTACAACTCTTCGCCAGTCATGGACTTCAGGCTGCGAGCCTGTTTGGCCATGCTCTTGCGCAGGTCATCACCCAGCGGGATCAGGCCTTTCTCGCCCAGGTAACCATTGTCACCCCAGGCTTTCTCGCTGGTGAATTCTTTCACGTAACCTTCGATGCCCGGTACCACACCCACGTGGGCTTTCTTCACGTAGAAGAACAGGGAGCGGGATACTGGGTAGTCACCGGAACCGATAGCGTCGAAAGTCGGCTCAACACCGTTCACGTTGGCAGCCTGTACCACACCGCGGTTCTGGTCCAGGAAGGAGTAACCGAACACACCGTAGGCAGCCGGGTTCTTTTCCAGCTTCTGCACGATCAGGTTGTCGTTCTCACCGGCTTCTACATAAGCGCCGTCTTCACGAACGCTACGGCAGATCGCCTTGTACTTGGACTTGTCTTCGCTCTTGATGGCCTTCAGCCAGGGGAAGGTCTTGCAACCGCCTTCGATGGCCAGTTCGTTGAAGGCATCACGGGTACCGGAGGTCGGCGGCGGGCCCAGTACTTCGATCTCGGTGTTGGGCAGAGCCGGGTTCACGTCTTTCCAGGTCTTGTAGGGGTTGGCTACCAGCTCTTCGCTGCCATCCGGGTTCGGTACATCCTTGGCCAGGGCCAGGAAGATGTCGCGCAGGGACAGGTCGATGTGCTCGCCCTTCACGGAGTTGGCGATCACGATGCCGTCATAGCCGACCTTCACTTCGGTGATGTCCTTCACACCGTTGCTCTGGCACAGCTCGAACTCGGATTTCTTCATGCGACGGGACGCATTGGTGATGTCCGGATGCTGGGTGCCAACGCCCTGACAGAACAGCTTCATGCCGCCGCCGGAACCGGTGGACTCGATTTTCGGAGTGGCGTTGCCAGTGCGACCGAAACGCTCGGCCACTACGGTGGCGAACGGATACACCGTGGAAGAACCCACGATGGAGATAGTGTCACGCGCCATGGCAGTACCCGGTACGCTGGCCATGGCCAGTGCAGCAGCGGCACCTGCCAGAGTTGCTTTCATCTTGAAATTCACAGTTAAGCCTCCTAGTTACATGGCACCGGCGCTTTCAGGTAAAGACCCCACCCCGGTTTTGTTCTTGCAATCTTTGCAAACCAGTTCATGTTTCAGCACTGCGCATGCTAGAGAGGGTTTGTGACAACAACATTACAGCAAGATAGCATTCCCGCTACAGGCTGCATGCAAAAAACGATTACCCCGGGAATCGGGCATGACGGTGGGATACCCCACCGTCGCTGGCGGCGTGATAGCTGAAAGTAGCGGGTTACAAGAAGCGAGAAGCGAAACCCAGGCGTTTACGGCTTTGTCGGTTGGCTTTTCGAAACTCGCTCCTCGTAACTCGTAGCGCGCACATCGTGCTGACTGCGACGTTTTCCGTATAATGCCCTTTTTTGGGCAACCTCCCGACAATAATGACAACACTGCTTTTACAGCGCTGGCAGCAACGCCTGACCGGCTTTACCACCCTGGTGGGCCGCGGCAGCGCCTGGCTGGCCCTGTTGCTGGTACTGGGCATGGTGCTGGTGGTGGTGCTGCGTTACGGCTTCGGCATCGGCAATATCGCCCTGGAGGAATCCCTCAACTATCTGCACGCCAACCTCTTTATGCTGGGGATTGCCTGCCACCCGGCCGAAGAC
>NZ_JBNPEC010000105.1:0-13181 GCF_051117345.1 Alcanivorax sp.
GGTACTCTTGGTGATCAGACTGAAGGGATGCTGACAATCCACCAGCACCTGCAGCAATTCGCGGGTGATTCGCCGCTCTCGTTCAATGGGCTGATAAGGATCGGTTACCGTGCCGAGCACAATAGGCCGGCAGCGATACCCGGGCTTGCGTAAGCTGTCGCGCAGCACCTCTGCGGCATTGTCCTTACAGAAGATCTCACTCTCGAAATCCTGCCCCGGTGACAGGTCCACATAGGCATGATTGGGGCGGGCATAACAGTAGATGCAGCCATGCTCACAACCCCGGTAGGGATTGATGCTCTGCTCAAAGGGTAGGTCCGGGCTGCGATTGGTCATGATCAGGCTTTTCGCCTGTTCACGGTGATAGCGGGTGGGCCGGTTCACCGGCGCGTCGTCCATATCACTATGGCTGACGGCAAAGCGCCCCGGTATCTGGCTGAGGGTACCCCGGTTCACAGCAGGCATAATGGCTCCTGTCGAATACTGTCTTTTTGTACAGTATACCGAGAAGAGCAAGGACTCAATACTTTTTACCTGCCCTTGCCTGCCACCCCGTTGCAGCCTTGCTAGCAAGCTGGATGGGAGCCGTGATAGCTAGGCAACCTTTTCGCCCAGTGCCAACAACTCCCTCACAAACTCCGCAGCTTGCGCAGCTCCCTTACCCCCACCGCCAGGGTCATGAAATCATGGGGGCTGTCGGCCTGCAGGGTTTGCAGGCGGTGAATGCCGAAGGCGACCTTGCGCTTGGATTTTTCTTCCCAGGCAGCAAAGCGAGCGGCGGCATTGTCGCCCTCCTGTTCCAGTACCTTGGCAGCCACCTGGCGGTGCAGGCGGTAGGTGTCTTCACGCAGGTTGGCCCGGGCCAGGGCCTGCCAGCGGCCCTGTACGCTCAGGTCGATGATGGAGGACAGCAGCCAGAGTATCTGCAGGCTATCCCCCACCAGGAAATACACCTCCGCCGCCAGTTTCAGCGGCACCTGGGCCAGGGAAGCCAGTTCTATCACGTCTGGTGCGCTGCCCAGCACCATGGTGTTGGCCAACAGGCGGGCTTCTTTCTCCGGGACGCCATCGTCGCCCATACCGGTTACCGCCTGATCCCATTCCTGCCGGTAACTGCCGGGCAGAATATCCGGCAGCATGGCTTCCAGCTCACCGATGGACTTGCGATAGCGGTTGACCGCTTCCGCCACCGGGCGGCGACCCCACTTGTAATGAATCAGCCAAGTGGTGACGTGTTTCATCAGGCCGATGACACGACCATAGAGGCGCAGCTGAACCTGACTGTCCACCTTGCCATCCAGGCCATCCACTGGTGCCCAGTAAAGGTCGCCGTCAAACACCGCGTGGGCCATGGCATAGGCCTTGACGATGCGATGCAGGGACAGGCCGTGTTCGTCCGCGTAGCGGTGGACAAAGGAGAAGCCCATGCGATTGACCACCGCATTGGACAGCACGGTGGCGATCAGCTCCCGGCGCAGGCCATGGGCCAGCAGATCCTCGCGGAAGGATTCCACCAGCTCTGTGGGGAAGTAGTTGAGTACGTCCTGATCGAAGAAGGGATCGTCCGGCACATTGGTGGCCAGCATGGCATCGAACAAAGCGTTCTTGGTGTAGGACAACAACACCGACAGTTCCGGCCGGGTCAGCCCCTTGCCACGGGTGCGGCGCTCGCTGAGCCCTTCGTCATCCGGCAGGTATTCCACCGACCGGGTGAGCATGCCCTGGCGCTCCAGGGTACGCAGGTGGTTGGCGTGTTCGTCCAGACGACTGGCGGCGTTGAATTCCAGCAGGCTCAAAGCCAGGCATTGCACATAGTTGTCACGCAACACGGCGCTGGCCACATCCTCGGTCATCCGTTCCAGCAACGGATCCCGGGTATCCCGGTCCAGGCGACCATCGCGCAGTCGCTGATTGAGCGGAATCTTGATGTTCACTTCCCGGTCGGAGCTGTGCACGCCACCGGAATTGTCGATGGCATCGGTGTTGATACAGCCGCCGTTCAGCGCGTACTCGATGCGGCCCAGCTGGGTCAGCCCCAGGTTGCCGCCCTCGCCCACCACCTGACAACGCAGGTCGCGACCATTGATACGAATGGCATCGTTGGCGCGATCACCTACCTGCGCCGGACTCTCGTTGTTACCTTTCACATAGGTGCCGATACCACCGTTCCAGAGCAGCTCCACCGGTGCCTTGAGGATGGCGGTGATCAGCTCCGCCGGTGTCAGGGTGCGTTGTTCGATACCCAGAGCATTGCAGGCCTGCTGGCTGAGGGTGATGCTCTTGGCACTGCGCGACCAAACCCCACCGCCTTCGGAAATCAGCGACGCATCGAAATCTTCCCAGGTAGTGCCACGCGTGTTGAACAGCCGCTGACTTTCGGCAAAGTTGGTCGCCGTGTCAGGGTCCTGATCAATGAAAATGTGCATGTCGTTGAATGCCGCCACCAGCTTGATCTGCTCTGACATCAGCATGCCATTGCCAAACACATCGCCGCCCATATCGCCGATACCCACCACCGTAAAGGGCGTTGTCTGGATATCCTTGCCTGCTTCCCGGAAGTGACGCTTGACGCTCTCCCAGGCGCCCCGGGCGGTGATACCCATCTTCTTGTGGTCATAGCCGGCGCTACCGCCGGAAGCAAAGGCATCGCCCAGCCAGAAGCCGTACTCCTCGGCCAAACCGTTGGCGATATCAGAAAAGGTGGCGGTACCCTTGTCGGCAGCCACCACCAGATAGGGATCGTCACCATCGTGACGGACCACCGAGGCCGGCGGTGCTATCTGGTCCCCGACCCGGTTATCGGTAATATCCAGCAAGCCGCGAATAAATTCCTTGTAGCAGGTAACACCCAGCTGCTGCCACGCTTCCCGGTCCGCCGGATTACCGCGCTTGAGCACAAACCCGCCCTTCGCGCCAACCGGCACGATAATGGCGTTCTTCACCATCTGTGCCTTCACCAGGCCCAGCACTTCGGTACGGAAATCCTCGCGCCGGTCAGACCAGCGCAGCCCGCCCCTGGCCACCGGGCCACCGCGCAGGTGAATACCTTCCATTTGTGGGGAATAGACGAAGGTTTCATACATGGGCAGCGGCGGCGGCAGTTCCGATACCTGACTCGGATCCAGCTTCAGGCTCACATAGGATTTGGCATGGCCGGCTGCATCCGGTTGGTAGAAGTTGGTACGCAACCCGGCCCGCACCACACTGAGGAAGGCCCGCAACACCCGATCCGCATCCAGCGAGGCGACCTGATCCAGTTGGTGATCCAGGGTCTGGGCCAGTTTGATGCCCTCATTTTTACGGCGCTCATCGCTGGTTGCGGGGTCAAACCGGGTTTCAAACAACTGCACCAGAGAACGGGCGATGCTGGCATGGTCCGCCAGCAACTGTTCCATGTAGTTCTGTGAATAGGGCAAGCCGGTCTGAACCAGGTATTTGGTCAGCGTCCGCAGGCAGACAATCTGCCGGTAGTTGAGACCGGCCAACAGTACCAACCGGTTAAGGCCGTCATTTTCCGTATTGCCATGCCAGCATTCCAGAAACGCCTCTTCAAAAAAGCGCTTCTGCTGCACCGGCCCCAGCGCACAATCACCGTGCACCTGCACATCGAACACCTGTACCCACTGGGCCTCACCATCACGGGGGATGACCTGAGTAGGCTCCTGTCTCACCACGCGCAGACCGAAGTTCTCCAGCGCAGGCAGCACATCTGACAGGCCGATAGGTTTTTTCTGGCTGTAGAGCCGCAGGCTGGTGGGGCAGGCAGCACCATCGCCGCTATTGATGGATAGCGAGGGCAGCACCGGCTGGCGATCATTCAATTGCGCCAGATAATGAATATCCGCCGCGGCTGCCATCGGGTCAGTGCTTTCCTGATAACCCACCGGGAAAGCGTCACCATAGCGCTGCGCCAGGGCGGCGCCTTCTTCGCCATGTTCACCCTCCTGGCGCAGGATGTCGCGAAGCTGGTCAGCCCAGGTGCGGGTGACCGCCAACAAGCGTTCTTCCACCTGGGCCTGTGACATGGCCAGGTGAGTCCCCTGGGGAATGCGGATAATGCAGTGAATACGCGCCAGCCCCTCACGCAGAAAATCCACCGTGCGCTCCACCGAACTGCCATTGCAGAGCTGCTTCAACTCGGCGGTGACATGATCACGCAGTTCCCGGGAATAACGCTCCCGGCTCAGATAAACCATGCAGGAATAGAAACGCCCGTAACGGTCTCGGCGCATGAACAGACTGAGGTGGTGACGGTCCCGCAGGGCACGGATACCCATGCAGATGCTGTAGAGCTCCTCTTCACTGCACTGAAACAGTTCGTCTCTGGGTAACTGATAGATAATATCGCGCAGATGTTTGCCGGAGTGGGACCGCTCAGGCAGCCGGGAGCGGTCCAGTACATAATTGACCTTGCGACGGATCAACGGGATGTCCCGGGGACGATTGATATAGGCATCCAGCGAAAACAAGCCGATGTAACGATCAGTCCCTTCAACGGTGCCGTCCTCGGCCAACCGTTTTACCGATACCACATCCATGTAATGGGGATGGTGGATCGGCGAACGGGCATTGGCCTTGGTCACCACCACCAGACGGCCATGGGCAATGTACTTGGCCATCTCATCGTGGGGGGCGATAAACTCTTCCGCGTTGGCATAACGGCTGCCGGGGCGGGCCAGGCCAAGCCCGGCATCATGATCCAGGGAAAGCTTGATGCCGTCGTCAACCGGCTCCGCCCGGGAGCGGGCATAACCCAGGAAGGTGAAATGGTCCAGTGATAGCCAGTCAATAAAGGCCCGGGCCTCGGCAAGCTCTTCCTGGTCGCGACTGGGAAAATCCGCAGAAAGATTTTTCTGGGTGGTTTCCAGGTTATCCAGCATGGCCGGGAAATCCTGCACCACCAGGCGCAACTCTCCCAACACCAGCTCCAGGGATTCCTGCAGATGTTCATAGGCCTCGTCGCTGGCCAGTGGTTCGAACTCTACATAGACCAGGGATTCCGCCGGATTCTCGCCATCGCCAACGCCGACCACCCGGGTCATGTGTCCGTGGGTATCACGAAGCACCTGGATCACCGGATGAATGGTCCAGTCGATGGCCGTCCCCGCATCTCGCACGGCCATGGCGATCGAATCCACTAGAAATGGCACGTCATCGGTCACCGTCCGCAACGCCGCCAATCCGCCCGGCCGGGTGGGTGGCTTCAAATGAATCAGGGTTTCTTCAGGGTGGCGCTGGAAAGCCATCATCCAGTGCTGCTGGGCGATGTGAAAAAGCTGCTCGGGGGTACGGGCGGTGAGCGCCGCCTGACTGCTCATTTCAAAATAAGCCGCCATGAAACTACGGAACAGGGGCTGATGTTCAACCCCGACGTGGGCGGTAACCAATGCTTCAAGCTGAGCCTGTAACAGGGCCTGGCGCTGCGCGACGTCATCCTGCATCGAATCCTCCGGCGTCCGTTCGGCGCGCCGGCAAGGGGCCAGCGGCCTCAATTCACTCTATACCGGAGGAATAGATCAATACCAGCCCGGCGCAGTGATTAGACCGGTAAAGCGCGACAGGGGGATGACAGAAAAGCAGCAGCGAGCACAACCAGGCTTTATCGCTGTGTAGGGTGCACTGAGCCTCAGGCGAACTGCACCGATGTGACGCCGGGATGGTGCAGTTCGCCTGAGGCTCAGTGCACCCTACCGATAAGGCGTCTGGCCGTCTTACTGCACCTGCAGCGGCTGTACCAGCACCCAGGGCATGACCACCACTGTCCACAGGGCCTGGTCGGCGTCGAACCACTGCGCCGCCTGATCATCCGTGACCTTGTCCACCTGCCCCTTGTCCCGCCACAGAGACAGGGTGTCGGCCTGGTCTTCGGAAAACGCCAGTGCCACCTCGATCAGATCCAGTTCTGGTGCTACATAGACCGTCTGGCCACGGGCAAAGAACGGCTGCAGCTCTTTCCAGCTGGCCTTGGCCGTTTCCTGATTGAGTTTGGCTTTGAGAATATCGCGATCTGCGGATTGATCAGACATGGGCGGCTCCGTGTTCAGGGCCGTGCATTATCCGTATTCGAGCGGGTGCAATCAAAGAGGGAAAAAAGAACGCCCGCCACTTGGGGAATGGCGGGCGGGCTGTACCGGGGCCGAAATTGAACATCCTTGTTCGATTGCGTCCTTGCGAGATCCACTTTAGGGAAACCGCACCGGGAGGATAAGGCGCGATTCGCTACAGTTTCTGTAAGTTATTTGCCATACATGACCGTGGTTTTTGGGCCCCGGTCAGCCCAGGCACATTAACAATCCGGGTCAGCGCCAGCGAATCTCCCGGCTTGCCTCGCTGATCGGACTCTGCCTGCGATCGAACAACTGGAAGCTGGCACCCTCGGCGCTGAAGCTCACCTCGGAGAAGGCATTGTCACTGAACACCTCACCGGGGACGTCCACCCGCCCCAGGGGTTTGCCCCACCCCCCATGGAGCACGCCCGGCACCCGAATCATCGGGCGATACCAGCGGAACGCCCGCAGCGCGGTGGGCCAGAACAAACCGGAGCAGGTCCAGCTATGCACCTGCTTGCCACCATTCAACGTCAAACAGGCATACAGGGAGGCATGCACATCCCCACTCAGCACCACCAGCTTGTCGCTACGGCTGCGCCCCATGGCCTCCAGCAAACGCTGGCGCTGGTGCATGAAGCCCTCCCAGGCATCCTTGCCGCGGAACGGGCGACGCTGTTCCGGGAACAACAGGACTGAGGTGACCAGCACCTTGATGCGGTCCGGGTCCTGGTCCAGCCATTGGATAAAGGCCTGCTCCTGAATATCGCCGATCATGCGGCGCTGCCAGGGCCAGCGACTCAGCACCCGTTCGGTGCGCACATCCATGACAAAGAAATCCGCTGGTCCCCGTGAGAAGGTGTACCAGAATCGGTCCGGATCGCGATCCAGATAGGTGCCCGCCTGATTCAGGGGCGCCGCCGGAGAGTGGGACGCCTGATAGATCTGATAGGCCTTGATGGCAGCGGGATATTTGCTGGTCCACAGCTCGGCATTGGCCCGGGCCGGCCAGTTATTCTCGATCTCGTGGTCATCGAGAATCATGTAGCTGTTGGTATCACGAAGCAGCTTCGCCAGATGGGGCTGGGAAAAGCTTTCCCGGTAAAGCGCATCGAAATCCTCACGGGTGGTGGCCGCACCGAACCGATACATGGAATCGGCATACACCTGATCCCCGCCGAAAAGCACAAAATCCGGTTTCGAGGTATCCGCCCGCGAGGACATTTCGGCAAAAATCTTGTCCGCCCGATCATCCTGAATTTCACCATCCAGGCCAACAAACCGGTAGCAACAGGAGCCGAAAAAAAAGCGCGTGGCATCCGCATCCGGCTGATTGGTAAGAAACGCCCCCTGGTCGGCGGCATCCCAGTCCAGCGCCACATCCTCTTCCGTAGCCACCCAGCCAGCCTGATACTCATAGCGGGTACCGGGCTGCAACTGATTGAGGATCACCACACCGGAGCCATCGAAGTTGCCATTAAGCCGAAACGCTCTCGCCGGAGACCAGTCAACGCTTCCCTTGCGACGCCAGCGAATCCGCCCCCACAGCCATTTTTTTCCGGCTCCCAGTGTCCCTTTCGGCAAAGCACCGAACACTCTCACATGGGTGTCCCCAGCCTCCCCTACCACCGGTCCTACGGCAAACCGGTTCACACTTTGACTCATGGCTTATGTCCCCCCTGCATTGAGCCCCCCGGCCCACGCTGCTAGCATCACTGATACGCGGTGCAGGCAGCCTCATGATCACTCGTCCGGGCCCGAAATAAACGGCACCCTCTGTCAGGAATAAAAACGTTGCTCAAGGATGCGAAAACTGCCTTTATTCTGCTTATTGCCTTTCTCTCACTCGGGCTGACATCAGCCGTCTGGGCTAACGGTCCCGAGCTGCTGATTATTGGCGAAAAGCAGGAAGAACTACACCCCTATCAAGGGCTGGATTACTTCTGTACCCCTGCGGCACAGTCGCCGACCATTACTGCCTTGCAAAAACGCCCGACCCTGCCCTGGCAATCCAGCCAGGGAGAAATGCCAAACCTGGGATTCACCAATCAGCACTGCTGGTTCCGCTTTGCCGTGCGCAATCAGAACCCCAGACACAGCGATTGGCAGCTGCTGGTTGATTACGCCATGCTCGGCGAGCTGGACGTCTACCAACTGGATGCCGGCGGCAACCTGGTCAATCACTTCCAGGCGGGGATGGACCGGGATTTTGCCGTACGGCCGGGCAACTACCCTACTCCCGCTTTCCCGCTTTCCCTGCCCAGCGGCAAGGACAGCAGTTTTTATCTCAAGGTAACCTCTCCGCATAGCATCCAGCTGCCGATACGACTGCTTAGCCACGATCAGTTCGCACGATCAGCGCAGAATCAGACCATTATCCAGGGGATCTTCTTCGGCGGCATGCTGGTGATGATTCTCTACAACCTGTCGCTGTTCTTCTCCATTCGCGAAAAGGTCTACCTGCTATATGTATGCTGGTCGGCGGTGGTCACACTGTTCCTGGCGGTACTTCACGGCTATGCCCACCGTTATCTGTGGCCGCACTCCCCGCTTGTCAGCCAGTACATCATTCACTATCTGCTACCCCTGATCGTGCTGCTGCCGCCATTGTTTACCCTGCATTTTCTGTCGCTGCGGGAAAAGGCGCCGCGCCTGGCGGTATGGCTGAAAGGCCTGGTGATTATCGGCACGCTACTGTTCCTTGCTGCCCCCTTTACCAGCCGCAATTTCCTGATTCCGATTTCCGTCAGCGCTATTCTTATAATGGATTTCAGCATCCTGGTGGTTGGTCTGCTACGTGCCCGCGCCGGCGACCCGGACGCACGCATTTTCACCATTGCCTGGGCTTGCTTCATTACCGGCGTGGCGGCCATGGCGCTGAACAAATACGGCGTACTGCCGCGCACCGGTCTTACAGAAAACCTGGTCCAGACCGGCGTCTTCCTGGAAGTGATTCTGCTGTCGCTGGCACTGGCCCGGCGTATCAGCCGACTCAAGGAAGCCCACTCCGATTCCATTCGCGAAAAGGCGATAGCGGAAATGGAAGCGTTCAAGGCTGGCGCCCGCAACCATGCCAAGAGCGAATTCCTGGCCACCATGAGCCATGAAATCCGCACCCCCATGAATGGCATCATGGGCATGACCGACCTGCTGCGGCGCACCTCCATGACCCAGCAGCAAGCGCAGTATGTGGGCACCATTTACCAGTCCACCCAGTCCCTGCTCACGGTTATCAACGACATTCTCGATTATTCCAAGATTGAATCCGGCAAGCTGGAGCTGGATTACCAGAGCGTGCAGCTGGAAAGCATTGTCGACGACTGTGTGCGGCTGTTTGCCCTGCGCTCCAGCGAAAAACAATTGCCGCTGTATATCCATATCGACAGCCGCGTGCCGGAACGCATCAAGACCGACCCGATCCGTCTCAAGCAGATCATTACCAACCTGCTCAGCAATGCCTTCAAGTTCACCGAACGGGGTAATGTCTCTCTACACGTCACCGTGAAACAACCGGTGAACGAAAAGAACCTGTGCGTGCTGATGTTTGAAGTGGTGGATACCGGTGTGGGCCTGGACGAAGGGCAACAGAACAGTTTGTTCCAGGCATTCCACGAGCTGTCCGGCAAGGGCAAACATACCGGCGCCGGTCTGGGGCTGGTGATCTGCAAACGGCTGATCGAACTGCTCAACGGCGACATCGGTGTGTCGAGCTCACTGGGCCGTGGCGCCACCTTCTGGCTGTCCCTGCCAGTGGAAGTGGAAAAGCCGCAAAGCAAACCGGTATTGAAAAACCGCAGTGCCCTGCTGATTTCCAATACCCCGGCCCAGTTGCTGAGCCTGTCACAGATTCTCACGCGCTGGGGGGCAAAGACCCTGGAGTACCGTGATGTGGAAAGCGCTCTGGACCCGGCCAACCCGTCACGCCCCGTGGACTTTGTCATCGCCGAACATGCGGTGATGGAAAACCCGCAATATGTCCAGCGGCTGAAACAACACTTCCGTAACCCGGTGCTGGTACTGCTACACCCCACCGGCCAACCACTGAGCGACCATCTGCCCGAGAACCTGTTGCTGATCGAGACACCGTTCACCTGTCAGGCTCCCAAGCGAAGCCTGCTCCCCGGCCATGACGAACAACTTGCTCAACAAAGCGCTGAAGAACCCGCCATCGTGCTCGACAAGGGCAACGCTCTGAACGTGATCGTGGCCGAAGATAATCCGGTGAACCAGCTGGTAATCGACAGCATTCTCAAATCTCTGGGCATCTACGCCACCCTGGTAAGCGACGGCGAGCAGGCCCTGGAACTGGTGCGCGAGCAACCCGGTTACTGGGACATAATCTTCATGGATTGTGAAATGCCAGTGATGGACGGCTACCAGGCCACCCGCGAGATCCGTACCCAGGAGCAGGCCTCCACCGCCCATCCCCACTGCTGGATCATTGCCCTGTCAGCCCATGCCACCGGCGACTATGTGCAAAAAGCCCGTGACGCCGGCGTGGATGACTACCTGAGCAAACCGGTTTCCCAGCAACAGGTGCGCGAAGCGCTCCATCGCGGTCAGGTTTCTACCCCTTCAGGGATCTCTGGCTGAGCAAGCAACCCCGCGCACACAGTAATCAGTTGTTTCACGCGAATGGGCTTGCCAAGGAAGGCATCGCAGCCCGCGTCCATGCAGCGCTGGCGATCCACCGCCAATACGTTGGCTGTTAATGCCAGTATCGGGCCAGCAAAGCCACGGTCACGTAGTGCCTGGGCGGTTTCATAGCCGTCCATTACCGGCATCTGCATATCCAGCACCACCAGATCAAAACGGTCTTCGGCATAATAACGGCAGGCTTCACGCCCATCCTCGGCTTCCACCACCTGCATCCCGGATTTCTCCAGCACTTTGCGCACAAACAACCGATTCACCGCGTTATCTTCCACCAGTAACGCCCGGCCTTTCAGCTCCATGGCGGTTCCCGCCAGCTCAGGCAGCTGCTGGGCTGCAGCGGCCCGCATATCCACTTCCGTCGCTTCAGACAATGGCATCGTCAGAGAGAAACGGCTGCCCTTGTTCAGCTCACTGAATACCGAGATATCACCGCCCTGGGAACGTGCCAGCTGGCGGGCAATACTTAACCCCAGCCCGGTTCCCGTATAGCGGCGGGAATGGGAAGCGTCCGCCTGGGAGAATGGCTGAAAAATCTTCTGTTGCTCTGCTTCACTGATTCCAATGCCCGAATCCTCCACGGACACCTGCAGTTGCTGTTCCGCCTCCGACCAGCCAGCACGCACCTGAACATGGCCTTCTTCGGTGAACTTCACTGCATTGCCTACCAGATTCACCAGAATCTGGCGCAGCCGGAAGGCATCACCGCACACTGTCATCGGCATGGTCGAGAGATAATCCAGGCGCAGATCAATCTGCTTTTCCTCCGCCCGCAATTGCAGGCTATCGACCACTTCATCCAGCAGCTCGGTCACCGAAAACAGGCGCTGCTCGTTATGCAATTGCCCCGCTTCAATACGCGACAGATCCAGCACATCATTAATCAGTGCCAGCAGGGCATCGCCGTTGTGCTGGATAATGGTGAGATAGCGGTTCTGATCTGCCTGGCTCAGGGAACCATCACGCAACAACTCGGTATAACCGAGAATCGCCGTCATCGGGGTGCGGATTTCATGGCTGATATTGGCCAGGAACTGGCTCTTGGTCTGGCTTGCCTCTTCCGCCTGACGGCGTGCATCCGCCAGCTGGGTCTGGGCGTGATTAATGCTGTCCACCATGGCGTTGAAGTCTTCCGCCAAGGCGCCGATTTCATCATTACCCAACACCGGCACGCGCTGGTCCAGCGCGCCACCCCGGGCGATGGAGCGCACCGCGTTATGCACCAGATTCAAACGCCCGAAAAGCATTGGCTGAATCCGGTAGTTAATCACCAGCACTGTCAGCCCCGCCAGCAATGTCAGGATCAAGCCGACTACCGCCACAGAGATCTGCAGCGATCTGTAACCGTCGCGGGGCAGTTCCACCACCACTTCCAGTGGATTGCCACCAAGAAAATCAGGCACCGGGAAACGGCCGAGAAGCTGCTTACCCTCGGTCAGGGTCAATCCCCGTACCGGTTTCAACGATTCCGGAACCTCGCGAACATAAAGCGCATGGCCCACCCGGTCAGACAGGTAGCTCATCCAGTCACTGTCCAGCCACACCCCCAACAGATAGGCCTGGCAGCCCATCTCCACCGCGGTGCTGAACAACAGTGGCCGGCCCTCCACCTTTACCACCCCCCAGATCGGCATGCAGCCCTGCTCGTCAAAGCGCGTCGCCAGGGTGGCAAATACCGGGGAGGAGACCTTATCAGCGCCGTTATTCCACACCACCGAGCTGCCTCGCAGCTCCATCATCAGGTCCAGATAACCCAGCCCCCCCTGATTGCTGGGCGGATGATCCGGTTGCTGGCTCCAGTCCTGGGCCCGCACCCGCAAGATGGAAAGCTGGTCCAGAAAGGTGGCTTCCACCTTTTCCAGCTCGCGCTCGGCGTTACGCTCGGTGAGAGTCTCCACCAGCGACAGGTTTACCCAATACAACGCCAGGGTGGCCAAGACCACACAACACGCCGCAGAAACCACCAGCAACCACCGAATGCGTACTCTCAGTGACATCGTTACCTTCCCCTGACCGGGGGCCTGGGCGACAAAAGGTGCCGTCCCACAGCCTGCATGAGCCCCCGGAATCACTTTCTTGAAATAATCGTTTTGAGCCGAAACCCTAGCACAAGATTCCCCACAGCGGGCCCCTGCTGTCATCAGCGGTGGGAGATGCCGCACAGCCGTTCACCCACAGGATGAAAAAGCCCCGCCGCACCCGTATCATAGGCCACCCTTTTTCCGGAATGACGACGTCGACCCCATGAGTGACACGCCCCGCAAAATCCTGGTGACCAGTGCCCTTCCCTACGCCAATGGCCCCATTCACCTGGGCCACCTGCTGGAATACATCCAGACCGACATCTGGGTCCGTTTCCAGAAACTGCGCGGTGAGCAGTGCATCTAAGTTTCAGGCGACGATGACCAAGGAACCTCCATACTGACCTAGACGGAGATACACGGCATCACCACGGAGCAACAACTTGCGCCAGACAAAGCG
>NZ_JBNPEC010000105.1:13191-21722 GCF_051117345.1 Alcanivorax sp.
ACGGCACCGCCAGCACTTCGCAGGCGGAAGAACACGGCATCACTCCGGACCAACCAACTCGGCAAGGCAAAGCGGCCCACGAGAGGGACTTCGCCGACTTCCAGATCCAGTTCGACAACTACTACAGCACCCACAGTCCGGAAAACCGCGCGCTGTCAGAAATGGTGTTCCAGCGTAATAAAGACGCCGGCTATATCGTCGAGAAGACCATTACCCAGCTCTACGACCCGCAGAAAGGCATGTTCCTGGCGGACCGCTTCGTCAAGGGCACCTGCCCCAAGTGCAAATCCGAAGACCAGTACGGCGACAACTGTGAAGTGTGCGGCGCCACCTACACCCCGGCGGACCTGATCAAACCCTACTCCTCCGTGAGTGGCGCCACCCCGGTGGAAAAGGAAACCACCCAGCTGTTCTTCGATCTGCCCAAGTTCGAGCCCCTGTTGCGCGAGTGGACCCGCTCCGGCGCCTTGCAGGAGCAGGTGGCCAACAAGCTGCAGGAATGGATCGAAGATCTGCAGCCCTGGGATATCTCCCGCGAAGCCCCCTACTTCGGCTTCGAGATTCCCGGCTACCCGGGCAAGTACTTCTACGTGTGGCTGGATGCCCCCATCGGCTACATGGCCAGTTTCCAGAACTACTGCGACCGCGAAGGCCTGAGCTTCGACGACTACTGGGGCAAGGAATCCACCGCCGAGCTGTATCACTTCATCGGCAAGGACATCATCAATTTCCACGGCCTGTTCTGGCCCGCCATGCTCGACGGTGCCGGCCTGCGCAAACCCACCGCCATCTACAGCCACGGCTTCGTCACCGTGAACGGCGCCAAGATGTCCAAGTCCCGTGGCACCTTTATCAAGGCCCGCACCTACCTGGATCACCTGGGCCCGGAATACCTGCGCTACTACTTCGCCGCCAAGCTCTCCAGCCGTGTCGATGATTTCGACCTGAACCTGGAAGACTTCGCCCAGCGGGTGAACTCCGACCTGGTCGGCAAACTGGTGAACATTGCCAGCCGCACCGGCAACTTCGTGAAGAAATTCGGCGGTACTCTCAGTGACGAGCTGGACAACCCGCTACTGGTCCGCGAAGTGCAGGAAGCGGCCCCGCGCCTGGCCGAGTTCTACGAGAAGCGCGAATTCGGCAAGGCCATGCGCGAAATCATGGCCCTGGCCGACCACGCCAATGGCTACATCGCCGACAAGGCACCCTGGACTCTGGCCAAAGAGGAAGGCAAGGAACAGGAGGTGCTGGCCATCTGCACCACCGCCATCAATGTGTTCCGCCTGCTGGTGATCTACCTGAAGCCGGTGCTGCCGGCCCTGGCCGAACGCGCGGAAGCCTTCCTGCAAGTGGAGCCGCTGACTTGGAGCGATAGCGACACCCTGCTGCTGGGCCACGAGATCGCCAAGTTCAAGCCGCTGCTGAACCGCATCGACATGGCGCAGATCGAAACCATGCTCAACGCCTCCAAGGAAGACGTACCGGCCAAACCGGCCAGCAAGAAAAGCGAACCGAAAAAGGCCGACGACGTGGCAGACGACACCATCAGCATCGATGACTTCCTCAAGGTAAAACTGCGTGTGGCCCGCGTGGCCAAGGCCGCCCATGTGGAAGGGGCCGATAAGCTGCTGCAGCTCACCCTGGACGTGGGCGAGCTGGGCGAGCGCAATGTGTTTGCCGGCATCAAGGCCAAATACAGCCCGGAAGATCTGGAAGGCAAACTGGTGGTGCTGGTGGCCAACCTGGCCCCGCGCAAGATGAAATTCGGCGTCTCCGAAGGCATGGTGCTGGCCGCCGGCCCGGGCGGTGAGGACATCCATATCCTCAGCCCGGACAGCGGTGCTCAGCCCGGCATGGAAGTGCGCTGATTGATCGCCCAGCCCCGCTACCGTTTCCGGTAGGCGGGGCTGATGCGACAAACAAGTATCCCCCTCGCCAGCTACCCCAACTGCGCCAGATACGCCTCTAACGCCGCTTCATCCTCAATTGTGATGTAGCCATAGCCCAGGCGGATCAGCTCCCGTTGCTGGAAGCCCTTCAAGATGCCGTGCACCCCCTGGCGGGTCATCCCCATCATGTTGGCAATATGTTCGCGGGTTAGTCGTATCGTTACCGGCCCGGTCGATGGCTTGCCCCCGCGCTGCATTTGCGCCAGGAACAGCAGTCGCTGCCCCACCCGGGCCTCGGTACCGCGCAGGGCATCTTCCTCGATCATGGCAATGGCCGACCACAGCCGCTGGCTGACCAGATCCAGCACCACCGGATAACTCTCCGGGTAGCGCTGCATCAACGACCGAAAGAACGGCCCGGGCAATTCCACCAGCTCCGCATGCTCATGGGCGGTCGCGCCATACACCCGCCCGGTCCCCGGCGAAAAGACCGCATCGCCGAACCAGGTCCCCTGATCAAAGATAATCAGCACCGCTTCACGACCCTGCGCATTCACCGAGCTGATGCGCACCAGCCCCCCGGCGATCACACACAGATTCGACTGGGGCTCACCCTTCTCATAGATACGCTCCCCCGCCTGGAAACGCCGCACGCGGGCATGCTGCGCCGCTTCGCGAATGGCCTCATCCGGAAAACCCGTCAACAGCGGGCACTGGCGCAACACAGTATAGGCATCGGTCATTGAGGCATTCCGCTCACTCAAGGTTTCAGGCTTCGCGATGTGAATATCGCGTCCCACCCGACTTCGGAACGGCAGGAATGTGGGAAGTCATGAAAGGGTTGGCACAGCTCGATGCCTTTACGGAATTACGATCACGTCGAACCTGGTAACTTTTTGACAGTCTTGCCGCCGTGGCCGGGCTAGCCTGAACGCACAACAACATGATTAACGGGAGAGCACCACCATGAACAGCCAGGCAAATCTTGACCCAGCTGCCATCCAGTCCAAGAAAAACACCGTCAGCGCAGAAGAATGGCAACTGCGCGTGGATCTGGCCGCCGCCTACCGGCTTATCGCCCTATACGGCTGGGACGACCTGATCTTCACCCACCTGTCGGCCCGCATCCCCGGCGACGAGCATCACTTCCTGATCAACCCCTACGGCATGATGTTCGACGAAATCACCGCCTCCAGCCTGGTGCGCGTGGACCAGGAGGGCAACAAGCTGGATAACAGCGACTTCGACATCAACCCCGCCGGCTTCACCATCCATAGCGCCATCCATGCGGTGCGCGACGATGCCGCCTGCGTGATGCACACCCACACCAACGCTGGCGTCGCCGTGTCCGCCCAGCAGGAAGGCCTGCTGGCCCTGTCCCAGCAAAGCCTGTTTCCGCTGGCCAGCCTGGCCTACCACGACTACGAAGGCGTGGCCCTGCGCGAGGATGAAAAAGCCCGCCTGCAAGCCGACCTGGGCGACGCCAACTCCATGATCCTGCGCAACCACGGCCTGCTCACCGTAGGCAGCTCCATCGCCGAGGCCTTCCTGGGCATGTACATCCTGCAGCGCGCCTGCGAAGTGCAGATCCAGGCACTGGCCGGCAACCGCCCGCTCACCCCGATCCCCGATGGCATCGTCAACACCATCAAGCAGCAGGCGGCCCAGGCCACCAAAGGCATGGGCGGCAACCTGGCCTGGCCGGGGCTGCTGCGCAAACTGGACCGCCAGAGCCCGGGCTACGCAGACTGAAGGAGACGAATCATGAACGACATCACATCACCCCGTGCCACCTTCACCCACATGAAAGAGGGCACCGGCGACGACTGGAAAATCATCGCCGACAGCTTCGGCCAGTTCAGCAAGGGCCTGCCGGACCGGATTATGACCCACCTGCGCCTGCTGGAAGGCGACTTCGGCGGCTTCAATATCGACCGCTTCCAGCACTGCCTGCAGACCGCCACCCTGGCCCACCGTGACGGCAAGGACGACGAGTATGTGGTCTGCGCCCTGCTCCACGACATCGGCGACACCCTGGGCACCTTCAATCACGCCGACGTGGCCGCCGTGCTGCTGGAGCCCTTCGTCAGCGACGCCAACCACTGGATGGTGAAACACCACGCTATCTTCCAGGGCTACTACTTCTTCCACTACCTGGGCATGGATCGCAACATGCGGGAGAACTTCCAGGACCACCCGCACTACAAGCACACCCTGGAATTCGTCAGCAAGTATGATTCCCCCGCCTTCGACCCGGACGGAGAAATCCTGCCGCTGGAATACTTCGAGCCCATGCTCAGACAAGTCTTCGCCCAGCCCAGAAAATCCCTCTACAAGGAAGCCATGGCGGAAAATGGCTAACCGGTCGCCCCGGACCACAAGGCCCGGGGCACACCACCTCTTCCAGACTGTCCTTTCAGGCCAAAACCGGCCAACCTATACATAAAGGCGACTTCCGTTAATTGTCTTGCCTGGCAGGTATACGCAATGTGTAGGGCATTGAAAGACACTGTCTACCGAGGTTACCAATGACACAGTCTCTGGATGCACTCTGGGAAAAAGTCCGCACCCAGAAAACCCGCATTCCCTCCCTCTATGGCGATATCGACTTCGATATCACCCCGGAGCGGTTCACCGATTCCATGGACATCCGCAGCACCCTGCCGACAAAGTTTGCCCGCAAGCACCGCGAGAAAATCCTCGCCGACAAGGAAAAAGTGGAACGCGCCCGCGCCTACACCCTGCTAGGCGACACCGTGGCCGATGCCTACGCCGCACTGATGCCGGAATACAGCTTTCGCGACCTGATCGGCATGCTCAAGAAAGCCTGCGATGAAGGACTCGACGCCGTCCCCGATGCGCCGCAGGAACTGGTGGATTTCATCACTGCCATGGAAACCACCCCGGACTGGGTCGACATGGACCTGGTGCGCGAAGGCGCGCGCCTGAGCCGCAACCAGATGGCCAACCTGGCCCCCTACGTGATCCGTGGTGCCTTCGTGGCCACCTTCATGAACAAGTACTCCGGCCTGCCCATGGCCATCACCGGCACCCTGGCCAACGATTCGGTGAACCGACGCATCAACGAAACCGCCAGCTTCTTCACCACCGCCACCCTGCCCGGTGCCCTGGAACGCTTCGGCCCCGGTTTCAAGGCCGCCGCCATGGTGCGCCTGATGCACTCCATGGTCCGTTTCAATATTCTCAAGCGCGTGAAAAAATGGGACCCGGCCATCTACGGCATCCCCATTCCCCAGGTCGACCAGATGCCCGCCGGCACCATGCCCGCCTACCTGGCCGCCTTCAAAGCCATGCGCAAGGGCCGCAAACACTTCACCCGCAACGAACGGGCCATCGTCGAACTGTCTCGCTACCAGTGTTTCCTGCTGGGCCTGCCCGAAGAACTACTGCCCGCCGAGGCGCCGGACATCATCGACACCATGCTCACCTACTCCGGCACCCTGCGCGAAGGTTACGACGACGAGACCTGCGGCGAACTCACCCGCGCCACCATGTCCGTCTACCGCCCCAAGGACGACAAGCTGACCAGCAAGGTCCACAACCTGGTGGAACGCAGCGTCTCCAAGGTGTTCTTCAACCAGGCATTTCTCGGCAAAAACGACAAATCCAAAGCGAAAGAGATGGGCGTGGAACCGCACCTGATCGACTACGCCCTGTCCAGCATCGGCAGCCTGTTCATCATGCCCCGCCTGATCGCCTACCGGACCCTGCAAGACATCCCCGTGGCCAACAAGGTGGCGGACAAGATACTGGTCAGGCGCATCAATGAATTGCTGGTGGACTACGGCCATGCGGAATTCACCACCGATGCGGCGCAATACAGCCCCACCATCAAAAACGCGACCTGACCACCTCAGAAACCGTCTCTCGGGCAGGAATACGCCATCCTGTCCGAGAGACCATCGCTCACTACACTGCAGGCCCCGGCTCGGAAGGAAACTTCTGCGAGCCTTGTTCTGGCCCGGAAAAAAAGCTGAAGCCTCTCCCTGATTTTTAATCACCTGGATCATTGCCCCAGATCAAGTAATTGCGTGATTACCGGCATACAGTAGAGGTCAACACACTAGGGAATACAGGGGACTAGCATGTTCAGTCATTCCGCCGTTGCACTGGTAACCGGGTCGGCAACCGGTATCGGCTACGCCATCGCTGAAGGCTTTGCCCGCTCGGGCTGCAACCTGATACTCACCGACAAGGATGCCCGTCGCGGCGAACAAGCCGCCGAGGCGCTGCGCGAGGCAACCGGACGGGATATCTTGTTTGTCAGCGCCGACGTGAGCGACCCCCAGGACGTGAACGAACTACACCGGCGTGGTTTTACACACTTCGGTCGGCTGGACGCAGCCTGCAACAATGCCGGTATTGAAGGCGCAATAGCTCCCACTGCGGAGTGCGAACTGGACAACTTCGACACCACGATTGCCACCAACCTGCGCGGGGTCTTTCTGTGTATGAAAACCCAGCTAGGCTTGATGGCAAAACAAGGCCATGGCGCCATCGTGAACATCGCCTCCGTTGCCGGACTGGTAGGGTTTGCAGGGTTGCCTGCTTACTGCGCGTCGAAAGGTGGCGTGGTACAGCTGACCCGAACCGCTGCCCTGGAATACGCAGAGCAGAACATTCGCGTTAATGCGGTCTGCCCCGGCGCCATAAAAACGGAAATGATTGACCGGATTACCGGCAAGAAACCGGAAACCGAAAGCCAGTTTGCCGGCTTGCACCCCATGAACCGGATGGGCACCCCAGAGGAAGTGGCCAATGCCGTGATCTGGCTGGCCTCGCCACTGGCAAGCTTCGTGACCGGGCAGGCCTTGGCCGTGGATGGCGGGATGACCGCTCGCTGACTGGCCAGAGGCAGGCCCTGCCCCGTGGTTCAGGGCCTGCCCAAATTCAGAGAAACGCTACAGCCCCAGATACTCCCCGCTCAAAAACGCATCCCCCTGCCCTTCCAGGCTCCCGAAATAACTCACAGGGGCATACTCACCGTTCTCGATAGAGCCCACCTCGCAATCAATGCCATATTGCTTGGCAAGGTCGTTAAACAGGGTCACCGGCGCCTTGATCTGGGCTTTCTTTTTCACCGGCTGGCTGATGCCCAACCGCCAGTCCTCGCAATCGTCACTGTCGCAGTCATTGATCAGGGTGACGTTGCCCGCTGCGTTCTCATCCACATAGACCTGCAAGGCCGCTTGCAGGTTAGACAGGTTCCATTTGAGCTTCTTTTCCTGCTTTTCATTCAGGCGATCACTGGCAACGAAAAGATATACCAGCATAGTGGCTCCAGTGTTGGGGTTGTGGAGTTTGATTGCATGGTGGATTGAGGTTAAGGCAGGGAATGATGAATTGTCTCTGATTAACAATTGGAATATTTTAGCAGCCCATTTTCGGGAAACCTATAAGGATAAAAATATGAAGGGATATACGTTACTTGCTGCGTTGATGATGCTAGCGGTCACTTTGAACGTTCAGGCGACAGAGCCAACAATCACAGTGGATAGCGCTAAATATGGTACGAAGCTGGGCAAGCCGCCAGGAAGTACAACAGATTGTCCTGCGGCTAAGCCTGATACAAAGGATTTTACCAGCACTGTTGGAAATGCCTGTAACGGAAGCTCCGATTGTACCTATAAGGTGCCTTTCCCAAGCGAGGCGGATGACCCTTATGTTGGTTGCTACAAGAACTTCCAGGTGACGTACCGTTGTGGAGGCGACACGTCGACTACCCGGACGATTGATATTGGTGGTGTTGTTAACGAAGCGGCAAACCAAAGCGTACAGCTATTTTGCCAGTCAGCACCGGGTATAAACGTATTGGCTGCGACTTATGGGGCCGCCACCCAATCGGTGGGCGGCGCAGTTTGCAAGAAGATTCCGACTGGGAACGCCACTCAGGAAGTGAGCAATTTGTGCAACGTGCGATCGGATTGCAGCTACGCCATCAGCGTCAGCGCACTTGGTGATCCCTCACCAAATTGCAAGAAAAACTTCGTGGTGGCCTATACCTGTGGCACAGATCAGACGCAGAAAAATGTGACGGTTCCCGGTGAGGCCGATGGTCAGACTGCACACCTGTCGTGCCCAAGCAGTACACCTACTGAAACAGGCGTATACCTCACACTGGATCAGGTAACAGCCAATCGAGATGAGAACACGGCGAATGCCTGGATCACCTATGACATAGTGACAAAAAATTTCGTTCCTCCCATCCAGAGTATTACTCTTTACTACCGCCCTCAGGTAACACCGGAAACAAATTGGAGAGGTGTAGTACAAACGGATCTGACGGCGCGGAATGTGGACTTCAGTAATGTACTTACGCCAGATACCAACTACGAAGCTTATATAAGCGTCCGGTATACCAAGGATGCGAAGCTGGATAGTAAGAAGATCGATTTTTACACTTACTGAGGCGTCATACTTTTTCCCTTAGGGAAAATTAGTATGGCACCGAAGTCTGGAATACTGATGGCTGCCAGTGAGCAACGATCTTTTTGCTGGTAGCCAGTTTTTTATGCGTGGATTCCCCGTTATTTCTGCTGCTGACTACCGACAAAGCTTTCCGCTACGCGGTGTTGATGGTGAAGCTACCCCCCCAACCGACCAGATACCCACCAAACAGAT
>NZ_JBNPEC010000019.1:0-4250 GCF_051117345.1 Alcanivorax sp.
GCGGCGCAGGCTTGTTTCAGGCGCCGCGATGAAGTCGTGGCGTCATGTTAAATGCAGTGCCCCGGTTATGCGGGTTGATAATGATATGGCCGAGCCCCTCAAGGTCGGCGTAGTTGGTGGCACCGGGTACACCGGGGTGGAATTGTTGCGCCTGCTGGTCAACCACCCCCATGTGGCTCTGGATGTGATTACCTCACGGGGCGAGGCCGGTACGGCGGTGGCGGACCTGTTTCCCTCCCTGCGCGGGCGCACCGATCTGGTCTTTAGCGAGCCAGACGTGAAGCGGCTGGCCGCCTGCGACGTGGTGTTTTTCGCGACCCCACACAATGTGGCCATGCGCATGATGCCTGAGCTGATGGATGCCGGGGTGCGGGTGGTGGATCTGTCTGCGGATTTCCGGCTGCGTGACCATGAATTGTGGAGCGACTGGTACGGCGAACCGCATGCCTGCCCGGAGTTGCTGGCGGACGCGGTGTATGGCCTGCCGGAAGTGAACCGGGAAAAGCTGCGTGAGGCGCGACTGGTGGCCTGTGCCGGCTGCTATCCCACTGCCATCCAGCTGGGCTACTTGCCGCTGCTGGAAAACGGCTGGATCAAGCCGGACCAACTGATTGCCAACGCGGCCAGTGGCGCCAGTGGTGGCGGCAAGGGTGCCAAGGTGCCGATGCTGCTGGCGGAAGCCGGCGAAAGCTACAAAGCCTATGGCGCCAGCGGTCACCGTCACCTGCCGGAAATCGAACAAGGCCTGGCGGATATCGCCGGCGGCCCAGTGAGGGCCACCTTTGTGCCGCATCTGATCCCCATGATTCGCGGTATTCACGCCACCCTTTATGGCCAGCTCAACGACCAATCGCCGTCTCTGGAAGAGATCCATGCGGCCTATGAGGCCCGTTATGCCAATGAGCCGTTTGTGGATGTGATGCCTCTGGGCAGCCACCCGGAGACCCGTTTCGTGAAAGGCGCCAACACCTGCCGGATTGCCTTGCACCAGCCCCGGGGCGAGAACGTGATTGTGGTACTGTCGGTGATCGACAACCTGGTCAAGGGAGCCTCCGGGCAGGCGGTGCAAGCCATGAATATCATGTTCGGTCTGGACGAAGGGGCGGGACTCGCAGTCGTTCCGCTGATGCCCTGATATGGCGCGCAAACCGAAAAGCCGGGCAGGTATTGATGATGTGATGCTGATGCCGGTGAGTCCGTCCCGGCAGAAAAAGCGCCGCCGGTTATGGACGGTGGGCTTGCTGATCCTTGCCGTAGTGCTATTTGCCGGCGGTTTCTGGACGGCTAGCAGTGGCGCCCTGGATACGTCCGCGGCCAACCAGCGCTTGCGCAGCGATTTGAAGACCGCCAAGCGTGAGCTGGAAGCGGCCCGCAATGAACTGGCCCTGTACCGTACCGATACCGAAGTCACCCGGGAGGCGCGGGAAACCCTGCGCCAGGAGATAAAATCCCTGCGCGACCAGGCTGCCGAGCTGGAAGAGGCGGTGGTGTTTTACAAGAGCGTCATGGCGCCGGGTGCCAGCGAGGGGCTGCAGATTGAAAAAATGGTGCTGCAGCCGGATGATGAAAACGGCTTTTACCGCTACCGGTTGGTGCTGGTGCAGGCAGGGGATAACCGCAATTATCTGTCCGGCGACATCAGTTTGACCCTGCGTGGCAGTCGCGAGGGTGAGCCTTTTTCCCGAAATGGAACCGACTGGCTGGAAGATGGCAGTGAGACGCGCTTCCGGTTTCGTTACTTTCAGGAGCTGAGTGGCCGCTTTCAGGTACCGGAAGGGGTGGAGCTGGAAGCTGTGGACGTAGAAGCTGAGAGCGGCGGCAGAAACCGTTACCAGATACAAAAAACCGTAAAATGGCAGTAGGAGAGACCCGTGCTTGGCCGAGACAAGAAATCCGCAACAGGTAGTACATCCGGTTCGTCCCAGGACTATCGTAACCATACCCTGGTCGCGCCCAGCGCCACGGTTCGGGGTGATATCGAATTCACTGGTGGCCTGCACGTGCAAGGCACCGTAGAAGGCAATATCAGTGTGGGCAAGGACGGTGGCCGACTGATTATTGGTGAGACAGGCGTGGTCAAAGGGGAGATTCAGGTACCCAATGTCATCATCAACGGTCGTGTGGAAGGGGATGTGCACGCCACCGAGAATCTGGAGTTGGCCGAGAAAGCCGCCGTGGAAGGGAATGTCTATTACCTGATGATCGAAATGGTCATGGGGGCCCGGGTAAACGGCAAGCTGGTGCGGCTGGACGATGAACGGCGCAACCTGCCGGCACCGGATGCCACTGGCAAGAATGCCGGCAAGACCGCGACCAAGGCTGCGGTCGCTGAATAATTCTTGACTGTTTTAGTCGGGTACTGGAACATAATCAGCCCGTTGGCCTTCCCGGCCACGGGCCAATCCGCCATCCGTTGCTAGCGAGAGTATGACCGAAAACGCCCCGATCTCATTCACCGATGCCGCCGCCGCCAAGGTCAAGGAACTGCGTGACGACGAAGGCAATCCGCAACTCAAGCTGCGCGTGTATATCACGGGGGGAGGCTGTGCCGGTTTTTCCTACGGCTTCACCTTTGATGAGGCGGTCAACGACGACGACACCATCGTTGAAAAGGAAGGCGTTACCTTGCTGGTCGATGCCATGAGCATCCAGTACCTGGACGGTTCCCAGGTGGACTACGAGAAGGGGCTGATGGGCTCGCGCTTTGTGGTCAGCAACCCCAATGCGGCCACTACCTGTGGTTGCGGGTCTTCCTTCTCCGTCTGAACACCGGACGCTTCTCACCCTGCGCAACAGGCGCGTTCTGCAGCATGAGATGATATCTGCTGTCACAAAACCTTCACCATTTGATCAACTTTTCGTCGTTTTTGCGGGTCACACTATCCCCATGATGACGACAAAACCTACATTTCAACGAATGACCGCCGCGGATACCCGGGCCATGTGCTGGTTGCTTCAGCAGCCCCAGGCCGCCCGTCGTGCCCGTATGGCCCGCCTGGTGTCGCGGCTTGGCGATGGCCCCTTCTATGTGGCCCTGACACTGCTGATCTGGTGGATGGAACCGCAGGGGGGCAGCGAATTTGCCCTTACCGCCATGGCCGCCTATGCGTTGGAAGTGCCGCTGTTTGTACTGCTGAAGCATCTGATCAAACGACCGCGGCCAGCAGATGCGCTGGAAAGCCTGTCTGCCTTTATCCAGCCGGCAGACCGCTTCAGTTTCCCCTCTGGCCATACCGCGGCCGCCTTTGTCATGGCATCCCTGCTCTGCGTGTTCTATCCGCCGGTGATGCTGCTGGCGCTGGGTCTGGCGGTGATGGTGGGGCTGTCACGGGTGCTGCTGGGCGTGCATTACCCCAGCGATATCCTTGCTGGCGCCACCCTGGGTGTCAGCTGCGCCATGCTGGGTCTCTGGCTGGTTTAGCTTCCCCCTCTCTCTCTCTCGACGATCCTCTCCCGCCCTGGCCATACGGCCACACATCTTTCTATACCCCCCGTAGGAGCGGCGCCTGAGCCGCGATTTGCTTGCGATAAAGGCTGGATGGTTCGCTGCTCAAGCGCCGCTGCTACGGGGGTATAGCGAGGAAATGAGGGGCTGCTCCTCACGTCTCAGGGCAGAGTGACCTGCCCCAATACCGCTTCCCGAGACGCCCCGGTAACCACCGGCGCATTCCCGCACTTTCCTTCCAGACGTGCCCATGCCAGCCAGGCAAAGGCGGCGGCTTCTACCCAGTCCGGGTGCAGGCCTTCGCTCTCGGTGCTGATCACAGGAATACCCAGATGATGCTGTAGCCGTGCCAGCAGATGCTGGTTGTGGGCGCCGCCGCCGCAGACCAGCAGTTGTTGTGGGGCGAAATCCGCCAGCGCGTCACTGATGCTAGAGGCAGTCAGCTCGGCCAGGGTGGCCTGAACCTGTTGTGGTTCACTGTGGCCAGGAAGGTGTTGTGCCAGCCAGTCCGCGTGGAAAAGCTCGCGACCGGTGCTCTTGGGGGGCGGCAGACGGAAGTAGGGATCATCCAGCAGCTTTGCCAGCAGCGTCGCGTCTGGCTCGCGGCCAGCGGCCCAGTCACCATTGTGGTCGAACGGTTGCTGGCGGTGCTGCCGGATCCACAAATCCATCAGTACATTGCCCGGTCCGGTATCGAACCCGCCCAATAAGGTGTCGCCGTCCAGCCAGGTCACGTTGGCCCTGCCGCCGATGTTGGCAATGGCGCGTCGCTGGCCCGGGCGGTCAAAACACTGCTGTGTGAAGG
>NZ_JBNPEC010000100.1:0-21512 GCF_051117345.1 Alcanivorax sp.
TCTTTACCGGAACGATTACACTTCAGGAGTGATGATGAGGGGGTTAGTCTCCGGGCGTAGGTAATTTCCCGTTTTTCCCCTAGAATCTGCGGCTGACTATCAATCTCGGAGCAAGTATTCCATGGGCCGCGCCTACCAGAACCGAAAAGAATCCATGGCGAAAACCTCGGACATGAAAGCCAAGGTTTACAGCCGCTATGGTCGTGAGATCTATGTGTGCGCCAAGGCCGGTGGCCTGGATCCCTCCGCCAACCTGGCCCTGCGCGGTCTGATTGACCGGGCCAAGAAGGATCAGGTGCCTGGCCATGTGATCGAGAAAGCCATCGACAAGGCCAAGGGTGGTGGTGGCGAAGATTTTGCCCCGGCCCGTTACGAGGGTTATGGCCCAGGCGGTTGCATGGCGATCATCGAGTGTCTTACCGACAATCCCAACCGGACCTTCGGTGATGTGCGCGTGGCGTTCACCAAGACCAAGTGCAAGATCGGCACCCAGGGTACCGTGGCCCACATGTTCGATCATTCGGCCATTTTCGTGTTCCGTCATGATGATGAAGAAGCGGTGCTGGAAGCGCTGATGGAAGCGGATGTGGATGTCACCGATATCGAGAGCGAAGACGGCATGCTCACCGTATTCACTCCCAACACCGAATATGCCAAGGCCCGCCAGGCGCTTACCGGCGCTTTCGAAGGAGTCGACTTCGAGGTGGATGAAATCCAGTTTATTCCCCAGAGCTTCACCACAGTGAGCGGTGATGATCGGGAGCTGTTCGATAAATTCCTGACCATGCTCAACGATCTGGACGATGTGCAGAACGTATATCACAACGTGGAGCTGGCGGAATAAAAGACTTTTTTACCACAGAGAACACCGAGTAAAAACAGGAAAGACGCTATCGTTGTCGCGAGGCAACCCCTTCAGTGTCACTGGAAAATAGCTGCCCGATCTTTTCCTCTGTGTCTCGGTGCCCTCTGTGGTAAAACGCCTTCGTTTCTACAGGGCGAGATCGGCGAGCAGCGCAGCCAGGAACCTGGAAGCCTGCCCGCCATTCAGGGCGCGGTGGTCGAAGGTGACACTGACCGGTAGCTGCACATCCTCGAATAACTCCCCATTGCGAATACCCGGTTGGGTGAAGCGTTTTCCCGCGCCGACGATGGCCACCTGGGGCGGCACCACAACCGGGGTGGCATAGCGGCCCCCCAGGGTGCCGAAGTTGCTCAGGGTAATCGTTGCGCCTTGCAGTTCTTTTGCCGGAATTTTTCGCTGTTCCACATCCCGGCGCAGGTGATTGAGCCCTTCACGTAAATCGCCAGGCTCCCGATTAGCCACGTCACGCAGCACGGGTACGAACAGGCCGTCCGGCGTGTCGACAGCGATGCCCAGGTCCACTTTTTCCACTACCCGCATGCTCAGGTGCTCGCCGTCGAACCAGGCGTTCATTGCCGGTTCTGCCTGGCAGCCGGCGACGATGGCGCGAATCAGGCGCAGGGTGATATCCGCGTCTGCTGACCAGTGGCTGACGCTGACCTGGTCGAACAGACTGACCGGGACTACCTGTTGGCCGGCGCTGGCCATGGTCTTTGCCATGGTGCGTGCCACACCTTTCAGTGGCGTGCTGTCGCCGTGGCTGTGTTCCAGGCTGGCGTCCTGTTGCACGTCTTCCAGCGTAATGCTGGCTCTCGGGCCGTTGCCCCTGATCCGACCTAGGTGTCCGCTCAGGTGGTGTGCCAGGCCGCGGATGGCCGGTGTGGTACCACCTGAGGGGCGGCTGTCCGGCACGGCGCCGACCACAAAATTGTCGGGATTGTCCGCATCTTCCTGGCTTTGCAGATTGCCCACCACGGTCTGGCTACCGCTGCCCTCGTCACCGGCAAAGGCCAGCAGCGGTTCGCCGGTATGCACCAGATCGCCGTTGGCCACGAACAGGGTGGCGATGGTGCCGTCCTGGGGGGCGGGGATATCGACAATGGCCTTGGCGGTTTCCACGCTGAGCAGCAGGTCATCCACCGTCACGGTGTCACCTTCCTTCACGTGCCACTCGACCACTTCCGCTTCCTGCAAACCTTCGCCCAGATCGGGCAGGGTGAAGTAGGGCATGGTATGGCTCCTTTGCCGTTTGCTGACACGCTAGACGCTTCACGTCGACACGCAGGGATACGTAGGAGCGTCGCTGGCGGCGCGATAGCCCAACGGTGACGAGTTGCGTGCAAGTGCTCCCTCAATACTCCAACGTTTTCTTCGCCGCCGCCACGATCCGCTCTACGCTCGGCATGTAATGCTGCTCCATGGCGAAGTAGGGCATGGGGCAGTCGTAGCCGGTGACACGCTCAATCGGGGCGAGCAGATGCATGAGGGCGTCGCTGGCCAGGGTGGCGGCAATCTCGGCGCCGACGCCGCCGTTGTATGGGGCTTCGTGGATGATGACCACGCGGCCGGTCTTGCTGGCGGTGGCGATCAGGGTGTCCCGGTCCAGCGGGTTGAGGGTGGCCACGTCGATCACTTCCGCCTTGATGCCGTCTTCCGCCAGTTGCTCTGCTGCCGTCAGGGTTTCGTGGACCATGGCGCCCCAGCTGATCAGGCTCACGTCTTCGCCGGCGCGCAGGGTAAAGCAGCGGTCCAGAGGCAGGGGCTCATCCTCCAGCTCCACCGGCAGCCGTTGCAGGCGGTAGAGCCGTTTCGGCTCCAGGAACAGCACCGGGTCCGGGCAGGCGATAGCGGCGCGCAGCAGGCCGTAGGCTCTCGCCGGGGAAGAGGGAATCACCACCCGCAGGCCGGGGATATGGGCAAACAGGGCCTCGGTGCTTTCACTGTGATGTTCCGGGGCGTGGATGCCGCCGCCGAAGGGCGCGCGGATCACCAGCGGGCAGCTCAGCCGCCCCCGGGTGCGGTTGCGCAGGCGGGCGGCGTGGCTGATCAGTTGTTCCAGGGCGGCGTAGATAAAGCCCATGAACTGGATCTCGGCCACCGGTTTCAGTCCCTGGCTGGCCATGCCCACCGCCAGGCCGGCGATCAGGTTTTCCGCCAGCGGGGTGTCCATGACCCGACGGAAACCAAACGTCTCTTTCAGACCTTCGGTAGCGCGGAATACCCCGCCGTTGGTGGCGATGTCCTCGCCCAGCACCACCACCTTGTCATCGGCTTCCATGGCGTGGCGCAGGGCCTGGTTGACTGCTTCCAGCAGGTTGAGCGGGACGCTGGTGTCCGGGTGTTGTTGGGCGCTATGCATGCTGGCCTCCGGTTTGCTCCGGGCTGAGCGTTGCCAGTGCGGCCCGTTGTGCCTTGAGGGACTCGGGCAACTCGGCGTAGAGATAGTCGAGCATGTCGGTGGGGGGCTGTGGTGGCTGGTTCAGGTACGTTTCCACCGCGTTATCCACCTGTTGCTGGCACTGGGCCAGCCACTGCTTTTCCTGCTCGGCATCCCAGTGTCCGGCGTCGGCCAGGGCCTGGCGCAACCGTGCCACCGGTTCCCGTTGCCAGGCGTTGTGCAGGTCGCTGGCCTTGCGGTAGCGGCTGGCGTCGTCGGCGGTGGTGTGGTCGCCAAGCCGGTAGCTCACCGCTTCGATCAGGGTGGCGCCCTTGCCGTGGCGTGCCTTGTCCAGGGCGTAATCCAGCGCTTCCAGCAGGGCGGGCAGGTCATTGCCGTCCACCTGGAAGCCTTCGATGCCGGCTGCCACGGCTTTCTGGGCGATGGTGTCGCTGGCAGTCTGCAGGCTGCGTGGCACGGAGATAGCCCATTGGTTGTTGTTGACCATTACCACCAGCGGTAGCTGCCAGACGCCAGCCACGTTGAGAGTTTCATGGAAGTCTCCCCGTGAGGTGGCGCCATCACCGCAGGTAGCCAGCACGGCGGCTTGCGCGTGGTCCAGCTTGGCTTTGGTGGCGATGCCGGCAGCTTGGGTAAGCTGGGTGGCGATGGGCACGCAGTTGGGCAGGTCGCGGGCGGCGGGGGTATCCGCCGGGAAGGCATTACCGCGCTCGTCGCCACCCCAGTACTGCAGGATCTGATACAGCGGTACGCCGCGCAGGTACTGGGTGGCGTGGTCCCGATAGTAGGGTACGAAGACGTCGCTATCGTGCAGAGCCATGCCGCCGGCGGTGGCGATGGCCTCGGCGCCCAGGCAGGAGGCATAGGTGCCCAGTTTGCCGGTGCGTTGCAGGTTCACCGCCTTCTTGTCGAAGGTGCGAATCAATGCCATGTGGCGGTAGCCATCCACCAGTCGTGGCCAGTCCGGGTTCTCCGGCAGGTCCGGCAGTTGGTGGTGCATGGTATAGGGCGTGGAAGTGAACATCGCATCCTCCTAGGCAACTTTCCAGGCGTGCTTACCGGTTTCATCGTGCAGACGCTGTTCTGCCTGCCAGTCGGCCATTTGTGCCGGGCTGAGCTGTCTACGGTCAGCCTCATCCAGCAACAGGCTGAGGGTGTGGCCAATGCCGATCACTTTTTGCCGGATGGCGCTGTGATTTTCCTGTCGGTGGCCCAGCGCCAGCGAAATCAGACCGCCGGCGTTATTGAGGTAGTCCGGCGTGTAGAGAATGTCGCGCTCGCGCAGCCGTTGGGCGTCGTCGTCGCTGGCCAGCTGGTTGTTGGCGGCGCCCACGATAAGGTCGGCCTGCAGGCGGGGAATGGTATCGGTGTTCAGCACGCCGCCCAGGGCACAGGGCATGAAGATATCGCAGGCCACATCATAGATGCTGTCGGCAGGCACCCAGTGGGTGTTCAGGCGATCTGCCAGCCGGTGAGCCCGGCGCGGGTCCAGATCGGCCAGGGTGAGTCGGGCGCCGGCGCGGGCCAGCATAAGCGCCAGCTGACTGCCCACATGGCCCAGGCCCTGAATGGCGATGTGCAGGCCCCTGGCTCCATGGCGCTGGAAGCGGTGGCGGATAGCCGCATCCAGGGCGGCGAATACACCCAGGGCGGTATAGGGTGACGGGTCCATGCCGTCGCCGGAAAAGCCCCACACATGGCGGGTTTGGGTGGCTACCTGGTCCAGATCGGTGATTTCCGTGCCGGCGTCCATGGCGGTGATATAGCGCCCGCCCAGGCGGTTAACGGCGTCACCGAAGGCCCGGTAAAGGGCGGCCCGGTCGTAGGGTTTGTCCGGTTCCATGATCACCGCCTTGCCGCCTCCAAGCGGCAGGCCAGCCAGGGCTGCCTTGTAGCTCATGCCACGGGCCAGACGGCAGACGTCATTCAGAGCAGTGTGATCATCGGGGTAGGGAAGACAGCGACAGCCACCGAGGGCTGGGCCCAGTCGGGTGGAGTGCAGGGCGATCAGGGCGCGCAGACCGGTTGCCGGATCCCGGAATTGGTGGAGTTCGGCGACGTCGGTCTGTTCGAGGGTAGCGAACATGGCAACGGCTCCTTTCCCGGCGGGGCGGGTAGGCCCGTTCGGGATCGTATTGTCCGGGCCGGGTAAGGCCCTTGGATTTACTTTAGCGCGGTAATCGAAGGCGTGCCTGTACGGATCTGTTATTTCTGACAGGCGGTGTTATTGGGTGGGGGAATAACAACACACGGCTGGCTAGCCGAAGTAGGAGCGCCTCTCGAGGCGAGAATTGTGCTTGGCACGGCGTATCGCAAGCAGGTTCGCGCCTCGAGAGGCGCTCCTACAAGTGCCGGAAATGGAAGGCGGTTAGCGGGTGATGCGCACCAGCATACCGAACATGGGGTGGTCGAAGTAATAGACTTCGTGGCCGGTGAGGCGACGGCTTTCGTCGATGTCCACGTAGAAACGCTGGCCATTGCTCTGGGTATTGAACCAGATGCGTGGCTCCACATGGACGTAGCGCGATTCACTGAAATGCAGGGTGCCTTCCAGTTCTGGCACGTTGCCGTCATCCGTGGCCAGGGTCTGGCCGCCGCTTAGATAAACCGGCAGGGTGTCGCCCTTGTCACCAATGGGCTGGCTCCAGGCCTTGTGGTAGAGCTGGCGGTAATCACCGGTGCTGGCCATGCGTTCCATCATGTATTGCAGCACGGTCTGGTCTTCCGGCAGAGGTTGCCAGGCGCCGCGGGACAGGGCGTCCGGGTCGACATATTCACTGGCTTGCGGTGCGCCGATGCTCACCGACCGGGAGGCGTAGCGGGGTTGGAGATCGGCGGGCCAGATTTCTTCGCTGCTGCCGTGATCACGGGCGAATATCAGGACTTCAACGTTGTACCAGCTCTGGGCAGTGACAGGGGTGGCCATGAGGGCCAGCACAGCCAAAAAGAATGCGCGAAGCATCGGGATCTCCTTTGGTGGCCTGTGAGCAGGCCTTATCTTGATACTGACGCGGAGGCGTGCCCCTCCTGTTGCCTGTCGGATGCTCCGCTGGGGCGGAGAGTCCGGTGCTTTCCTGACGCCTGTTTGCCTCGGCTGAGACAAGGCGTTGCCCTGCACCCACGTCATTTTTTATTTCAACGACTATAACCAGTTCACACAGTCAATTCACGACTAACCGCCTGACCGGTCGGTTTTCACGAATTAACTGCCGGTGTCCTGCTTGATGCTCTGGGCTGCCAGGCGCTTGAGCAGGGCGTCTACCACCTCAATGCGTTCCTCTGGCGTTTCGCTGTCTTCCACAAAACGCAGGGCATTGGCGCCTTCCAGCTTGTAGCGGTTGGGGCCGGACTGGACCAGCTTGACGATGGTCAGCGGGTCCACCGGGGTGCGCTCGCCGAATTCCAGCTTGCCGCCGCCGGCGTGAGCATCGAGTCGAGTGATGCCCAGTCGTTCCGCCTGCTGGCGCAGTTCGGTGACCGCGAACAGGTTTTTTACCGGTTCCGGCAGCAGGCCGAAGCGGTCGATCATTTCTACCTGCAGCTCTTTCAGGCCATTGCGGGTCTTGCAGCCAGCAATGCGCTTGTAGAGGGTCAGGCGGCCGAACACGTCCGGCAGATAGTCCTCGGGAATCAGCGCAGGGATGCGCAGGTTCAGTTCCGGGCCCCCGCTGAGCGGTTTTTCCACGTCCGGTTGTTCGCCCCGCTTCAGGGCTTCCACGGCCTGCTCCAGCATTTCCATGTAGAGGCTGAAACCGATGGTGTGAATGTTGCCGTGTTGCTCTTCACCGAGCAGTTCCCCGGCGCCACGGATTTCCAGATCCTGGCTGGCCAGCATGAAGCCGGCGCCCAGATCGGTGGCCTGTTCGATGGCCTCCAGACGCTTGAGCGCGTCCTTGCTCATCACCTTGGGGCTGGGGGTGATCAGATAGGCATAGGCCTGGTGATGGCTGCGGCCCACCCGGCCTCGTAGCTGATGCAACTGAGCCAGGCCGAGCTTGTCGGCCCGATCGATGATGATGGTGTTGGCACTGGGCACGTCGATGCCGGTTTCGATGATGGTGGAACAGACCAGCACATTGAATCGCCGGTGGTAGAAGTCGCTCATCACCGCTTCCAGTTCCCGCTCGCGCATCTGCCCGTGGGCAATGCCCACGCGGGCATCGGGCACCAGCTTGCGGATGCTCTCGGCGGTCCGTTCCATGGTGTCGATATCATTGTGCAGGTAGTACACCTGACCGCCACGGAGCAGCTCGCGGAGCAAGGCTTCCTTGATGGTGGTGTCGTTGTGCTGCTGCACGAAGGTTTTTACCGACAGGCGTTTTTGCGGCGGGGTGGCGATGATGGAGATGTCGCGCATACCGCTGAAGGCCATGTTCAGGGTGCGGGGAATCGGCGTGGCGGTGAGGGTGAGGATGTCGCACTCGGCGCGCATCTGCTTGAGGCGCTCCTTGTGGCGTACGCCGAAGCGGTGTTCCTCATCCACGATGATCAGGCCCAAGTCGCTGAATGACACGGTTTCCTGAAGCAACTGGTGGGTGCCGATCAGGATATCCACCTTGCCTTCCTTCAGACGCTTCAGCACCTGGGTCTTGTCCTTGGCGCTGCGGAAGCGTGATAGCACTTCGATGTTTACCGGCCAGTCGGCAAAGCGGTCAGTGAAGGACTCGTAATGCTGCTGGGCAAGCAGGGTGGTGGGTACCAGCACCGCCACCTGGGTCTGGTTTTCCACCGCCACAAAGGCGGCGCGCATGGCCACTTCGGTCTTGCCGAAGCCCACATCGCCGCACACCAGCCGGTCCATGGGCTGGCTGGATTGCATATCGGCAATCACCGAGGCAATGGCGGCCTGCTGGTCCGGGGTTTCCTCAAAGGGGAAGCCGGCACTGAAGCGGTCGTAGTCGTTCATGTCCACGTCGAACTGCTTGCCCTGGCGGGCTTCGCGGCGAGCGTAGGTGTTGAGCAGTTCGGCGGCCACGTCGTGGATCTTTTCCGCGGCCTTCTGTCGTGCCTTGCTCCATTGCTCGGTACCCAGCCGGTTGAGCGGGGCGCTATCGCCGCCGCCGTAGCGGCTGATCAGATGTAGCGAGGACACCGGCACATAGAGCTTGTCGCCGCCGGCATATTCCAGCAGCAGGAACTCGTGTTGCTGGCGATCCACTTCCATATGGATCAGGCCCAGATAGCGGCCCACGCCATGCTCCATGTGCACCACCGGGGAGCCTTCGGTCAGTTCGCCCAGGGAGCGGAAGGCCTGTTCGGCGGCGCCGTCGTCGCTGCTGGATTTCCGACGCCGACGTTGCAGAACCCGTTCGCCGTAGAGGTCGTTCTCGGTGACCACCAGCAGTTCGTGTTCGGGGGCGTAGAAGCCCGCATCCAGCTCGCCGCGGGTCAGGCTCCAGCGCTCAGGCTGGGCGATAAAATCCGGCCAGTTGTCCTTCAGCGCGGGCTGGATACCGATTTTCTGCATCAGCTCCAGCAGGGCTTCGCGGCGACCGGCGGTTTCCGCACAGAGCAGAATGCGGGTGTCCGGATGGGCGTCGGAGAAGGTATGCAGCAGGGCCAGCGGGTTGCTGGCGCGCACGTCTGCGGTGAGTGGCGGCATCCGGGCTACATCGAACTGGATGGCGTTGCTGCTGGGGATGCCGCTGTCAGCCTGCCGAGCCCGGGGATGTTGCTTGAGGGCGGCTGCCAGCTCTTCCGGGCGCAGGTATAGCTTCCAGGGGGCCAGAATGGGCCGGTGGATATCGTGGCGTCGGGATTCGTAACGTTGCTCCACGTCGGCCCAGAAATGCTCTACAGCGTTTTGGCACTCGGCCAGTTCCACCAGCCGCACATCGTCGGGCAGGTAGTCGAACAGGGTGGCCATGGTCTCGAAAAACAGCGGCAGGTAGTACTCCAGCCCTGGAGCGGACAGGCCGTCGGAGACATCCTGATAGAGCGGCACACCGCGGGTGTCCACGTCGAAGGTGTCGCGGAAGGCGGTACGGAAGCGGCTGATACCGTCGGCGCTGAGCGGGTATTCCGCCGCTGGCAGCAGGGTGATGTCATCCACCTTGCCGGTGGAGCGCTGACTTTCCGGGTCGAACAGGCGCAGGGAGTCGATCTCGTCGTCGAACAGCTCGATGCGGAAGGGTTGATCAGCGCCCATGGGGAATATGTCCATGATGGCGCCGCGTACGGCGAATTCGCCGTGCTCGTAAACGTTATCCCGCTGTCGGTAGCCGCAGGACACCAGGCGGCTGCGGGTGGCTTCCATATCAAAGGTGTCGCCGACCTTGAGCAGGAAGCTGTTGCCAGTGATGTGCAGTGGCGGGGCCAGCCGCTGCATCAGGGTATTCACTGGTACTACCAGGATGCCCTTGTGACTGGTGGGCAACTGGTGCAGCACGCGGATGCGGTCGCTGATGATGTCCTGGTGGGGGCTGAACAGGTCGTAGGGCAGGGTCTCCCAGTCCGGAAACAGCATCACCGGCGTATCGTTACCCTGATCCCCGCTACCGGTCAGGTAGAACTCCAGCGAGTCGGCAAGGAGTTGTGCGCGACTGCTGTTGGGAGCCAGCACCACAAACAGATGATCCTGGCTGCGTGCCAGTTCGGCCAGCACGGCAGCCATGCTGCCGCTGTCCAGCCCGGCCCAGTCTTTATAGTGCTCGCGGCCGGTGGGGAAGAGGCTGCTGTCGGGGAGTAACTTCATGCAGACCCGTGTCCTGCGTGTTCGGTGGGGTATCAGGCGGCGTATTGTAGCGGCGGGGGGCTCGCACGGCCATCTTGCAGGGGGTACGAGGCACGAGTCGTGAAGACCCGGCGAAGCGGGGGGGGGTTGCCTTTCGAAACTCGCTCCTCGCAACTCGCGTCTTGCCCTTGGGACTGAACAAGCTTCGCCCAAGACGTTACCATGGCAGCCTGATTTGTTTGCGCTGAGGATTGGGTATGAATGCATCGGTTCGGGAACTGATGACGCTGTTTGATCTGGAACAGCTCGAGAATAATTTGTTCAGGGGTCAGAGCCAGGCCAATGGTCAGCAGAGTGTGTTCGGCGGGCTGGTGGCCGGGCAGGCCTTGCTGGCAGCCTCGAAAACCGTGCCGACGGACCGGTCGGTGCACTCCCTGCATGCCTATTTCCTGCGGGCCGGGGATTTTACCAAACCGATTGTCTATGACGTGGACCGGATTCGTGACGGCAAAAGCTTCACCACTCGCCGGGTCAATGCCATCCAGCATGGCCGGCCGATTTTCTCGTTGGCAGCGTCCTATCAGGTAGACGAGGAGGGCGTGTCCCACCAGGCGCCCATGCCGGAGGTGGCGGGCCCCGAGGGGTTGGAGAATGACGAGGCGGCCCGGAAGAAACTGGTGGCCAGGTTGCCGGAGCAGTATCGCGAGGCCTTTCTGCAGGACCGGCCGGTGGAGTTCCGCCCGGTCACTCCCCGTGATCCGATTTCTTCCCAGCCGGAGCCACCGGTACGGGAGGTCTGGTTCAAGGTGGTCGATTCGGTCGACGCAGACCCCATGACCCAGCGGGCCTTGTTAGCCTATTGCTCGGATTTTGGGCTGATGGGTACGGCCATGCTGCCCCACGGCATGAACTTCTGGCAGCCCCATGTGCAGTGCGCCAGCATCGACCACGCCATGTGGTTCCATGGCGATTTCCGCATCGATGAATGGCTGCTCTATCGCAGTGAAAGCCCCTTTGCCGGTGGCTCCCGGGGGATGAACTTCGGTTCCATCTATCGTCAGGACGGCACCCTGGTGGCCTCGGTGGCCCAGGAAGGGCTGATGCGCCTGCACCGCTCGGACAGCCCGGCAGCATGAGCCGGCTGATCCCTCTGCTGGAGGAAGTCAGGGCCTGCCGGCTGTGCGAGCCCCATTTGCCGCTGGGGCCGCGTCCGGTGGTGCGGGCCGGGGAGGGAGCCCGGCTGCTGATCGTGGGGCAGGCGCCGGGCACCCGGGTCCATGAAACCGGCATTCCCTGGAATGATCCCTCCGGGGACCGACTGCGCGACTGGCTGCAAATGGACCGGGAGGCCTTCTATGACGAAAACCGCATCGCCATTATTCCCATGGGATTCTGTTATCCGGGCCGCGGTAAGGGGGGTGACCTGCCGCCCCGCCCGGAATGTGCCCCCCAATGGCATGAGCGGTTGCTGGCGGAGCTGCCGGACCTGCAGCTGACCCTGTTGGTGGGGCAGTACGCCCAGAAGTACTACCTGCCAGAGCCGGGCAAGACCCTGTCGGACAATGTCCGTGATTTCGCCCGGGCCCTGCAGTATGGCTACTTCCCGCTACCCCATCCGAGCCCGCGAAACCGGTTATGGCTGCGCCAGCGGCCCTGGTTCGAGGAAGAGGTGTTGCCGGTGTTGCGTGAACGTGTGAAAGCATTGTTCGTGAAACCGTAATATCCCCGCCATTTGGGTGGATAAACGCGGCGTTTGGCGATATTATTCGCGCCCCAAACTCCACCGCCGGTGAACGTAGAAACCGGGCATTTCGGTGCCAGCCACGGTTTTCTTCACCCGAACCCAACCTGAGAGGGGCATCTCCGTGAACAAACTGGAAGACCACTTCGGACGCTGGAAGAACCGCGAAGAAATCGCAGAAGCCATGATCCCGATGATCGGCAAACTGCATCGCGAAAAGAACGTCACCACCACTGTTTACAGCCGCTCCCTGGTCAACAAGTCTGTTATCCAGATCCTGAAAGCCCACCGTTTCGTCAAGCAGGTCGAAGATTCCGAGCTGTCCGTGGTGGATTCCTTCCCGATTCTGCAGGAAGTGAACAAGCTGGACCTGGGTCCTTGCCGCATCGATATCGGCAAACTGGCGGTAGAGTACAAGAAAGACAATCGCGGCCTGTCCATTGAGGACTATGTCCGCGAAGAGCTGGCCGAAGCGGTCAATAACAAGGGGCCGGTACCCAGCTCCACGGACGTGGTGCTGTACGGTTTCGGTCGTATCGGCCGCATCCTGGCTCGTCTGTTGATCGAGAAAGCCGGTTCCGGTGATGGCCTGCGTCTGAAGGCCATCGTGGTTCGCGAATCCGGCAAGGGCGACCTGCAGAAGCGTGCCAGCCTGCTGCGTCGTGATTCTGTGCACGGCCCGTTTGCCGGCACTATCGCCGTGGATGAAGACGAAAACGCCATCATCGCCAACGGCAACTTCATCAAGGTGATCTACTCCAGCGATCCGTCTTCCATCGATTACACCGAGTACGGCATCAACAATGCCGTGGTGATCGACAACACCGGTAAGTGGCGTGATTCTGAAGGCCTGTCCCAGCACCTGCAGTGCAAGGGTGTTGCCCGTGTCATGCTGACTGCGCCTGGCAAAGGCGATATGAAAAACATTGTTCATGGTGTGAACAATGACATGATCGAGGACAGCGACAAGATCATTTCCGCTGCCAGCTGCACCACCAATGCCATCGTGCCGCCACTGAAAGCCCTGGAAGACAAGTTCGGCATCGAATACGGCCACGTGGAAACCGTGCACTCCTACACCAACGACCAGAACCTGCTGGATAACTTCCACAAAGGTCCCCGTCGTGGTCGCTCCGCACCCCTGAACATGGTGCTGACCGAAACCGGTGCGGCGACGGCTGCTGCCAAGGCGCTGCCGTCCCTGCAGGGCAAGCTCACCGGCAACTCCATCCGGGTGCCTACCCCGAACGTGTCCATGGCGATCCTCAACCTGACCCTGGGCAAGGAAACAACCCTGGAAGAACTCAACGAGTACCTGCGTTGGGTGAGCCTGCATTCTCCGCTGCAGCGTCAGGTGGACTTCGTGAGCAGCCCGGATGCGGTTTCCACCGACTTTGTGGGTTCCCGTCACGCTTCCGTGATTGATGCGGAGGCTACCATTGTCAGTGGGCGTCATTGCGTACTGTACGTGTGGTACGACAACGAGTTCGGCTACAGCTGCCAGGTACTGCGTATCCTGCAGCAGATCTCCGGGGTGGAATACCCGGCGTACCCGAAAGACTGAACTGCGTTTGAAAGGAAGCCCGCGCTGCGGGCTTTTTTTCGGTGCATAACCGGGTTTTCTTTTGCACCAAAGTGGTTCTGTGCTACGAAAGACGGGTCGCACGGTGCTGGCGGACGGGCAGGTGCGTCTTTATAATGGCGCCGCCGGCTGCTGCCGGCTCCCAAGTGCAAATTCCGGTTTTAGCGAACATCCACGGCATTTCCCGCTTTTCGGGGCTTGCAGGCGGATGTGCCTCGACTTCAGCAACACGCAACGTGGGCGAGAAACTATGATTAAAGTCAGGAAGGGCCTGGATCTGCCCATCACTGGTGCACCGCGCCAGGCGATTGAGGAAGGCCACCAGGTTCGTTCTGTTGCCGTGCTCGGCGGTGACTATGTGGGCATGAAACCCACCATGGAGGTCCGCGAGGGGGACGTGGTCAAGAAAGGCCAGTTGATCTTCACGGACAAGAAAACCGAGGGTGTGAAATACACCGCTCCTGCCGCTGGCAAGGTGGTGGCGATCAATCGCGGCCACAAGCGCGTCCTTCAATCGGTAGTGATTGAAGTGGCCGAGCAGGAAGACGAAGTCACCTTTGATTCCTACAGCGCCGACCAGCTAGCCGGCCTGGACCGTGAAGCGGTACAGCAGCAGCTGGTGGACTCTGGCGAGTGGACCTTGTTGCGGACTCGCCCCTTCGGCAAGGTACCCGCGCCGGGTAGCACCCCGAATTCCATTTTCGTTTCCGTTCTTGATACCAACCCGCTGGCCCAGGAGCCGGCACTGGTGATCAAGGAAAACGAACAGGCTTTCCGTCACGGTCTTGCCGTGTTGAGCCGTCTTACCGATGGCCCGGTCTGGGTATGTCGTGGCCCCAATACTGATCTGCCAAGCTTCGCCGGCGGTCAGGTGCGTGAAGAAGCCTTTGCCGGTAAGCACCCGGCGGGCAATGTGGGTACACACATTCATCACCTGGATCCGGTTAGCCTGAAAAAGATCGTCTGGTCCGTGGGTTATCAGGACGTGATTGCCATTGGTAAATTGTTCACCGAAGGCAAAATTTACTCCTCTCGGGTAGTGGCTCTGGCCGGCCCACAGGTGAAAACGCCTCGTTCCCTGCGTACCCGTGTGGGTGCCAGCACCGACGACTTCGCCCAGGGTGAGCTGAAAGACGGTGATAACCGCCTGATCAGTGGTTCTGTCTTTGGCGGCCATAACGCCCAGGGTCCGGTGGCTTTCCTGAGCCGCACCGGTAACCAGGTAACGGCGCTGTGCGAAGGCCATAAACGCGAATTGCTGGGGTATATCTCCCCGGGCGTGAATCGCTTCTCGGTGCTGAACATCTACCTGTCCAAGCTGATGCCGGGCAAGCGTTTCAACTTCACTACCACCACCAACGGGTCCGAGCGGGCCATGGTGCCGGTGGGGGCCTACGAGGAAGTGATGCCGCTGGATATCCTGCCGACTCAGTTGCTGCGTGCGCTGATCGTGGGTGATACCGACAGTGCCACGGCACTGGGCGCGCTCGAGCTGGTGGAAGAAGACCTGGCCCTGTGTACCTTCGTGTGCCCGGGCAAATACGAGTACGGTCCGATTCTGCGCGACAATCTCACCACCATTGAAGCGGAGAGCTGAGCATGGGCATGAGAAGTTTTCTGGACAACAAGGTCGCCCCGCATTTCCACGAGGGTGGCAAGTTCGAGAAGTATTACACCTTCTACGAAATGTTCGACACCATGCTGTACACCCCGGATTCGGTTACCCGGTCCTCCGCGCATGTGCGTGATGGTATCGATCTGAAACGGATCATGATGACGGTGTGGTTCTGCGCCTTCCCGGCGATTCTGTTCGGGCTGTGGAACACCGGTTATCAGGCCAACCTGCAAATTGCTGAAGGCTTTAGCCCGATTCCTGGCTGGCGCAGTGATCTGGTCATGGCCCTGGCAGGGTTTGATGCGGCCAGTTTATGGTCCAACCTGCTTCACGGCATGGTCTATTACGTGCCTATTCTGCTTGTGGTCTATCTGGGTGGTTTCATCTGGGAAGGCCTGTTTGCCTGGAAGCGCGGCCACGAAGTGAACGAAGGTTTCTTCGTAACGGGTATTCTGTTTACCCTGATTCTTCCCCCGGCAATTCCCCTGTGGCAGGTGTTCCTGGGGATTTCCTTCGGTGTGGTCATCGGTAAGGAAGTGTTCGGGGGTACCGGCAAGAACTTCCTCAACCCGGCGCTGGTCGGGCGGGCGTTCCTGTTCTTCGCCTATCCGGCAGAAATGTCCGGGGATGCAGTGTGGACTGCGGTGGACAATTTCTCCGGTGCCACGCCGCTGGCGCTGGCCGCTGCAGGACAGCTGGATTTCGCCAGCAATCTGACAGCGGATGCCGGTGCCAACATCAGCTGGATGCAGACCTTCCTGGGTGGTATCCAGGGCTCCATCGGTGAGACATCAACACTGGCGATTCTGATTGGTGGTGCAGCTCTGCTGCTCACCAAAGTGGCTTCCTGGCGCATCGTACTGGGTGTATTCCTGGGCATGGTGGCGCTCAGCACGTTGCTTAACGCGGTGGGCTCCGCCACTAACCCCATGTTTGCGATGCCCTGGTACTGGCACCTGACCGTGGGCAGCTTTGCCTTCGGTATGATCTACATGGCCACTGACCCGGTATCGGCCTCCATGACCAATGTGGGCAAGTACATCTTCGGTGCCCTGATCGGTGTCATGGTCGTATTGATCCGGGTGGTGAACCCGGCGTTCCCGGAGGGCGTGATGATGGCCATTCTGTTCTCCAACCTGTGTGCGCCGTTGATCGACCACTTTGTTGTGCAGGCAAATGTCCGTCGTCGCCTGCGCCGGACCGGGGGAGAAGTGTAAATGTCAGCAAATAAAGAAAGTGTCGGCAAAACGCTGCTGGTTGCCTTTCTGGTCTGTGTGGTTTGCGGTGTGGTGGTTGCCACCGCTGCAGTAAGCCTGCGGCCGGTACAGAGCAAGAACCAGCTGTTGGACAAACGCATGAACATCCTGCAAGCCGCTGGCCTGTATCAGCCGGGTGTGGATGTGAACAAGGTGTTCAAAAGCATTGAACGTCGTTTTGTTGACATCGACACCGGTGAGTATGTGGAGATGCCGGAATCCTACGACCAGCGCAAGGCAGCCAAGGACCCCCAACGGTCCGAGCGCCTCAGCGGTAAAGAGGACATTGCCGGTATCAAGTCCCAGGCGAACGTGGCAGAAGTGTTCCTGGCTCGCGGTGATGATGGTGACCTGAGCCGCATCATCCTGCCGGTACACGGCTATGGCCTGTGGTCCACCTTGTATGGTTTCCTGGCTCTTGAGCCGGATGCCAATACCGTTTCCGGTCTGGGTTTCTATGAACACGGCGAAACCCCGGGTCTCGGTGGCGAAGTGGACAACCCGAAATGGAAAGCCCTGTGGGAAGGCAAAAAGCTTTATGGTGAGCAGGGTGAAGTCGAAATCCAGGTGGTCAAAGGCACCGTGGACAGCAAGACGCCAAACGCCGAACACAAGGTGGATGGCCTGGCCGGCGCGACCCTGACCAGCAACGGTGTCAGCAATCTGCTGCGCTTCTGGGTCGGTGAAAACGGTTTCGGCCCTTACCTCAAGCGTATGCAGCAAGGTGAAGTGGTCGAACAGCAGGAAGGAGACGCGTAATGGCGGAGAAAACGAAGGACATCCTTTTAGGTCCGATTTTCGACAACAACCCCATCGCGCTGCAGATTCTCGGTATCTGCTCCGCCCTGGCGGTAACCAGTAACCTGAGCACTACGGTGACGATGTGTATCGCATTGACTACCGTAACCGCGTTCTCGAACTTTTTCGTCAGCTCGATTCGCAATTACATCCCGTCCAGCATCCGCATCATCGTGCAGATGACCATTATTGCCTCGCTGGTAATTGTGGTGGACCAGTTCCTGAAAGCCTATGCCTACGGCATTTCCAAGCAGCTGTCGGTGTTCGTGGGGCTGATCATCACCAACTGTATCGTGATGGGCCGCGCGGAAGCCTTCGCCATGAAAAACCCGCCGATCCCGTCCTTTCTGGATGGTGTGGGCAATGGTCTGGGTTACTCGGTGATCCTGCTGGGTCTGGGCTTCATTCGTGAACTGCTGGGTGCTGGCAGCCTGTTCGGACATCAGATCCTGACCAAGGCCGCTGACGGTGGCTGGTTCGTGACCAACGGCATGATGCTGTTGCCGCCCAGCGCCTTCTTCCTGATCGGTCTGTTCATCTGGGCGATCCGGGTATGGAAGCCTGAGCAGGTAGAAGAAGATACCTTCAAGATGAAGCCACACACCCGTGTCAGCGACGCGTTTTAACGGAGACGAGTAATGTTTGAACATTATCTAAGCCTGTTCGTCCGCGCCGTCTTTGTTGAAAACATGGCGCTGGCCTTCTTCCTGGGCATGTGTACTTTTATTGCCGTGTCCAAGAAGATCCAGACCGCGATCGGCCTCGGGGTTGCGGTGGTAGTGGTACTGACCATCACCGTGCCTGTGAACAACCTGATCCTTACCTACCTGCTGGACGAGAACGCCCTGGCGTGGACCGGGATTGAATCCCTGGCCAGCCTGGACCTGCGTTTCCTGGGCCTGCTCAGCTACATCGGCGTGATCGCCGCGTTGGTGCAGATCCTGGAAATGACCCTGGACAAGTATGTACCCAGTCTCTACAACGCCCTGGGTATCTTCCTGCCGCTGATTACCGTGAACTGCGCCATTCTGGGTGCGTCCCTGTTCATGGTGGAGCGGGATTACAGCTTTGGTGAGTCCATGGTTTACGGCGTCGGTGCCGGGGTTGGCTGGGCGCTGGCGATTACGCTGCTGGCGGGTATTCGCGAGAAGCTGAAGTACAGCGACGTGCCGGATGGCCTGAAAGGCCTGGGCATCACCTTCATCACCGTGGGGCTGATGTCTCTGGGCTTCATGTCTTTTTCCGGCGTGCAGCTGTAAGCGAAGGGGTTGAATCATGAGTTTTGAGATTATTCTCGGTGTGGTCATGTTCACCGCCATTGTGCTGGCATTGGTGGCGGTGATCCTGGTGGCCCGATCCCGGCTGGTGGCTAGCGGGAACGTGCACATCAACATCAACAATGATGAAGAAAAATCCATCGATGCCCCGGCTGGCGCCAAGCTGCTGGGGACCCTGGCCAATCAGGGTATCTTTTTGTCTTCCGCCTGTGGTGGCGGTGGTACCTGTGCTCAGTGCAAGTGTCAGGTTCTTGAAGGTGGTGGCGATATCCTGCCTACCGAAGAGGGCCACTTCACCAAGGGTGAGATTCGCGACGGCTGGCGCCTGAGTTGCCAGGTGAATGTGAAGCAGGACATGAAGATCGAAGTACCGGAAGAGTTTTTCGGTGTGAAGAAATGGGAGTGTGAGGTTATCGCCAACGGTAACGTTGCCACTTTCATTAAAGAGCTGACCTTGAAGCTGCCGGAAGGCGAGAACGTGGACTTCCGCGCCGGTGGTTATGTTCAGCTGGAAGCGCCGCCGTTTGAGGTGAAATTCGCTGATTTCGATATCGACGAAGAGTACCGGGGTGACTGGGAGCGCTTTAATTTCTTCGACTTGAGCTGCAAGAACAACGAGGAAGTGATTCGCGCCTACTCCATGGCGAACTATCCGGAAGAGAAAGGTATCCTCAAGTTCAATATCCGGATCGCCACGCCGCCTCCGGGCTCCAAGGATATCCAGCCCGGCATCATGAGCTCCTATGTCTTCAACCTGAAGCCGGGTGACAAGATTACCGTGTTCGGTCCCTTCGGCGAGTTCTTTGCCAAGAAGACGGATGCGGAAATGGTCTTCATCGGCGGCGGTGCCGGCATGGCGCCTATGCGCAGTCATATCTTCGATCAGCTCAAGCGTTTGAACTCCAAGCGCAAGATCAGCTTCTGGTACGGTGCCCGTAGCTGGCGTGAGACGTTCTACAATGATGAATATGACATGCTGGCCGAAGAGAACGATAACTTCGAATGGCATCTGGCGTTGTCTGATCCCCAGCCTGAAGATAACTGGGACGGTCTCACCGGCTTTATTCATAACGTGCTGTACGAGCAGTACCTGAAGGACCATCCGGCTCCTGAAGACTGCGAGTACTACATGTGTGGGCCGCCGATGATGAACGCCTCGGTGATCAAGATGCTTGATGACCTGGGTGTGGAACCGGAAAACATCCTGCTGGATGACTTCGGCGGATAACAGCTAAAGCGCCGACCCGCGGGTCGGCGTTTTTTTGAGTTGAAAGTTCAAAGTTTAAAGCTAAAAAGCGCAGAGCAGCTGGGTACACGGCTGGCAGTCGATGCCCGCGATTATCGGCTGCGGCGCGGCATCAGCGGCTAAAGGGCTGCATAAAGTCGTCGCGTTTGAACTTTCAACTCGCCCCTGAAAACACTGGAAACGAATAATGCTCCGTATTCTTCCTCTGCTGGTGCTTTGCCTGTCCCTGCTGTTTAGCGGCTGCGACGACAGCAAAAACCGCCTGTCCGTTCTCAGCGGCCCGACCATGGGCACCACCTGGAGCGTGAAGTTCAGTGGTACGCCGAAGGGTGGGGCGGAAGCGCTGAAAACAGATATCGAAGCGGCCCTGGAACAGGTCAACGCAGAAATGAGTACCTATCGGCCGGAGTCCAATCTGAGCCGTTTCAATGTGGCGGAAGCCGGCACGCTGATGGCGTTGCCGGAGGATACGGTGAAGGTACTGACAGCGGCGTTCGGCATTTCTTCGAAAACTGATGGGGCCTATGACGTGACGGTGGGGCCACTGGTCAATCTGTGGGGGTTTGGCCCGGACCCGGACCGTTTTGAGCCGCCGTCAGAGGACGAAATCAACGCCGCCATGGCGCGAGTTGGCTGGCAACAGTTGCTGTTGAATGACAATGCGCTTCTGCAGCCGGGGGATGTGTATGTGGACCTGTCCTCCATTGCCAAGGGCTTTGCTGTGGACAAGGTGGCAGAACTGCTGGAAAGCCAGGGCCTGAAAAACTATCTGGTGGAAGTGGGCGGCGAGTTGCGCGGTAGTGGCAGCAAGCCCTATGGTCAGCCCTGGCGGGTGGCCGTGGAACGCCCGATTGCCGGCGTACGGGAAGTGGAACAGGTAGTGGTACTAAAAGACATGGCCGTGGCTACCAGCGGCGATTACCGCAACTTCTTTGAATCGGATGGGCAACTGTATTCACATACCCTGGACCCGAGAACCGGTTATCCTGTGGATCATATGCTGGCATCGGTGTCGGTGCTGCACGAAAGCGCCATGATGGCGGACGGCCTGTCCACTGCCATGACCGTGCTGGGCCCGGAGGCCGGTATGGCGTTTGCCAAACAGCACGAACTGGCCGTGTTTTTTATTGTCAGAAAAGGTGAGGGCGTAGAAGAAATTTCCACGCCTGCCTTCGATGCAATCGTGGAGGAGAAATAACATGTTGATGACCATTATGGCCGCAGTGATCTTTATCGGCCTGCTATTCTCGGCCATGGCGGTCGGCGTGATTCTCTCCAACAAGCCGATCAAGGGCTCCTGTGGTGGCCTTGCCACATTAGGCATGAAAGAAGGCTGCGAAATCTGCGGCGGTGACCGGGGCAAGTGCGAGGAAAACACCCAGAAGGTGGACGGTGAAAAAGCCGCCGCCCTGGGCAAGGACGTGATGAAGATGTAACACCACGCCCGCCCAGAAAGAAGCCCGCCTCGCGCGGGCTTTTTTGTGTCTGGCTCTTCAAGGCAGGAAAATCATTTTTACCACAGAGAACTCAGAGTTCACTGAGAAAAAGACATCAGGGCTGAAGTTCGTGGGAAGAATTATTTCATGCTAACGCGTTGCAGGAGGGGCAGGTTTTACCTCTGCGACTCTGCGTCCTCTGTGGTAAAAAACCATACCCCCAAAACTTGGCTAAACACTCAACACCACCGCTGTGCGCAGCTTGGCCTGGCCGTACTTGCGCATCTGGTCGAACTTTTCCCGGGTGATCGGCACATGCTGGCAGTCCAGCGGTACCTGGTCTTCGCCCGGGTCCGGGTCGTGGATGTAGAAGCACTCATCGTCACTGCCACTGATGGCCACCCAGTGAGGAGCTTTGCGACCGTCCAGGCGCCAGGTGCTGATCAGGACCAGCACGATGCTGCCAGCGGCAATAGCATCGTCCAGATCCGCAGCACTGAAATCCTCGTAACAGATCGGCAGGGATTGAGCCTTGCAGGTCTCCACGAAATAGTTGTGAAGGGGGGTGATAACGGCTTTCTTTTCGCCGTCACGTACGGAGTCCACAAACAACGGGACGGTCTGG
>NZ_JBNPEC010000046.1:0-4186 GCF_051117345.1 Alcanivorax sp.
GCCTACAAGGCATTGCTGGACACCGGCTACAGCAGTGAGCACATCGTCTTTGCCGGGGATTCCGCGGGCGGCAACCTGGCGGTGGGTACCAGGTTGCGATTTCGGGAACTTAAACTGCCGTTGCCCTCATCGGCGGTGCTGATCAGCCCCTGGGGTGATCTGACCTGCTCCGGTGACAGTATCCGTGACAATGCAGACAACGAGCCCCTGATTCCCCTGGGGGCGCTAAATTTTGCCTCCGCGTCATACAGTCAGGGTTACGATCCCGCCTCACCGATGATTTCACCGGTATTTGCTGACTTCACCGGCTTGCCGCCGTTGCTGGTTCAGGTGGGTAGTACCGAGCTGCTCTACAGTGATGCGATGCGTATTGCCGGGCAGGCAGAAAAAGCGGGTGTGGATTGCCAATTACAGGTCTGGGAACGTATGCCCCACGTGTTTCATGCTCTGGCGGCCTGGCTACCCGAGGCCGGCCTGGCCCTGCAGGAAATCGGGGCCTTTGTGCATGGTCATCTCAGTGATCGCGATCGAGACAGTCATGTCCGCGCACGGGCAACCGTGGTTGGCAGGCTGGATTCCGCAGGCAAAGGGTAAATTGTTATCAAAAGTAGCCCTGAGCAGAGTTCAGACACGGTTCCGTAACGCTGGCTACGCTTGATTACAGTTGGCCAACTTCCTTGCTCTACAGCAGATTGCACATCCCTTCCATAGTCGCTGATGCCAGTCTCCGTTCGGAGACCATAACGACAAAGTACGATGGAGGGGTTCATCTTGGCTAATCAACTCAAACTTCTGGTAGGCAGCAGCGCCCTGGCGGCATTGCTGACGGCCTGTGGCGGTGGAGGCAGCAGTTCAGCACCTGCCGATTCCAGCCCGGCGGCCCGCGCCCTGCCTCCGGAAATCGCAGAAATTATCGACGATCAGAACGAGCTTACCGATGCCTTGTGTCCCGGTGCGTCCGGCGATGCAGGGGAGGGCGGCTCCATTGATCCAGCAACCTGTCTGGATGAAAGCGAAGACGCTGCCGAAGAAGATACCGGCTACGAGCTGTCTTTGAATCCGGTGGTGCAGCAGTTCTGCCCGGAAGCGGCGCAGGTATTCGATGCCACGCTGACGTTCAATGGCGAAATGCTGGATCAGGATTTCATCTACGATACCGACAGTTCCTTTGATGGTTCTGCCACCTTCCCGGCAGCCTGTCTGCAGGAAGCCGCAGCGAACTTCCAGAACATCGGCGACATGATCGGTGGCTCCAACCCGCTGACCGAACAACTGTGTCCGGAAGCGGCGGCGAATAGCCCGATTGATCCCGCTGCCTGCTTTACGGAAGCCGTTGGGGGCGGTGGCGACTTGCCAGGTGGAGATGGCGGTCTGCCCGGTTCTGACCAGCTGCTTGCTCAGCTTTGCCCGGAAACCGGCGAACAGGAACTGGGCCCGGAAACGCCCATCAACTGCCTTAACGAAGCCAGCCGTGCCTATATGGACGTCTATAACCTGCTCACGGAAAGCAACAGCTTCACCGAACAGGTTTGCCCGCAGGACTCTGAAGATGGCCGCATTGATCCGCCCCAGTGTTTTGCTGAAGCCCTGATGGGTGGTGGCATTCCAGGTGGTGGTGATGGCGGTGGCGGCGACGGTGGCAGCAATCCGTTCGCACCTGCCCTTGAGCAGTTCTGCCCGGAAACCGCCATGGCGGACCTTGGCCCATCCACACCGATTGACTGCCTGGCGGAAGCCGGCGGCAATTTCCAGGATGTGCAGGACCTGCTGCTGGGCTCCAACCCGCTGACCGAGCAACTGTGCCCGGAAGCCGCGGCCAACAGCCCGATTGATCCCGCAGCCTGTTTCACTGAAGCAGCCGGTGGCTTTGCCCCGGGTGGCGGTGGTCTGCCAGGTGCAGACGGCAACCCGCTGGAGCCGGTACTGGCGCAGTTCTGCCCGGAAACCTCCGAGGCTGACCTGGGTCCGACTACTCCCATCGACTGTCTGACCGAAGCCGGTGGTAACTTCGGCGACGTGCAGGACCTGCTGCTGGGCTCCAACCCGCTGACCGAGCAACTGTGCCCGGAAGCGGCCGCTAACAGCCCGATCGATCCTGCCGCTTGCTTCGAAGAAGCCGCCGGTGGTTTTGCCCCGGGTGGCGGCGGTCTGCCAGGTGCAGACGGCAACCCGCTGGAGCCGGTACTGGCGCAGTTCTGCCCCAATACCTCTGAAGCGGATCTGGGTCCGACGACTCCCATCGACTGTCTGACCGAAGCCGGTGGTAACTTCGGCGACGTGCAGGACCTGCTGCTGGGTTCCAACCCGCTGACCGAGCAACTGTGCCCGGAAGCGGCCGCTAACAGCCCGATCGATCCTGCTGCCTGCTTTGAAGAAGCCGCCGGTGGTTTTGCCCCGGGTGGCGGCGGTCTGCCAGGTGCAGACGGCAACCCGCTGGAGCCGGTACTGGCGCAGTTCTGCCCCAATACCTCTGAAGCGGATCTGGGTCCGACCACTCCCATCGACTGTCTGACCGAAGCCGGTGGTAACTTCGGCGACGTGCAGGACCTGCTGCTGGGCTCCAACCCGTTGACCGAGCAACTGTGCCCGGAAGCGGCCGCTAACAGCCCGATCGATCCTGCTGCCTGTTTCACTGAAGCCGCCGGTGGCTTTGCCCCGGGCGGTGGTGGCCTGCCGGGTGCCGATGGCAACCCGCTGGCGCCTGCGCTGGAGCAGTTCTGCCCCAATACCGCCGATGCGGATCTGGGTCCGACCACGCCGTTCGATTGTCTGACTGAAGCGGGTAGCAATTTCGGCAACGTGGAAGAGCTGCTGTTGGGCTCCAACCCGCTGACCGAGGCGCTGTGCCCGGAAGCCGCTGCCAACGCGCCGATTGATCCTGCTGCCTGCTTCATGGAAGCGGCCGGTGGTGGTCTGCCTGGTGGCGGCGGTGGCGACAACCCGCTGGCCCCGGTGCTGGAGCAGTTCTGCCCGGAAACCGCTGCTGGTGCGATTGGTCCGACCACGCCCACTGACTGTCTGACCGAAGCCGGTGCCGGCCTTGCCGCGCTGGAAGAGCTGTTGGGCCCGCTGAGCGAGCCGAACCCGCTCACCGAGCAGGTTTGCCCGGAAACCTCTGCCACTGGCAGCGTGGATCCGACGGCCTGTTTCATTGAGTCCCTGGACAACATCGAGTTTCTGGACATTCCTTTGTCTGATGAATGCTCCCTGTTGAACGGTACCAACGATGAAGGCGACGTCTCCCTGACCCTGGGTCTGGGCTGTCTGCTGGAAGAAGCGAGCGGTGTGGATGCGGAAGACAACCCGCTGACCGATCTGTTCGACACCTTGCTGGGCGGGCTGCTGTAATAGCGCAGGCCAACCAGAAATAAAAAGCCCGGCCTTCGCGCCGGGCTTTTTTTATGTTCAAAAATACTGACGGATTTTCAAGCGTAGGGTGTACTGAGCCTACGCGGTCGGTGGAGATGGTCAGGGAACTTTTGTCAGTCGCTGATCTGCAATGAACCGTTTTATGGAAAAAACACTGTAGGAGCTAGCCTGCTGGCGATTGATACGCGACACCAGCAGATCGCCAGCAGGTTGGCTCCTACCGTTGAGAGAAATCCCAGACACAAAAAAGCCGCCATTAAGGCGGCTTCTTCGTATCAGCGAGCGATCAGTCGTTGCGCTTGGGCAGTACATCACGCAGTTTGTCGGCCATGTCACGAATGGCTTTCTCGGTGGTGTCCCAGGCGATGCAGCCATCGGTAATCGACACGCCGTATTCCAGGTCTTCCAGATTCGCCGGGAGCTTCTGATTACCGAACTTCAGATGCGATTCCACCATCAAGCCAACAATGGATTGGTTGCCTTCCAGAATCTGGTTGGAAATGTTCTCCATCACCAGCGGTTGCAGGCTCGGGTCCTTGTTGGAGTTGGAGTGGGAGCAGTCCACCATGATGTTGGTGGAGACACCGGCTTTCTCCAGCGCTTGCTCGGCCAGCGCCACAGAAACGGAATCGTAGTTCGGCTTGCCGCCGCCGCCACGCAGTACCACGTGGCCGTACTGGTTGCCCTTGGTGGTGGTCAGCGCCACGCGGCCTTCCGGGTCGATGCCCAGGAAACGGTGCGGGTGCTTCACGCTGAGCATGGCGTTCACCGCCACATCCAGGCTGCCGTCGGTACCGTTCTTGAAGCCCACCGGGCT
>NZ_JBNPEC010000107.1:0-21456 GCF_051117345.1 Alcanivorax sp.
GTATTCGGCCATGTTCGGCACCTAGGGCAGCGCCAGCAGATCCATCTCGATATATTCAAGGCGCCGGTTACCCTTGCGCTGGTTACAGCGCCGGCAGGCAGAGACCACATTGGACCAGCGATCCCGCCCCCCTTTCGAGGTCGGTACAATATGGTCACGGGTGAGGACGTGTTCCGGGAAAGGCTTGCCACAATAGAGACACACATGCTGGTCACGCCGGAAAAGCGCCCGGTTGGTCAATGGCGGTGCAGGACGCTTGTGGGGATTGGCCACACCATCGCAGGCAATGATGGAATGCAGGGACAGGCTGGAACGCTCCCCGGAAAGCCGACAGGTCCCACCCCGCAGACGGTAGATCACATCTCCCAGCGTCCAGGTTACTAGCCCCCGGGCATAGAGGGTGGCAGCCATCTGCCAGTCCAGCCATTCAACGGCAGTGCCGGTTTTGTCGAGACGCAGAATGCGTTCACTCATGGGCTACCTCACGATCATTGCTGCGCCCCAAATAGGCACAACCTTCCAGGTACGGCTGAATGCCGAGGCGCGGAACAGGATCTCGTAAACCAGTGACGATTCTGCGACAGCGGGAAAAGAAGACAGAGGTGCAAACAGACTGTGGTGTCTGAAGCAGACGTAGCGACTGTCTCCTGGATAGGGTCCACACAGTAGTGGCGCCTTTGCCCGGTTATCTCTGATCAAGCGACCGCAACCGCCTGATCACAAACACCGGGTTGAACAAATAATAAACAGGGCGGCATCCGCACTGCAACTACCCGCATCAAGGAATGGCGCGAAATTCAGGCAACCGGTAGCAACTGGCCACCGTTGTTCCCGTGTTATCTCCGTCGGTCATGATCGCCACCGCATCCACGTTACCCACGTCCATGTCATGAAAGCGGCGAAAATCCTCGCGCACATTTCGTGTGAACGATTGCCAGTGGCCGGCACCGCCCGGCCCCTGCACGACCACCATCACCGCTTGGGAAGCAAAGGGGTTGGCCCAGGACGTGCCCGGCGCCGCTTGCCGGGACCAGACATAGTTGATGGCCCTGGTCTGCCAGGGCAGCCAACCCTTCTTCACCACATAGACCCGGGCCTGGAAATCGTCCCCCGCCTTGCTTCTCTCGCTCACATCCGGCCAGTCCGCTATCTGGTCGGCACGCCATTGCCAATGCAGATGGGGCGTGCGGGCCACATCCACGGAGCTTTCCCGAACCAACCCCGACGCCGTGCCCCGAGCCCGGCTTTGCCAGCAACCCTGTTCCAGGCGGTACTCGGTCTTGCCCTCGAAAACCACCTCCCGCCAGCCTTCCGGCACCGCCGAAACAGCTCTGACAGGCAACAGAACCAAAGACAAAAACAGCAGTGCTGGTATACATTGGACCAACGGGTCACAAACAGGTCTCGTTTTCATGGCCGTGTTTCCTAGAATAGACATCCTGTTTACGAATATTCACTCCCTCTCTTGAGGGGGAGCTTTCACCGGATTTTCCTGTCTCAACCAAGCTCAAGGCAGACATCATGCAGTTTGATTACATTATTGTCGGCGCCGGTTCTGCTGGCTGCGTACTTGCCAACCGTCTTTCCGAAAACCCCAACAACCGTGTCTGCCTGCTGGAAGCGGGCCCGGCAGACAACAGCCTGTTTATCCGCATTCCTGCCGGCATCATCCTGATGATGCGCTCCAATGCGCGAAACTGGCGTTATTACACGGTACCGCAGAAAGCCCTGAACAATCGCCAGATCTATATCCCCCGGGGTAAAACCCTGGGTGGCTCCTCCGCGGTAAATGCCATGTGCTATACACGTGGCCACAAATGGGATTATGACCACTGGGCCTCACTGGGCAATGAAGGCTGGAGCTTTGAAGAAGTGCTGCCAGTCTTCAAACGCTGTGAGCACTATGAGCCCGGAGAAAGTGAATTCCACGGCACCCATGGCAAGCTCAACATTGCCGACCTGCGTTTCACCCACCCTGTCAGCAGTGCCTTTATTGAAGCGGGCGTTCAAGCCGGACACCCCGCTACCGACGACTTCAACAACGATGTCCAGGAAGGCATGGGCATGTACAAGGTGAATCAGAAGGACGGTGAGCGTTGTGGCGTGTCCCGTGCCTATCTGCACCCGGTCATGGACCGGCCCAACCTGACCATCATGACCGACGCCCTGGTGAATCGGGTACTCTTCGACGGCAAGCGAGCCATCGGCGTGGAAGTGGAGCACAAGGGTCAGATCCGCACCCTGAAGGCCGACAATGAAGTCATCCTCTCCGGCGGCGCCATCAACTCGCCGCAGATTCTCAAGCTTTCCGGCGTGGGCCCGGCAGCAGAACTGGCCGAGCACAACATCCCGCTGGTCCACGACCTGCCCGGTGTGGGCGAAAACCTGCAGGATCACCCGGACGCCCTGGTGGTACACAAGAGCCTGCGCAAGGACACCCTGAGCCTGGCGCCAGGCGCCCTGCTCACCTCCGGTCTGAAAGGGTTTATCGATTTCTTCTACCGCCGCACCGGTCAGCTCACCTCCAACGTGGCCGAAGCCGGCGGCTTCATCAAATCCAGCCCGGACGAAGCGATCCCCGATCTGCAGTTACACCTGACCGCCGCCAAACTGGACAACCATGGCCTCAACCTGCTGTTCAGCATGGGCTATGGCTACTCCGGCCACGTCTGCATTCTGCGCCCCAAGAGTCGTGGCAACATCACCCTGCGTGATGCCAACCCGCGCTCCCCGGCCCTGATTGATCCGCGCTTCCTGGAGCACCCGGACGACATGGAAGGGATGGTCCGTGGCGTCAAGGCCATGCGCAAGATCATGGCTCAGGATGCTCTCACCGACTGGCGGGGCGATGAAATCTTCCCTGGCAATAATGTGGAAAGCGACGAGGATATCCGTAACTTCCTGCGTCAAAAGTGCGACAACATCTACCACCCGGTGGGCACCTGCAAAATGGGCAGCGACGACATGGCCGTCGTCGACAGCCAGCTGCGCGTCCACGGCCTGGAAGGCCTGCGCGTCATTGATGCCTCCATTATGCCCACCCTGATCGGTGGCAACACCAATGCGCCGACAGTGATGATTGCCGAGAAAGGGGCTGACGCGATTCTCGGAGAGTAATAGCTGCAAGCCTCAAGCTACAAGCTGCAACGCGGGCGGGTGCCGTGCTAATCACATAGCGCCCTGCCCGCGTTTTTTTGTGGGAGGCTCTGTAGGAGCGTCGCTCGCGGCGCGATTCCGACCTTGGCGAAGGTCGTTGATGTAGGAGTACCTTTTGAGGTGCGAACCGAGCGTAGCGAGGCAACAGAGGCCAACGTCAAAGCACTATTTTTTCTGGAGAGACCTGTCGAGCTTTGCCATTCCTGATCGCACTGCGGGCGATTTCCTTGCTACGCAAGGTTCGCGGCCCAAGCGCCGCTCCTACAGCGGCTTCGTAGAAATGACGAAGTACGAGGAACCTTCTATCCTTTTCCTATCCAACGAGCGTAGCTTGTAGCTTGTAGCTTGTAGCTTGTAGCTTGTAGCTTGTAGCTTGTAGCTTGTAGCTTGTAGCTTGTAGCTTTTGACTTTTCACCTTCCTGTCATCTTTCTTTTACACACTGCTTCTTTCCGAATATCGCCTAATCCGATTGGGGGGATTTATGGTGGATGCAGTATCGTCTCCGCGCGCGCAGCTTGTGGAATTGCTGTGGCAATTGAAGCAGAACTTTGACCAGGAAAATGACAGCAGCCTGCGCTTTGTGCATTTCAATACACTGCTCAATGATCCGGTCTATCGGGCCGAGGTCATTAACCGTGCGGTCAACAGCGACAACCGGAAAATCCGAGCCCTGGGCCTGAAACTGCAGGACGCCAACCGAGACGGCATGCTGCTGCACAAGCGCCCACCAGCAAGCGGCTCTTCGCTGCCGCTCACCAACCCCGATATCGCTGAAACCCTGGGCAGTGCATCCGTCAGTAGCGGGCAAAGCGCAAGGTCACAATGGATGTACGCCTGGCTGGGTCTGGCCGCGATGATGCTCGGTGTGATTGGCTACTTTGCTTATCAGCCCCTTCATCAACTGGTTGCCGGCAAACAGGTGGTCAAAGGCTCTGTGTTTGGCAACCAGACCTGGCATGCCGGCACCACCTGGATTCTCGACGGAATCGTCTACGTGGAAGCCGGTGCCAATCTGACCATAGAGCCGGGCACCCGCATTGAGGGCCGCCCCGGTTCTGCGCTGGTGATTACCCGCGACGGCACCCTTTTTTCCCGTGGCCAGGAAAGTGCCCCCATCGTCTTTACCAGTCACCAGCCCGAAGGCACCCGCGCCACCGGTGACTGGGGCGGTGTGGTAATGCTGGGCAGTGCCCCGGTCAACAAGGCGGACGCCCAGATCGAAGGGGTGCCCCATGGTGATGCCCGGGGCGCCTTCGGCGGCAGTGACCCGGGCTCTTCCTGCGGAATAATGGAATACAGCCGTATCGAATTTGCCGGCTTCGAAGTTTATGCCAACAACGAACTCAACGGCCTGACCCTGGGCGGGTGCGGTGACGGCACCATTGTCCGCCATGTACAGGTACACCGCTCACTGGATGACGGCATCGAAGTGTTTGGCGGCACCGTGGATCTGCAGCATATCGTCATCACCGGCGCCGGCGACGATTCCCTGGACTGGGATATGGGCTGGCGCGGCCGAGTGCAGTTCCTTGCCATTCAGCAACATGCCGATGCCGGTGACAATGCCTTCGAGGGTGACAACCAGGGCGGCAACCCTGACGCCAGCCCTCTATCCGCTCCCACCATGTACAACGTGACGCTGATCAGCCCGCGCAGTCACGACAAGTATCACCGTGCCATGACCCTCAAGGCCGGCTCCGGCGGCCACTTCCACAACATCATCATCGACGGCTTCTCCGGAGAAACCATTGACCTGAAGGGCACAGAAACAGTGGCGCGCATCCAGAAAGGCGAGCTCAGCTTTCAAAGTATGATGGTGAACCGTATCGGCAGCCGGGGGCTGACCTTCTTTGAACCCGAAACCGGTGACAACAATGACGACGGGGACTTCGACGAACGCCGTTACTTCCAGAGCAGTGCCGTGGCCGCCCAGTTTGGCACAGACCCACTGCTGACCCGTGACGCCACCAGCGCCTCCCACCCGGACTTCGCTCCCACCTCTCGCTCGCCAGCCCGTAATGGCGCCAGCCCCATTCCCCAAGGCGAATTCTGGGACGAAGCCGCCACCTATCTCGGTGCAGTGCGCCCCGGCAGCGTACAGAACTGGACCGACGGCTGGACGGCTTATCCGTTGAACTAGGGAGCAGGAGCGAGTTACAAGTTGAAAGTTACAACGCGGATCAACCCGAGCCATACGGCCTAGGCCATGCCCGCGATTGCCGGCCATCATTGACGGTGCTGGCAACACCTCCCACCCAAGATGACATGCAATGTCACGGGAACAGCACCACCGTTACCGGGGAGCGCGGGTAGGGCCTATGCCCGATGGCAGCAACACCGGCCCGCGTTGCAACTTTCAACTTGCAACTCCCCGAACCCCCTCCCCACCAGCCACATTGGCGAAAAAACGTGCAACAGTCGCTTAACAGGCGTATACTTTCGCGTCCTCGCCGACGCTCGCTCGGCCCCTCCTCCCAATTCATAGGTAACACATGTCAGATTCCCGTTCCGGGTTCGCCGATTTAGGCCTGCCCGAGGTTCTGCTCGCTGCGATTGCCCGTCAGGGCTTCCAGGAGCCGTCGCCGATTCAGGCGCAAGCCATCCCGCTGTTGCTCGATGGTCACGACCTGCTGGGCCAGGCACAAACTGGCACAGGTAAAACCGCCGCTTTCGCCCTGCCACTGCTGGCACGGCTGGATGCATCCCTGCGTCAACCACAAATGCTGATTCTTGCCCCCACTCGTGAACTCGCTATCCAGGTGGCCAAAGCCTGTGAAGAGTTTGCCCAGGGCATCAAAGGACTCAAGGTACTGCCGATTTATGGCGGCGGTGAATATCGTACGCAGCTGAAAGGCCTGCGTGACGGCGCCCAGGTGATTGTCGGTACCCCTGGACGCGTCATGGACCACATTGAACGTGGCTCCCTGAACCTGAACAACCTGCAGGCAATGGTGCTCGACGAAGCCGATGAAATGCTTCGCATGGGCTTCATTGATGACGTCAAATGGGTACTCGAGCGTACGCCGGACGACTGCCAGCTGGCCCTGTTCTCGGCCACCATGCCGCCGGTGATTCGCAAGGTTGCCGATCAGCACCTGAAGAACCCCAAGCTGGTACGCATCGACAATGGCGTCGGCGCCACCGCCGGCACCAGCATCCGTCAGCGCTACTGGCCCGTAGCCGGGCTGAATAAACTGGATGCCCTGTGCCGTATTCTGGAAGCCGAAGAACACGATGCCATCATCGTCTTCGTGCGCACCAAGCAAGCCACCCTGGAACTGGCTGAACAGTTGAACCGCCGTAACCTGCGTGCTGAAGCCCTGAATGGCGACATCCCGCAGCAGCAGCGTGAAAAAACCGTTCAGCGCCTCAAGGACAAGCGCTTCGACCTGCTTATCGCCACCGATGTGGTTGCTCGTGGTCTGGACGTGGCACGCATCACCCACGTGATCAACTACGACATGCCCGGCGACCCGGAAGCCTACGTACACCGTATCGGCCGTACCGGTCGTGCCGGCCGCGAAGGCGACGCGATTCTGTTCGTTTCCCGCCGTGAGCAGCACGTGCTGCGTCAGATCGAACGCACCACTCGCCAGGCCATCGAAAAGATGACTCTGCCGTCAGTGGATGACCTGAACGCCAAGCGCATTGCCCGCTTCCAGGAGCAACTGACCGCCTTGCTGGAAGGCAACAGCCAGGACGAAACCCGCGCACTGGTCAACCAGCTCCGCGACAGCATGGAAGTCAGCGATAACGACATGGCGACGGCGCTTGCAGTGATGATGTTCAAACGTGAACCGCTGATCCTGAAAGAACCGAAAATGATCAAGGAAACACGCTCTCGTCGTGAACCGGCCCACGCGGCAGGCGGCCGTCGTGATGATCGTCCTTCCCGTGGCAACAAGGGTAAGAGCGACAAGGTGATGCGCAGCTACCGCATCCAGGTCGGTCATGACCATGGCGTCAAGCCGGGCAACATCGTCGGCGCCATCGCCAACGAAGCCAAACTGCCCAGCCGTCTGATCGGTCCGATCAAGATTCACCAGGACCACAGCACCGTCGATCTGCCGGAAGACCTGTCTCCCCGTCAGCTCCACGTGATCCGCACTGCGCGGGTCTGCCAGCGTTCCCTGGATCTGGAAGCGGTATAAGCGACTAGCAGCTAGCTTCTAGCTGCAAAACAAAAAAACCGCGCCCGAAAGGGTGCGGTTTTTTTGTAGCTGGTAACTTTCAGTTCATCAAGACCCGGCAATCCGGAAACCTACCTTCAGACCTACCTGATAGTGGCCTACTTTGCCATCCACGATATGGCCGCGAGTTTCAGTGACTTCAAACCATTCCATCATTTTCAGGCTTTCACTGGCGCTGGCCAGGGCGTTATTGATGGCCTCCTCGATACTGGTCTTGGATGAGCCCACCAGTTCCACTTTCTTGTAGACATGATGATCGGACATTTCGCTCTCCTTTTTTGTCCTCAGTCACCTCATCTGTGGCACCAACGGGCAGCCATTACAAGGGCAGCCCACCTGAAGTCGCTCAAATATTAATCAATAAACCATTGAAAGCGGCGCTTACTTGCCTCAAAAAAGGAAGAGGAAAGGCAATTTTCCTCAAAGGAGGCAATGCGATGGATATGCACAAAATGACTCCCTGGAACTGGCTGAGCCAGGAAAGCAGCCACGAACGGCCCCTGCCACAGCGACAACCACGGCATCCGCTACTGCGCTGGGAGCGGGAGTTCGATAACTGGTTTGAGCAGATGCTGGGCGATATGGCCTGGACCACCCCGGCGCCACACGCGGAGCCCAGCATCCCGTTCCGCCCCAACCTGGATATTCTTGAACGCGATGATCACTACCTGATCACCGCTGAACTCCCCGGTGTGGACAAACAGCATCTGCAAATCACCCTTAACCATGACGCCCTTACCATCGCAGGCCAGAAGCAGGAGGGGCAGAGCTCCGAGCGGGATGGCTATCACTACAGTGAGCGGCGTTTCGGGCAATTCCGGCGCATGCTGAATCTGCCTGCAGACGCGGACGGCGAGGCCATGGAAGCGGTGTTTCACAACGGGGTCCTGTCTCTGACCATTCCCCGCCACGAACACCATGGGCAAGGCAGCAAGACCATTGAGATTCATTAAGGCACGGCAACCTTGACTCCCCGTAGGGTGCAGTTCGCCTCAGGCTCAGTGCACCCTACGGAAATGAGAAATGCTTTCCCGGTGCCAAGCGCGTCACACGGCCGATCGCAAACCGTCGTACCATGGGTGTTCTGATCAGGAGATCCATGATGCGTATTGCCCTTGCCCTGTTACTGTTTATCAGCCTGCCTCTGCAGGCCGATAAAATCCGTCTCAGCGATGATCTGCAGGTCTACCCGCTGACCGAACACACCTGGGTGCACCGCTCCTGGGAAGTGATCCAGGGTAAGCGCTATCCCTCCAACGGGCTGATCATCAGCGAAGAAGACACCCTGACCCTGATCGACACCGCCTGGGGCGAGGCCCCCACAGCGCTGTTACTCGACTGGATCGAACAGCAGTTTGGCAAGGCACCGGATCTGGCCATCCTCACCCACTCCCACGACGACCGCATGGGCGGCGCACAGACGCTGGCGGAACGGGACGTTCCCGCCTGGGCCCACCCGGCCACTCTGACCATCCCCCGCACCGATCCCGACACCTTCTACGATCCGGCCATTCCCCCACCCCGGAGCCTCGAGGTTTTCACGGCGCTATCACGGATCAAGTGCGCTTGTCTTGAACTCTATTACCCGGGCCCCGCACACAGCCCTGACAATATCCTGGTCTGGTATGCCCGCGATGAGGTATTAATCGGAGGGTGCGCAGTGAAGGGAGGCTCGGCCACTGCTATCGGCTATGTGGAAGGCTCGGACGCCAACCACTGGCCTGTTGCCATGGAAAACGTGCTGACCCACTACAGTGAAGCCAGCATCGTGGTTCCCGGCCATGGAGATATCGGCGATGCCAGTCTGCTTACCCATACACGTGACCTGGCCCGACAAGGGCTTGCGACTCAGTAAGGCGCTGTTGCTGGGCATTGCCGACACCACTGCCAGCACGGCTGCGCGGGCCGACAATGACACCGTACTGCGTTTCGACACACCGGTGCAGATCGATGGTGACGCCCGTTTTGATCGGGACAGCCCCCTGCAACCCAGTGCCAGCAGCTTTCGAATACGGGAAGCCAATACCCTGAGCAGTGACAGTGGTGAGCGCTGGGCGCTGATCACAGTGGAGAACAGCGACGGCGGCAAACGCATCCTGCAGGATAATTACCTGGTGGCAGAGTTCGCCAATGGCGAACGGCGCCACCCCTCCGGGCTGGAGGGCTCCTTCGCCGCCGGCGAACAGCAGCGCAAGATGGTTTTTTTCGGCTATCACCGCTTCCCCATCCTGCGCATCTTCACCGCGCGCTGAACGCTATTTTTCCTTGATCAGCAACTCGCTGAGGGGCTGACGCTCAGGGCGGAACTGATTGACCCGGGTGTCGGCTTCGTACCCCAACGACAGCCCGCACAGTAACTTGTAGTTGCTAGGCAGATGGAAATGCTGCTCCAGTGGCGAACGCCATAGACCCAGCGCCCCCTGGGCACAGGTGCCAAGGCCGGCATCGGTGGCCGCCAGCATAACGTTCTGCAGAAAAATCCCCGCATCCAACGCGCTGTAAATACCCAGCCCTTCGTGAATGAACACAAACAGGGCCACCGGAGCGTTGAAGAAACGGAAGTTATCGCGCATCTGCTCATGACGAGCCTGTTTATCCTGACGGCCAATATCCAGCAGTTGATAGAGACCATGCCCGGTGGCAACCCGACGCGGCTGCAGATCCTCCGGGTAGTTAACGACCGGTCGGAAGTCGCCATCGGGGATGCCGTCCTTGCGCAGCCAGGCCAGAGCCTTTTTCAACATCGGCGCCTTCTGCAGCGCCGCCAGTTTGTCAAAGCGCGGCGGCAACTCCTGGCGCAGGCTTTCCAACACCTCGCCACGGGCAATAGCGATCTGATAGGGCTGGGTATTCGACCAGCTCGGTGCCGTGGTGCCAGCTTCCAGCACCGCTTGCAGTTGATCATCACTGACCGGCTGATCGGTAAAGGCACGCACGCTGTGGCGTGCGCGAATCACATCACTGAATTCCATCACCCTCTCCTGTTGGAAACTGGCCATATCATGGCAGATGCCTACAATACGCAGCCATGACCAAGTCCTCCCACGATCTGCAACGCGGTGCCAATTTCTCCCGCTGCCGCCAATACCGCTATGCCCTGTGGCGACACTGGGGGCCGGGCGATGATTTCCTGCTGTTGATCGGCCTCAATCCCTCCACCGCCGATCATCGCCAGGATGACCCCACCATTCGCCGCTGCATGGGCTTCGCCCGGGACTGGGGCTACTCCGGCCTGTGCGTGGCCAACCTGTTTGCCTACCGGGCCACTTACCCCAACGATCTGTTTGCCGCTGACGATCCAGTGGGCCCGAAAAACGACCCGTGGCTGCGTAAGTTGGCCCGGCAGGCAGATCGGGTCGTGGCAGCCTGGGGCAACCACGGCCGCTTCATGGACCGGGCCAGCGCTGTGTCGGCCCAATTGCCTGCCATGCATTGCATCCGCCTGAATGGGTCAGGAGAACCCGCCCACCCGTTGTACCTGCCCAAACACCTGACCGCCCGGCCCTGGAATCAGGCAACCGCTGAATAACCTTGTCCTGACCTTCACTCCAGCAGCAAGATAATGGTATGAATTCTCCACGTCATGGATGACCGCCTTGGGCTCTCATACCGACAACAATATCCGTCGTGCTCGCTGGCTTGCCTACGGCGGGCTCATTCCCTTTTACAGCCTGGCACTGCTTGCCTGGCTGGATACCTGCCGCGAGTGGGCCTTGCAGGGCGTGGCCGCCTATGCCGCCATCATCATTGCCTTTCTGGGCGCGGTGCACTGGGGGCGAGCACTGAATCAGTTTGATCGTGGCAACCAGTTCCCCACCCTGTTGTTTGGCATCATGCCTGCGGTGCTGGGTTGGTTTGCGCTACTTTTGCCGCTGGAATTCTCCCTGCCCATGCTGGCGGCGGGACTGGTGTTTGTCTGGGGCACAGAGCAGATGGTTTTTACCGAAGCCTTGCCAGGCTGGTACCGCCAGCTGAGGCATCAACTCACTGCCGCCGCCGTGATCGCTGTGCTGATTGGCTGGGCTGCCACCATGGTCCCCATGTTCTGAGTAGACCCGTCACCTCTCCTTTTACAAGGTTTACCCCCACCCGGCGACACAACCGTAGCCACCCCTGGCAGGCACAGCTAGACTGATTCAAATTCACAGGGAGCCAGTGAAATGTTCTTGTTGCAACGATATCGGGTCAGATTGCCCCTGCTCAGTGTTTTGTTCCTGCTTTCTCCCATTGTCGCTGCCGAGCGCTCCCTCAGTTATCAGACCGATATCCAGCCCATTTTTGAAAGCAAATGCCTGGCCTGTCACGGCTGCTATGACGCCCCCTGCCAGCTGAAACTGGAAGCCCCCGAGGGGCTGGATCGCGGCGCTAGCAAAGACAAGGTCTACAACGGTGCCCGCACCGAATCCGTGGCTCCTACCCGGCTGTTTCAGGATGCGCTGACCACCGCGCAATGGCGCGAAAAGGATTTCTTTTCTGTCATCGATAGCACCGACGGCATGCAGTCATCACTGCTCTACAACATGCTTGAGCTGGGCAGGAAACACCGTTTTGCCGACAACGAAAAATTACCGGATGACATCACTCTGGGATTGCAGCGAGTCAATGCCTGCCCCAAGCCCGAGGAGTTTGCCGACTACGCCGACAAACATCCCATGGGCGGCATGCCCCTGGCCGTTACCGGCCTCACCGACCAGGAATTCAGCACGGTCAGCCAGTGGCTCAAGCAAGGTGCCCCGTTGTCTTACCAGACCTTCGATCTGTCGGAAGACGAGCAACGACAAATCCAGGCCTGGGAAAAAATGCTCAACCAGCAAGACAAGCGCCATCAACTGGTGGCTCGCTGGCTCTACGAACACCTGTTCCTGGCTCATCTCTATTTCGGCGATGGCAGTGACAAACCGAATCTTTTTTATAAGCTGTACCGCTCCAGCACCCCACCGGGCGAGCCTCTGAAACCGCTGGACAGTGTGCGCCCCAACGACATGCCTCCCGAACACTTCTGGTACCGGCTGGCGCCGGTTCGTGGCAGTCTGGCACACAAGACCCACATTACTTTTCCGCTCAACGGCAAAAAACTGGCCCGCACCCGGGAGCAGTTTTTTGCCGGCGACTGGGAAGTGGAAACACTGCCTGGCTACAGCTACGAACAACGCGCCAACCCCTTCCAGACGTTTGCGGATATTCCTGCACGCGCCCGTTACCAGTTCATGCTGGATGAAGCGGAATACTTTGTTCGCACCTTTATTCGCGGGCCGGTTTGCCGGGGCCAGGTGGCCACCGATGTGATACGCGACCACTTCTGGGCCGTGTTCCAGGATCCGGATCACGACCTCTACATTACCGATGACAATTATCGCGCCAAGGTCAGTGGCCTCCTCGGCCTGCCCGGCCAGGAAGACAATTTACTGTCACTGGGCCCTCAATGGCTCAAATACAGTGGCAATCGCAATGAATATCTGGACGCCCGACACCAGGCCTACGGGGAAAAAGACCCACAAGGACCCGCCTGGGAAAGCCTCTGGGACGGCGACGGCAAAAACCGCAACGCCCTGCTGACCATCTTCCGCCACCACGATAATGCCTCGGTGCGAAAAGGCTTGATCGGCGACCTGCCACTGACCACCTGGGTAATGGATTATCCCTTGTTCGAACGTAGCTATTACAACCTGGTGGTGAACTTCAATGTGTTCGGTTCTGTGTCTCACCAGGCCCAGACCCGCCTCTACTTCGACCTGATTCGCAACGGTTCAGAACAGAATACCCTGCGTTATTTTCCTCGCGAACTTCGCAAGCCGGTGGTGGACTACTGGTACCAGAACACCGGCAAACTGCGCCTGTATGTGAGCTATGCGTCGGTGGATACCCAACACCCCACCGGCATCCAGTATCAGACCAATACCCCGGTCAATGAATTCAACACTGGCCTGCTGAAACGTTTTGCCGCCATCAACGCCCGTCCGGACCCAATCAATCGTTGCGATGGGGAAAACTGTCACCGCAATGATATTGCTGGCTGGTTAAAAGGACCGGAAACCACGCTGGTCAGTATTGCTTCCACCCTGGCCCAGGATCTGAAAGCAGTAAACTTCATGCCCGAGGTCACCATGCTGCGGGTGGAAAATGAAAACGGCGAGCGCGAAATCTATACCCTGATCCGCAATCGGGCCCACACCAATGTGGCCTTCATGCTGGGGGAATCCCTGCGCTACCAGCCAACCCTGGATACCCTGACGATCTACCCCGGCGTACTGGCCAGCTATCCCAACTTCATGTTCAACGTGCAGGCTGATCAGGTGGATGACTTTGTCGCCGCCATGCAGAAAGTGGAGAAGGAAAAAGATTTCACCGCACTGACTGCCCGCTTCGGTATCCGCCGTACCCATCCGCAGTTCTGGACCTACTTCCATGACCTGACCCGTTATCTGGAAGAGCACCAGCCCAGCGAGGCAGCAGTTCTGGATATGAATCGTTACGAGAATCTTTAAAGGCAGCAGCAAGCCTCACGCTACAAGCTACAACGCGGGCTGGGCCGTGCTAATCGAATCGCGCCCTGCCCGCGCTCAACGGGACGACCCGGGCCTTAGGAGCGTCGCTTCGAGCATTGGCGAGTTTAATTAAAGGTAGGAGCACCTCTTGAGGTGCGAACCGAGTTTGGCGAGGCGGCGGAGATCGAAGGTCTGTCCGCTGTTCTTTCTGGAACCTGTCGAGCTCTGACACTCCTGATCGCCCTGCGGGCGATTTCCGCGCAAGCGCGGTTCGCGGCTCAAGCGCCGCTCCTACAACGGCTTCGTAGAGAACACGGATTTCGTGGGAACTTCTTGGCCTTTCCCTATCCAACGAGCGTAGCTCGTAGCCGCCTGCCTCTACCCTTTCCTGCCCGCTGTGGCTAGGTCTACAGCGCCCCTCGGTTGCTACTTGGCCCGACCCATCGGTCACACTGGTCAATGTGACTGAGCCCCTCCGGTCCATAATCGAGTGCAAATAGACACAACAACGAGGCGAACTCTCATGGCAAAAGATGCAGTTGGTTATGCGCTGACCGCGCTTAACCGTCTGGCCAGCTCTGAAGTGCTGGACAAGATCGGCATGCGCAAGACCGTGGAACGGCTTGCCTACACGCTCACCAAAAGCGGCTTTCAGGTGCTCACCACCACTGCCCGCACTTTCAAGTCCAGCAACCCGGGCAAAAAACCGGAACGGCTGAACGCCCCGGGCCACACCCGCGACCTGTTTGATCTGAGCGTCACCGACGAGCAGCAGATGATTCGTGACAGCGTGCAGTCCTTTGCCCGCGATGTGTTGCGCGATCAGGCAGAAGAAGCCGATGCCACCCAGAAGACCAGCGACGAGGTCATTGCCCAGGCGCTGGAACTGGGGCTCAACTATTTTGCCGTACCGGAAGCCCTCGGCGGCGCTGCCAGCGAACGCTCCACCGTGACCAGTATGCTGGTGGCCGAAGATCTGGCCCACGGTGACATGGGACAGGCGGTGGCCATCCTTGCCCCCATGGGCGTTGCCAACGCCCTCACCCAGTGGGGCACCGCGCAACAGCAGGACAAGTACCTGAGCACCTTCGCGGAAGAAAGCCCGCCCAAGGCCACCATTGCCGTGTGCGAACCCTACCCGCTGTTCGACCCCATGGCCCTCAAGACCACCGCCCGCAAGGACGGTGACAGCTATGTCCTCAACGGTGAAAAATCCCTGGTGCCGCTGGCCGCCGAAGCAGAGATCTTTCTGGTGGCCGCCCAGGCCGACGACGGCCCGGCCGTATTCATCGTGGAAGGTGGCAGCGACGGCCTGGTAGCAGGCGATGATCCCTCCATGGGTATCCGCGCCAGCGGCCAGCGACCGTTGAAGCTGGACAATGTGCGCGTACCGGTGGAAAACCGCCTGGGTAACGGTGATTTCGATTACCGCGCCTTTGTGGACCTGGGCACCCTGGCCTGGTGTGCCCTGGCCATCGGTACCTGCCAGTCCGTGCTCGACTATGTGGTGCCCTACTGCAACGAGCGCACCGCCTTTGGTGAGCCGATCAGTTACCGCCAGGCAGTGGCCTTCATGATTGCCGACATCGCCATCGAGCTGGATTCCATGCGCATGCTCACCTACCGCGCTGCCAGCCGTGCCGAACAGGGCAAGTCCTTCCAGCGTGAGGCGCATCTGGCCCGCACCCTGGTCAAGGACAAGGCCATGAAGATCGGTACCGACGGCGTGCAATTGCTGGGCGGTCACGGCTTCACCCATGAATACCCGGTGGAGCGCTGGTACCGGGATCTGCGTGCCATCGGTGTCGCCTTTGGCGGCCTGCACCTGTAAGGAGGGAGACAACCATGAATATCGAAATTCCCAAGAAGTTCAAACCCCTGATCAACAACGCCTATCAGGTGGCCCAGAGCACCCTCCGCCCGATCTCGCGCAAGTATGACCGTGGCGAGCACGAATACCCGAAAGAGCTGGATATGCTGGCGTCGGTACTGGATGGCTTCAACGAAGGTGATCCGGCCAACTCCGCCGGCGCCGCCACCACCGGCAGCGGCAAGGTGCAGGACGACGGCAGCATAAAAAATGGCGCCAATATGGGCGTTTGCCTGGGTGCCATGGAAATGTGCTACGGCGATACCGGCTTCCTGCTGGCCATGCCCCGTCAGGGCCTGGGCAATGCGGCTATCGCCGCGGTGGCCAACGACGAACAACTGGAACGGTTCAAGGGCAAGTGGGCCGCCATGGCCATCACCGAACCCAGCTGCGGTTCTGACTCTGCAGCCATTCGTGCCACCGCCAAAAAAGACGGTGATCACTATGTGCTGAATGGCGAGAAGATCTATGTGACCTCCGGCTCCCGAGCCGACTGTGTGGTGGTGTGGGCATCGCTGGATCTGAAACTGGGCCGTGCTGCCATCAAGTCGTTTGTGGTGGACTGGGGCACCCCGGGTATGGAGCTCGCGCGTCTGGAGAAAAAGCTCGGCATCCGCGCTTCCGACACCGCCGCCATCAACTTCATCGACTGCCGTGTGCCGGCGGAAAACCTGCTGGGCAGCCCGGAAATTGATACCAAGAAGGGCTTTGCCGGCGTCATGGAGACGTTCGACAACACTCGCCCGCTGGTAGCCGCCATGGCCATCGGCTGTGCCAAGGCCTCACTGGAGCGCATCAAGGAATTGCTGAAAGACAGCATGAACTATGATTACGGCAAGCCGGTGGACAACTGCTCCGCAGTGGAAGCGGAAATTTACCGGATGGAAGCGGACTGGGAAGCGGCCTACTGGCTGGCGGTGAAAGCTGCCTGGATGGCTGACAACAAGAAGGCCAATACCCTGGAAGCCTCCATCTGCAAGGCCAAGGCAGGACGCGTGGGTAATCAGATCACCCTGCGCTGCGTGGAATTGGCCGGCAGCATCGGCTACACCGAAGATGAGCTGCTGGAAAAATGGGCCCGCGACTCGAAGATTCTGGATATCTTCGAAGGCACCCAGCAAATCCAGCAACTGGTTATTGCCCGTCGGGTACTGGGTCTAAGTTCCAAGGAACTGAAATAACCCTTCTCCCGGCAACCTTGCCAACCTAAAAGCCGCACCTTCGGGTGCGGCTTTTTTGTATCCAATCCCTGCTCTGATCGTCCCACTCGACCCTGTCTTTCCTATTACTCAAATCGGCTTTCATCGCCCGAATTCCCTACTGCATAAAGAGACATAACGATGATGTTGCCGTGACATCGCCTGTGCCACCATCCAAGGAGTTATTCAGAGGCTCCCTAGCAGTCGATGGAATGTAAAAAAACACTACACCCCGGTTACAGCTTTACTGACATTGCACAACAGGCCGGGCCGGTACGCCAACGTAAGGTGTAGGTGTAACAATAAAAAGGAAGGGATCACCATGTCAGCACTCAAACTGCATCTGCTCGGTGCCGGTCTGGCGGGCTGTATGTTGCTCGGTCAGACGGCTCACGCCAATCAGCAACAGGCCACTGTCGTCCTCAGCCAGAGCTGTGAATACATGCTGCTCAACACCCGTGGCGGCATGGTGCTGGTCAAGCAACTGGACGGCGCCACACCTCAGGCAGGCGATACCCTGAAAGGCAATATCGTCGCCGGGGATTTCACCAATCTGCAGAACACCCGGGACCAGGCTTCCCTGCAAGTGTGGGTAGACCTTGTTGACCCGCACAGCAGCAAGGCGCTAAGCCAGTATGGTCGCTACTGTACCTGAACGCGCAACCCCGAAAGAAAAAGGCCGCCCGGTCAGGAAGCGGCCTTGAGTCGTGCTGAACGGAAAAGCGCCCGCTTATCCCCGATCACTTTCTGATGGCATATTTACCTGCCCCCAGGAAGAAAACGGCAGCGGCGGAGAACAGGAAAAAGCCCTGAAGCTCCAATGCCCAGCCGCCCGTCTTGCTCAATGCAAATATCTCACCCATGTGCACCAGCACAATGGCAACCAGCATATTGCCCGCGATCAACACCGCACCAATACGGGTATGAACTCCCAGTATCACCATCAACGGGGCAATGATTTCACCGATAAAGACCCCATAGGCCAGAAAACCAGGCAGGTTGTGGGAAGCCAGCTCCCCTGAAATCCAGCCCACCCCATGTTGCAACTTGCTGATACCGTGCAACAGCATGAGTAAGCCCAACGTCAAACGCAGCACCAGCTTGCCGATATCCGGATTGTTGACCATCTCTACTCCCAGTGAAGACATTCCAGTGTGTGCCATTCAAGCGTCTGGGCCGGGAAAAGGAAAGAGGGCATCGCCACCTGAGTTGCTACCCGCACAATACTTCAGCGAAATATCAGGTACAGCTCTGATACATTCAATAATTAGAACAAAAACAGCAAAATATACCGCTTTTAATCCTTACCAGTTGATATTTAAATATCCCCATCGCTTCACTACTGATACTTGAATTGAGAAGGACATCAAGCCATGAAAAACCTGCTTACCAGCCTGACCCGTACCGACAACACTCTGGCTCCACTCGCTCTTCGCCTGCCGGTGGCCATCATCTTCATGGCCCACGGTGCCCAGAAGCTGTTCGGCTGGTTCGGCGGCTATGGCCTGGAAGGCACCGGCCAGTGGATGGCCTCCATCGGCCTGGAGCCCGGCTACCTGATGGCCCTGGGTGCAGGTAGCGCGGAATTCCTCGGCGGCCTGGCGCTGCTGATCGGCCTGCTCACCCGCCCGGCCGCCGTGGCCCTGGCCTTTACCATGATCGTGGCCATCGTCACCGTGCATATCGACAACGGCCTGTTCATGAGCAACAACGGCTACGAGTTCGGCCTGGCCCTGCTGGCCGCCAGCGTCTCCCTGGCACTGTCCGGTGGTGGCCGCTTCAGTGTCGACCAGCCGCTCCACAAGGCTCTGCAATAAGGCCCATTGAGCTACGTCCCTCCTCGTCCCATACTCCCGCTTTTGTGCCGGAGTCTGGGATGAGCACATTTCGTTACTGGCAGACCCACCGCGCCGGCAATATGGCGCGGCTGACGCTGCACACCGGCAACCTGCCCGCCCTGGCGGATAATCATGTCCGCATCAAGGTGCATGCCGTCGGCTTGAACTTTGCCGATATCTTTGCCCTCACCGGTCTGTATTCCGCCACCCCGCAAGGCGCCTTTACCCCTGGCCTGGAGTTTGCCGGAGAAGTGCTGGAAACCGGGGCACAAACCCACGAATTCGCAGCAGGCGACCGGGTCATGGGCGTCACCCGCTTTGGCGGCTATACCTCCGTCATCGACAGCGAGCCGGATTACCTGATCCCGCTGCCCGTGGAGTGGGACTATGCTCAGGGCGCCGCCTGGCCGGCACAGACCCTGACCGCCTGGTATGCCCTCACCCATCTTGGTGCCCTGCAAGCAGACCAGCAGGTGCTGATCCACAGCGCCGCCGGTGGCGTGGGCCTGCAGGCCATGAAACTGGTAGAGGCGCTGGGCGCCCGCCCCACCGGCACGGTGGGCAACGAAGAGAAAGCCGTCTGGCTACGGCAACAAGGGTTCGAGGATATCCTGGTCCGCGAGGCAGACTTTGCCGGGCAGCTGCAACGGGATAAACGACACTTCGACCTGGTACTGGATGCCATCGGCGGCAAGGTTCAGACCGCCAGCTTCAACGCCCTCAACCCCATGGGGCGGCTGGTGGTATTCGGCGCCGCCGAATTCACCCCCAGCCACAATCGCCCCAACTACCTGAAAGCCGCCTGGCGTTACCTGCGCCGCCCCCGCTACGACGTGATGGAGATGATCAGCAGCAACCGCTCGGTGCTGGCCTTCAACCTGATCTGGTTATGGGAACAGAAAGGCAAGATGCAGGCGTTGCTGAAAGAACTGGAAGCAATAGCCCAGCCACCACCCCATGTGGGGCATCGCTTTGCCTTTAAGGATGCCCATGAAGCTCTGGCGCTGCTGCGCTCGGGGCAATCGGTGGGCAAGGTGGTGCTGGAAACCGCACCTGAAACCATTAAATCGTAGGAGCATCGCTGGCGGCGCGAACCGGAACGAAGTGCATAAACCCAAAACCTGAAAAGCGGTATTTACCACAGAGGGCACAGAGATCACTGAGGGAAAACCGGTTTTTCTCTGTGTGCTCTGTGCCCTCTGTGGTGAAAAGGCTTTTGATCTTGGTTTCTGATGCGCCGCCAGCGACGCTCCTACGCAAGTAGCTGGCGGATCTGATCAGCACTAGTGGGGCGAACGACCCGATCTATTTCCTTGCCGTCGCGAACCAGGATCAGCGTAGGCCAGAGCTTGACCCGATAGCTTCGCCCCAGGGGGCGACCGGGGCCATCGGCAATTTTTTCATGGTGTATATCGTCACGGGGAGCCAACACGGTTTCGATGTCTTTCTGGGCGGCGATGCAGTAGCCGCACCAGTTGGCGCCGAACTCCAGCACCCAGGTGCCGGGGCGTTGCTCCACCGCATCGCGGCTGAGAGTTTCCTCTTCATAGCTCTTCACATAACTCATTTCATAACCGCTCGCGCAGAAATTCCACAAAGGCCCGCACCTTGGCCGGGGTATGACGCCCCGGCGGGTAGACCGCGTAAATGCCACCGCCGGGCAAATCCCAGTCCGGCAGCACTCTCTCCAGATCGCCCCGCTCCAGGGCGTCAGCGGCAATGGAATCCGCCAGCACCGACAGCCCTGCCTGTTGCAACAGCAGCTGTTTGGTCACCGCTGTGGCATTGGCTTTCAATGCTCCCTGCATGCGTACTGTGCAACGCTCGTCTGCCCTGGAAAAAGTCCAGGTCAGTGGGGACGGCAACGGCGTGAACGTCACCCAGGGCAAGGCGGCCAGCTCCCGGGGATGGGTTACCGGCCCATGGTTTGCCATGAACGCCGGAGACGCCACCAGAAACTGCTCGAATTCCCCCAGACGAGTGGCGCGCAACGACGAATCCTTCAACCAGCCCAGGCGAATGGCCAGATCGATGCCCTCTTTGACCATGTCCGCCACGCTGTCGCCGGTGCGCAATTCGATCTCCAGTTGCGGGTGGCGCGCGTTGAAGGCCACCACCGCCGGCGCCACCACCTGGGCAGCGAAATCCTCCGGGGCGGTAATACGCAGCTCCCCCTGCAGGGTCTGCTGGTCGGTCTCCACCTGATCGAGCAAGCCTTCCAGCTCGGCAAACAGGGGCGTCAGCCCGGCCAGCAGCCGCTCACCGGCTTCGGTGAGTTGTACCTGACGGGTGGTGCGAGTGACCAGCGCCACACCCAGGCGCTGCTCCAGGCGCTTGATAGACAGGCTGACCTTGCTCTTGTTGCACCCCAGCCGTTCCGCTGCGCCGGTAAAGCTCCCCGCCCTGGCCAGGGCCAGAAACAAGGGCAAGGCATTGAGATCGAATTCCGCTTCCACGTCAGCCCCACTGTTCAGAAATCAACAACACTGATTTACTTATTAGGCTATTTTTCCAATCAGTGCAAATGCCGATACTAGTCGAAACACATTGAATCAGGAGATACCCCATGAAGATTGCATTGATTGGTGCCGGCGGTTTTATCGGTTCTGCCCTGCGTGAAGAAGCCCTGCGTCGCGGTCATCAAGTGACCGCCCTTGTCAGTCAGCCGGGCAAATTAAATGCCACCGCCAGCAACCTGGCCGTGGAACAGGTGGATG
>NZ_JBNPEC010000165.1:0-4173 GCF_051117345.1 Alcanivorax sp.
CATGAGCCCAAGGCGCAAAGCGACGGGCTGGAAGCGGCGGACGTCTTGCAGCTGCCTCCGGAAACGGTCTTCAAGACGCTGTTGGCGCTGGTGATGAGCAGCCGGTGGTGGCCATGGTGCCGGTGGCGCATCAACTGGATCTGAAATGTCTGGCCAGGGCCCATGGTGGAAAGAAGGCGGCCATGTGTCCGGGTGACAGGGCGCAGCGCCTGACAGGCTATGTGCTCGGTGGTATCAGTCCGCTGGGGCAGAAAAAACGGCTACCGATGTATCTGGATTCCAGTGCCCAATCACACAATCCCATCTACATGAGCGCCGGTCGGCGCGGGCTGGAAATCGCCATGGCGCCGCAAGATCTGCTGGGCCTGACGAACGGAAAAATGGTGACGTTGGTTCGCGACTGACCAACCCTTCCGTAGGAGCGTCGCTGGCGGCGCGATCACAGACCAGGATCAAAAGCATTTTCACCACAGAGGGCACAGAGTTCACCGAGAAAAAGAACGCATTTCTCTGTGTTTCTGTGCCCTCTGTGGTAATACCGTCTTTTTAAATGTTGGGTTATCGCGCCGCGAGCGACGCTCCTACTGATAGGTTTGATTACACCTTCGCAAACGCCTTGCGCGCTGCCGCAATGGTGGCGTCGATGTCCTCATCGCTGTGCGCTGCTGACACGAAACCCGCTTCAAAGGCACTGGGGGCGAGATACACGCCTTGGTCCAGCATGGCGTGGAAGAAGCGGTTAAAGCGCTCGCTGTCGCAGGCCATCACGTCCGCGAAGCTACTGATACGGCTCTGGTCGGTGAAGAACAAGCCGAACATGGCTCCAGCTTGCGCGGTGGTGAAGGCGACGCCTTCGGCGTGGGCAGCTGCCGTCATGCCATCCAGCAGGCGGGTGGTTTTTTCCGTCAGAGCCTCGTGGAAACCGGGTTCGCTGAGCAGGTTGAGGGTGGTCAGTCCGGCGGCCATAGCCACCGGGTTACCAGACAGGGTGCCGGCCTGATAGACCGGGCCCAGCGGTGCCAGATGTTCCATGATCGCTTTCTTGCCGCCAAAGGCGCCCACCGGCATACCGCCACCGATGATCTTGCCCAGGGTGGTCATGTCCGGGGTCACGTCGTAGAGCGCCTGAGCGCCGCCCAGGGCTACCCGGAAGCCGGTCATGACTTCGTCGAAGATCAGCACGCTGCCGTGGTCGTCACAGTATTGGCGCAGGGCCTGCAGGAACGCCTTGGTGGGCGGCACGCAGTTCATGTTGCCGGCCACCGGCTCGACGATGACGGCGGCAATCTGGTCGCCGTATTCATTGAAGGCGGCTTCTACGCTGGCAGCGTCGTTGTAATCCAAAACCAGGGTATCGCCGGTCACGGCGGCGGGCACACCCGGTGAGCCGGGGATGCCCATGGCGCCGGAACCGGCCTTCACCAGCAGGCTATCCACATGCCCGTGGTAGCACCCTTCGAATTTGATGATTTTGTCGCGGCCGGTATAGCCCCGGGCTAGGCGGATGGCACTCATGGTGGCTTCGGTGCCGGAGTTGACCATGCGCACCATGTCCATGGAGGGCACCAGTTCGCAGACCTTGTCCGCCATGGCCACTTCGGTGGCGGTGGGAGCGCCGAAGCTGAGGCCGTTCTGCACGGCGGCCTGCACGGCGGCAATCACCTGGGGATGGTTGTGGCCGAGGATCATCGGGCCCCAGGATCCCACGTAGTCGATGTAGCGGTTGTCATCTTCATCGTGCAGATAGGCGCCGCTGGCGGAGTGGAAAAACACCGGGGTGCCGCCTACGCTTTTGAAGGCTCGTACCGGGGAATTAACACCACCGGGAATGTGTTTCTGGGCCTGACGGAAAAGCTGTTCGGAGTGCTTGCGGCTCATGGGGTGTCCTCTTTGTCTGGCTGTTGGCGATGCCTGGCATCGCAGGCCGCGCGGGCGGCGGGTGTGCGGCTGAGCACACACGGGAAATTACGGTTGATGGTGTCGTCGGGGCATGAAGGCCCCATGACACGGGCGGGCCCGGGGCCCGCCTCGGAAGTGGCGGCATTATGAGGGGTGAGTGGCGGCTTGGCCAGTAGGGCGTCCGGGGGGTCAGGGGGTGGCCGCTGTTGGAGTCAGATCCTTGATCCAGTATTGCTGCTCGTCATCCGCCATGCGCGGATCGAAATCCAGACGAATATGGCGGGGATAACCCTGCTGCGGGTGGTAGTCCACGTCTACCTGGTGCCACCCTTTGCGTTGTTTTTCCTCAATCAGGGCAAACCAGGCTTCCACGGTGCGGGCCAGGGGCGCCAGCTCGTCATTGTCGGGGTTTTCCAATCGGGCCTGTTGGTCGCTGACCAGAACACTGGCGGGGAGCAGGGCCCGGGGACCACAGTAGCATTGCTGGCGGGCTTGGTAGCGGTAATGCTCCAGACCCTGGTCGGCCCAGCGCTGTCGTGCCTGGATCAAAGGGTCATTTGCGGCGTCCGGGCTGCCCGCCTGGCAGGCGGACAGGGTTGCAAGCAGCAGCGTTATCAGCGGGCGCGAGCTCAGCATGAGGCGCTGCCTTTACGGCGCCGCAACACCAGCAGTGCCAGCAGGCCGGTCAGGAAGCCGGCGCTGCCGCCGTCATCGCCGAAATCTTGTGGCGGAGTGTCGTCGTTAAGGGTGTTGTCATCGCCGGTTGGGGTGATCTCGTTGTTCAGGGCGATGGTCGCCGCCGCCGAGGGCGTGGAGCTGCCGGCACTGTTGAGGCTGGCTACCCGGTAGCGATAACGGTTGCCGATGGTGACTCGGGTATCGGTGTAGCGGGTGCTGTTGGCATTCAGCTCAGCGATGGCCTGCCAGGCAAGCCACGTGTCGCCGTCCCAGCGCTGGCGTTCGATGCGGAAGCCGAATTCATTGTCGGCATTATCCTGCCATTGCAATACCACGGCGGTGTTCTGGCGCTGTGCCTGCAGGTTGTCAGGGCCGGCCGGTGTGCGCTCGAAGAGCCGCTCAGCGCTGTTACTGAGCGGCGAGGAGCCCACGGCATTGAAGGCCTGCACTTGATAACGGTATAGCGTGCCTGTGACGACAGAGCTGTCATCGTGGCGGCTCTGGTTACTGCCCAGCTCGGCGAGACTCTGCCACTCGCTCCAGGTCTGCCCGTTGAATTGCTGGCGCAGAATCCGGAAGCCGGTTTCGTTGTCGGCATTGTCCTGCCAGATCAGGCGGAGGGCGTCTTCCAGCAGGCGACTGGTCAGGTTGGAAGGCGCTTCGGGCCGTGAACCAAACTGGATCTCGGCCAGATTGGAGGGGGCGGAGGCCAGGGTGGCGTTATGGGCAATGACACGGTACTGGTAGCGCTCGCCGAGTACGGCGGTGCTGTCCAGATATTGCTCACTGTCCGCGGCCAGGTCTTCGACCAGACTGGTCCAGGCTGTCCAGCTGCCATTATTGTCCCGGCGGCGCTGGATTTCGTAGCGTTGCTCATTGTCCGCCTGGTCGCTCCAGGTCAACTGGATGCCGTCTTGCGCCAAGGCCGTGGTCAGGTTGGCCGGGGCAGTCGGTGTGCCTTCGACCATGATGCTGACGATGTTGGAGCTGTCGCCGGTGATGTCGTTGCCTTCGGCAATGACCCGGTACTGATAGTTGCGATCAGTGTCGATGCCGGTATCGGTATGGCTCTCGCTGTCTGCCGGCAGGCTGACCAGCGGCGCCCAGCCGCTGTTGTTACTGTCGCGCTCGATCCGGTAACCGGTTTCGGTAAATGCCCGGTCGGTCCAGGTCAGGGTCGCCTGTGGGGGCTCCTGCTGGACCTGGGCCTGCAGGTCGTTGGGCTGGCTGGACACAATGTCATAGGCCAGAGGGGTGGTCAGTTGGTTGTTACCGGGAAGGATGTCCTTCACTTCGCTGCCACTGATCGTGGCTGTCTGTGTCAGAAGAGCGTCAGCCGGGGTGGTGCTGGTGATGCGCAGTGTCAGGCTGGCAGGGGTGAAGGGTGGTGTCAGAGAGCAGCTATAGCTGCGCTGATCCGAGGCAATGGTGCAGTTCCCTTCCGGCAGGCTCAGTTCGTTGATCCTGGCGTTGCTCAGGTCTCCCTGCAGTTGGATCTGGTCCGGCGCCCGGGAAGCTTGCTGGTAGTCCACGGCAAAGGCTAGCGCCAGGGTGGTGCCGGTGCTGTTATCGAAGCTATCCGGGTTGTTGCTGTCG
>NZ_JBNPEC010000089.1:0-21435 GCF_051117345.1 Alcanivorax sp.
AGGGCGGCGTATTTGCTGCCTGCTTTGCGCTCGCTGCGGATGGCGCTGAGGCGGTCGGCGTTGATGGTGAGGCCGAAGAGCTTTTGCTTGTGCTCGACCAGAGGCTTGGGCAGCCGCAGGTCGTCGAAGTCGTCTTCGGTGAGTGGGTAGTTAGCAGTGAACAAGCCAAACTGAAGTGCCAGGTAGAGACAGGTCGGGGTTTTGCCGGAGCGGGAGACGCCGATGAGAATCACATCCGCTTGATCGTAGTGGCGGGTGCGGGCGCCGTCATCGTTGTCCAGGGCAAAATGCACGGCATTGATACGGATGCGGTAGGACTCCGCGTCGCGGATGGCGTGGCTCTGGTTAATCTTGTGGCTGGAGCGTACGCCCAGTTCGTCTTCCAGGGGGTTGAGGAAGGCACCGAACAGATCCAGTACCAGGCCGTCGCAGCCGTGCAGCAGGGTGCGATGGTCGTTGTTGACCAGAGTGGAAAAGACAACGGGCTTCTGGCCATCCTCTACAGACGCTCTGTTGATGCGAGCGATGGCTTCCCGGGTCTGTTCATCAGACTGGACGAAGGGCAGGGTGATCTGCACAAACTCAATATCACCGAACTGGCTGAGCATGCTGTGGCCAAGGGTTTCTGCAGTGATGCCGGTGCCATCGGAGAGATAGAATGCCGTTCTTTTCATTGGTTTCAGCCGTTTTCTGTGCCCGCAGGAGCGGCGCTTGAGCCGCCAATGCGCTTGGCAGGGCGTGTCTTGAGTGATTTTCGGTTCAAGCGCCGCTCCTACGGGGTTTCGTAAGTCATTGTTTTCAATGATCACAGTCTAGAGGCAGCGACAGTCAGGGGCCAGTGGTATCTCTGAACTAATCGGGTAAATCCTGCCTTGGGCGTTGTCCCTGCCTTCACATCCTTCTAAACTGCGCCGCATAGACTGGTCCGCAGGTTAAATACCCTTTCATTTTCAATGGGATAGTGCTCCCGGACGGGGCCTGGCCAGTCACAGATGCAGGGATTGACCAAAGTCGTACCCAAATTACGACGAGGGGCGGGCAAACTGTGCGGGTTTTGAGTAGAATGGCGGCTCGATTAGCGCCGGCTCAGGCCAGTAATCAACGGTAATACGTAAAAAGGAGACGACCTTGGCGGAATATGTAGTCTGGTTTCAGGACCTGGGGAAAAATGACGTTGAGCGCGTAGGCGGCAAAAATGCATCCCTCGGTGAAATGATCAGCAATCTGTCGGCAGCGGGTGTCTCCGTTCCGGGCGGTTTTGCCACCACCGCTGAAGCCTTTCGCGAGTTCCTTGAGCACAACAATCTGACCCAGAAAATCAACGAGGCCTTAAGCGCGCTGGATGTTGAGGATGTGGTTGCTCTGGCCAAGACCGGCGAGCAGATTCGCCAGTGGGTTGTGGACGCACCGTTCCAGCCAGCGCTGGACAGCGCTATCCGCGAGGCTTACGCACAGATTGGCGAAGGAAATGCTGATTTGCCGGTGGCGGTACGCTCTTCTGCAACTGCGGAAGATCTGCCCGATGCCTCCTTTGCCGGTCAGCAGGAAACCTTCCTGAATATTCGCGGCATCGACAGCGTCATGATTGCCGTCAAGGAAGTGTTTGCCTCCCTGTTTAATGATCGCGCCATCAGTTACCGCGTTCACCAGGGCTTTGATCACAAGCTGGTCGCATTGTCCGCCGGCGTTCAGCGCATGGTGCGTTCCGAGACTGGTGCCGCTGGCGTGATGTTCTCCATGGACACCGAGTCCGGCTTCAAGGACGTGGTCTTTATTACCGCTTCCTACGGCCTGGGTGAAATGGTGGTGCAGGGGGCGGTGAATCCGGATGAGTTCTACGTTCACAAGAAAACCCTGCTGAACAAGAAACCCGCCATCCTGCGCCGCAATCTCGGCAGCAAGATGCAGAAGATGGTCTATGGCGCCGAAGCCTCCGCGGGCAAGTCTGTGAAAATTGTGGAAGTGGACAATGCCGAACGCATGGTCTACTGCCTGAATGACGAGCAGATTGAAAACCTGTCCCGTCAGGCCATTGAGATCGAAAAACACTACGGTATGCCCATGGATATTGAGTGGGCGCTGGACGGCGACGACAACAAGCTCTACATCGTGCAGGCCCGCCCGGAAACCGTGAAGAGCCGCTCCGATGTGAATGTCATGGAGCGCTACCTGCTCAAGCAGACCGGCAAGGTATTGGTAGAGGGCCGGTCCATTGGCCAGCGTATCGGTGCCGGCAAGGTGCGGATCGTTACCAACATCAAGGAAATGGACAAGGTCCAGCCGGGTGATGTGTTGGTTACCGACATGACGGACCCGGACTGGGAACCGGTCATGAAGCGTGCGGCGGCCATTATCACCAACCGTGGTGGACGTACTTGCCACGCGGCGATCATTGCTCGTGAGCTGGGTGTCCCTGCCATCGTAGGTTGTGGCGATGCCACTGAGGTGCTGAAAGACGGTCAGGAAGTGACTGCCTCCTGCGCCGAAGGCGATACCGGCAAGATCTATGAAGGTCAGCTGGAATTTGATATCCAGCGTAATTCCATTGAGTCCATGCCCAAGCTGCCGTTCAAGATCATGATGAACGTGGGCAACCCGGACCGGGCCTTCGATTTCGCCGGCCTGCCGAACCAGGGTGTTGGCCTGGCACGTCTTGAATTCATCATCAACCGTATGATCGGGGTGCACCCGAAGGCGTTGCTGAACTACGACACTCTGCCCAAAGATGTGAAGCAGAACGTGGACAAGCGCACTTCCGGTTACGGTGATCCGGTGGACTTCTACGTGGAAAAGCTGGTCGAGGGGATCTCCACCCTGGCCGCCGCTTTCCACCCGGAAAAGGTGATCGTTCGCCTGTCCGACTTCAAGTCCAACGAATATGCCAACCTGATCGGCGGCAAGCTCTACGAGCCGGAAGAAGAGAACCCCATGCTGGGCTTCCGGGGCGCCAGCCGTTACATCAGCGAGAACTTCCGGGACTGTTTCGAGCTGGAATGCCGTGCGTTGAAGAAAGTCCGTGACGTAATGGGCTTCACCAACGTGGAAATCATGGTGCCCTTCGTGCGGACTGTGGGCGAAGCAGAGCAGGCTGTTGATCTGCTGGCCAAGAATGGTCTGAAGCGTGGCGAGAATGGTCTGCGTGTGATCATGATGTGTGAGCTTCCCACCAATGCACTGCTGGCCGACGACTTCCTGCAGCACTTTGATGGCTTCTCCATCGGCTCCAACGACCTGACCCAGCTAACCCTGGGGCTTGACCGGGACTCCGGTATCGTCAGCCACCTGTTTGACGAGCGTGATCCGGCGGTCAAGAAGTTGCTGAAGATGGCCATTGACGCCTGTAATGCCCAGGGCAAGTACATCGGCATCTGTGGCCAGGGTCCTTCGGATCATCCCGATCTGGCCAAATGGCTGATGGAGCAGGGGATCTCTTCCGTGTCACTGAACCCGGACTCGGTGCTCGATACCTGGTTCTACCTGGCGGAGAAGCACGGCAACTGATCATTTTGCCCGCTTGACCTGCAAGGTGCTTCACAGCACAGTAAAAAGCCCGCGTTTGCGGGCTTTTTACGTTATGGGCGGTTTGGCAGAGACGCTTCTCAGCGGTTTTCTTTTTCTCCTTTATTCTTGAAGAGTCGGTGGACTCGGATAGAGGGATGAGCAAGAGGAATGTGGCCTGCCATGGATCGCAAGTTCAAAAACCTGGATGAAGGTAAGCCATGTTTCATCGACTGCTCAGGACGCTGGATTTGTACGACGGTCTGCGACTGCCTGTCAAAGTGGGCCGATTGGAACTGCTGCTGATTCATGAGGAGGGGGAGTCCCGGTTAATGCAAAGGCGCTGCCCCCATGCGGATTTTCCACTCGACCGTTGCACCATTAGCCATGGCGAGCTGCGCTGCCCGGGGCATGGACTGATGTTTTCCCTGCGAAGTGGTCGTTGTCTCAGCGCCAGCTACCAACTCGAGCAATACCCGCTCAGTTATGACGGCCCCTGGTTGGGCGTGGATCTGCCTGCATAGGACCGTAGGGAAAGTAACGCACCTAGTGCCATACCGCCGAACAGGTAAGCCTCATTCCGACAGTAGTTCGTATGCTGACCACCTCTTACCGAAAATGAGGGACCTTATTAGCGGATGGGGGAGGCGTAGACCACTTTCTCTTCGCCCAGCCCGGCAACGAAGTGGCTGCTGTAGCGCTGGCGTAATTGTTTCACCTTACGGACATAGGCCTGGGTTTCCTTGAAGGGGGGAATGCCGCCGTAACGGCGCACATTGCCTTCACCAGCGTTATAGGCCGCCAGGATATGGTCCAGGGTGGAGAATTTGCCTTTCAGGTACGCCAGGAAGCGAGTGCCGCCGAGGATGTTTTCTCTGGCATCAAAAGGATTGCTGACTTCCAGATAAGCTGCGGTTTCTGGCATCAACTGCATCAATCCCTGGGCGCCAACACGGGAAACGGCCTGAGGGTTGAACAAGGACTCAGCATGGATTACGGCCTTTACCAGAGCCGGGTCCACCCGATGCTGGCCTGCCGCCAGAGTGATCAGATTATCGTAGCGGTCGCGCTCTGCATCACTCAGGGCGCGGTGCTGGTAGTTCCAGCCTTTGCGGATGGATAGCAGGGTATGGTTGCGGCCAACCCGATCCTGAGGTTGATCGGTAAACAGAATGGTGCCGTCAGCGGCGCGATACTTGTAAATATCACTGGCCCCGACAGTGCCTGAAAAACTGATCATGCCGCTCATTAGTAGAGCCAGCAGCCCGCTCAGTCGCATTGGTGTCCCGTTCCCCGTTGAATCCGCTGTGGTGTGCCACGCGTTGTTGTTGTAAGGAAAAGCCATTGGAGCTTTTCTGGCCGAACGTTACCCCCATGATAACGTCAGGCTTTACAGGTATTACCCATGACCGACGAGTTGTCGGTATGAGCCGCTGAGCGTACCCGGCCAGCGCTCAAACATCATACTATCGCAGCCCTCGACGCCCAAGAGGGCTGGCGCACATTTCGACTCTATTCTCGTATGGGGACAAATCCATTGCTGTTAGCTATGGCATGTATCAGCTCATCAGCCTTGTTAATCCTTTCGCCCTGCGCACAATAGGGGCAAACCTGACAGGAGACAGCAGTGACAACAGAATTTGACCTGGTGGTAATCGGTGCCGGTTCCGGCGGTGTTCGTGCGGCGCGGATGGCTGCAAGCCATGGCGCGCGGGTAGCCATCATCGAAGAACGTTTTTTTGGCGGTACTTGTGTCAATGTGGGCTGTGTCCCCAAGAAGCTGTTCTCTTATGGCTCCCATTTCCCCCAGGAATTTGCGCTGGCTGAAGATTTCGGTTTTTCCGTTCAGGGCTGGTCATTCGACTGGGCAACCCTCAGGGATAACAAGAGCCGGGAAATTCAGCGCTTGAATGGCATTTACCAGCGCATCCTTGATCAGGCCGGAGTCACTGTTTTTGAGGGACATGGCAAGGTGTTGGGCCAGGGGCTAGTTGCTGTCGACGACCAGGAGCTGAGCGCAGCCAATATCCTGATCGCCACCGGCGGCAAGCCCTTTGTGCCTGAATTTCCCGGCTGTGAGCTGGCACGGATCTCCGATGACCTGTTCTATCTGGACACGCTGCCTGAGCGGGTAGCGGTGGTAGGGGGCGGCTATATTGCCACCGAGTTCGCCGGCATCCTGCATGGCCTGGGCTGCCAGGTCACCCAGGTCTATCGGGGTGAGCTTTTCCTGCGGGGCTTTGATGGAGACATCCGCCAGTTCGTGGCAGAGCAGATGCGTGCCCAGGGAGTGGATCTGAAGTTCAACACTGATGTCGCCCGCCTGGATCTTGCCGGCAGCGGCAAGCAGGTCACCTATCAGGATGGTAGCCAGCAAACCTTTGATGAAGTGTTCTACGCCACTGGCCGCGTGCCCAAGCTGGATGGGCTGTTTGCACAAGGGGCAGCACCGGCACTGACTGATAAAGGTGCGATCGAGGTCGATGCGGGCTTTGCCACCTCAATCCCGGGTCTTCATGCCCTGGGTGATGTGATCGACCGTGTTCAGCTGACCCCTGTGGCCCTGGCGGAGGGCATGTGGCTGGCCGCGCAGCTGTTCGGTGAGAATAAGCCGAAGGCAGCCATGGATTACCGCAAAATTGCCACCGCTGTTTTCAGCCATCCGAACATCGGCACTGTAGGGCTCAGCCAGGAAGAGGCGTTACAGCAGGCCTCTGCAATCCGGGTTTACAAAAGCGGGTTCAGGCCCATGCGTTACACCCTTGGCGACAAACAGGAACGCAGCTTTATCAAGCTGATCGTGGACGATGAAACCGACAGGGTGCTTGGGCTGCATATGGCCGGCGAGGACGCGGCGGAAATTACCCAGGGGTTTGCTGTGGCCATCAAGATGGGTGCCACCAAGGCAGATTTTGACGCTACAGTGGGCATTCACCCAACGGCGGCTGAAGAGCTGGTCACCATGCGTCAGGGGGAAAGAATCACCGCCTGAATCAGCAATTTCGCCTCACTGTAGGAGTGTCGGATAAGTCCAGTTGCGAGTTACGAGAAGCGAAAATCATCGGGCTTTACCGTGTTTTTGGGGTTTGTCTTTCGAAACCGGGTACTCGCAATTCGACACTTCGGCTATCGCGCCGCCAGCGGCGCTCCTGCGGTCAGGGTGTCAGATTCTCTCCAGTTTCACTGGTAGCCCATCCCCGGGCACCGGCAGGCTGGTGGTATCCACCGGCATCTCGTAGTTCTGCGGTACGCTCCAGCGATACTTGAGCAGCACCTGGTGAAGAATTGCCTTTACCTGCATTTCCGCAAAGTGCAGGCCGATACACTTGTGGGCGCCGCCTCCGAACGGTACCCAAGCATAAGGGTGCACCTTGTCTTCCCGGCGAGCATCACTGAACCGTTCAGGATCAAACTTCTCTGGATCCGGCCAGTATTCTTCCATGTAATGCGTGAAGTAGGGCACCACATTGATAAAGCTGCCGCGGGGGATGAAAAAGCCCTCGTATTCCACGTCCTTGACGGTCTTGCGCGGCAGTGAAGGTACCGGAGCACAGAGTCGCAGCGCTTCTTTCATGGCCATGCCGATGCCTTCTAGCCGGGGCAAGTCCTCATAGTCCAGGCAGGTTTTGCCAAGGGCCAGGCTCTCCTCCCGCAGACGTTCCTGCCAGTGCGGATTCTTGGCCAGATAATAGAAGAGGGTGGAGAGTGTGATGGTGGAGGTATCGTGGGCCGCCATCATCAGGAAGATCATGTGGTTGACCACATCGTCATCGCTGAATTGTTCGCCATCTTCTGTCTTGGCATGGCACAGCACACTGAACAGATCAGAATCGCGGCTTTGCCGTTTGGCGGCAATTCCCTTGCGGAAGAAGGCTTCCAGGAGCTTGCGCCCCTTGAGCCCTTTTGACCAGCGCAGGCCGGGGACTGGGGTGCGCACGATGGCGGTGCCGGCACGAACCGTATCCACAAATGCGTGGTTGATGTCGTCAGCCTCCGGGCCCAGCTCATAGCCCATGAATACATCTGTGGCCAGATCCAGGGTGAGCTGTTTTACCGCGTTCAGGACATGAAAATCGGCGATATCTTTCCAGGGGGCAATCCCCGAGGTGATGTGCGGGCCCATTCGTTCCAGATACCCCTTCAGCACATCCCGGTTGAACGCCTGTTGCATGATTTTGCGATGCCAGCGGTGCTCCTCGAAATCCAGCAGCATGATGCCGCGATGGAAAAAACGGCCAATAAAGTAATCCCAGCCCTGGTGATTGGAAAACAGATCGCCCCGGTTGAGCATAACGAACTGATTGGCATCTGGTCCCAGCATTTGCACCATTTTCAGGCCAAATACGCTAGTCCATGAGACCGGGCCGTATTGATCGTAGCGCTTGCGCATCAGGCCGATGGGATCGCGCATGAAGGAGAGTGTATGGCCGATGACCGGCAGCCCCTTGTCGCCGGGCACAGCCCGAAGCTGGCTTTGCGCGGGCAGCGAACAAAACGGTTGTGACATGGCTCTCTCCTAATAAACAGTGCGTTTACTATTAGCTGGATAGTACGCCCAGCTCAATACCACTAAACAGATTTCGTTATGGCATTTCCCTGTCAGCCGAACGGCTCAGATCTCGTGGCCTTCGTGGGCTGTGTGCTGTTTTTTTGACCGGCACCTGTCCGGCTCACAGCCCGGCAAGGCTGGGGCCAGTCGCTCAGGGGTTATGCACCCGGTTATCCACAGAAACTGTGGACAGAAAAAGAGAGCCGGTGGGCACTGGGAGAGCCACCAAGGCCTGTGTATGATTCGGCAACAAACAAAAACTGCGTGCAGGCCCCAGGTTGAATCCACTTTGTAAGAGGGGTCTCCCGTGGTCGAGTTGCTTCAGTAAAATCCGGATTGAGCAGGACACTGCGCCAATAGGCGCGAATGCCCGCCGAGCCCTGGCCTGCAGACAGTCCGCAAGCCTGCTGTATTAAGGAGAACAAGGAATGCGTCGTGTGGTATTTAACCAGAAGGGGGGAGTGGGGAAATCCAGTATTACGGTAAACCTGGCTGCCATCAGTGCTGCCGAGGGAAACCGCACCCTGGTGGTGGATCTGGACCCGCAGTGCAATGCCAGCCAATACCTGCTGGGGATGCCCGCCTACAGCAACGGTGAAGGCCCCAAGCCGAATATCGGTACCTTCTTTGCCCAGACGCTGTCGTTTCGGTTGAAAGAAAAAGACGCCCGCGAATATGTGCATGCCACGCCTTTTCAGAACCTGTTTGTATTACCGTCGGATGGCGAGCTGGGTGAAATCGAGCACATGCTCGAGTCCAAGCACAAGATCTACAAGCTTCGTGGTCTTCTGAAAAGCCTGTCCAAGGATTTCGACACCATCTTCGTCGATACCCCGCCAGCGTATAATTTTTATACCCTGTCCGCGCTGATTGCTGCCGACCGTGTATTGATCCCCTTCGATTGCGATGCCTTTTCACGCAAGGCGCTGTATACGCTGCTGGAGAACATTCAGGAGGCTCGCGAAGATCACAATGACGAGCTGCAGGTGGAAGGCATTGTCGTCAACCAGTTCCAGCCCCGTGCCCGCTTGCCGCAGGAGCTGGTGGCGTCCCTTGTGGAAGAAGGGTTGCCGATGTTGAGCAGCAAGCTTTCAGCCAGTGTGGTGATGCGAGAATCCCACGAACAGGCGACCCCCTTGGTTAATTTACAGCCTAAACACAAGCTGACCGAGGAATATCGGGCCTTGTTCCACGAACTCAATGGCCGCTAATCCGTTTCGCAAACAGGCAGCACGTCGTGCCGAGCGGATACTGCGCTCGGCCACGGCCAGTCGGTGGCTGGCCAAGGCAGTATTCAGCCGCTCTGATCAGTTGCAGCAACGGCTGGGAGAAGCGGCGGGGCAGCTCAAGCTGCTGGCCAGGATGCTGCTGGACTGGACGACAGGGCGCTACCGGCAGGTGCCCTGGGGAACTCTGCTGACTATTACCGGGGCGCTGGTGTATTTCCTGATGCCCCTGGATGCGATTCCAGACCTCATCATTGGCCTGGGTTTGCTGGATGATATCGGGGTGCTGGCCAAGGCTTGGCAATTTGCCGGAAAGGATATCCAACGGTATCAGCAGTGGCGTGAGAACCAGGACGGCGCTGCTACAGGTCTATAACAGCCTGTTAAGTGTGCTTGGCCCCTATGGTTGGGAGGCCTTGATGCCATGAAATGACCATGAAGCCAAGTACGGCTCTGCCCGGACAGGGTCTTCGATGAAAGCCTGAGTGATGGTGGCCACTTTGATATCAGTGTCGGGTTCCTCTCTCTCATGAATTTTGTGATAGTGTTTACTCATATTGAGTGAGTGCCTGCCCTGGGCTGGCGTAATCAGATCAAAAACAAGCAATGCACAACAACAATTAGCGATCAGGAAAAGGGAGTAGTTATGGGCAAGCGTCTGCTGGGGAGCCTTCTGGCTATCGCCTTGCTGCCAGTTCAGGGGATGGCAGCCATTACCAACGCGGATCTTGAAGAGTTTGAGTTGTCACTGTGGAAGGTCCGCACAAATTTCCATATGCTCACGGTCATGGCAGGCAGTGATGTTTATGCGTCTGACTTGACGCGTACTATCTCCCAGACCAAGCAGGCCCTTTCCGAACTGAGAGCCAATGCCGAGGGCAGCGAAGAGCGCCAGTTTGTAGCAGATCTGGAAAAGGAATTGACGTTCTACATTGATGCTGCCAAGGGTAACACCATGGCGGAGCAAGGTTACACCAACGCTTATGTCATCAAGGATGTGAATGAACTGCCCGCCATTATGGCGGAGAAGATGGATGCTTTCGAAGCTGCCGAAAAGGGGCAGTATGATGAGATTCGTGAGCTATCGTCGTTCCTTCAGCGGATGACATCCGAGTACTTGAATGTGGCTGCCGATCCCGCTGGCGGTATGGCAGCAGGTTCGGATGAGGGCCGGCTGGATTTCAAGAATGCTGTGCCGGAATTTGAGAAGATGCTTAAAGCGGCGCAGCAGCAGTATGCCGGGGATGAAGCCATGACCCGTGCCCTGGATCAGGTGGCGGTCAAGTGGAAATTCATTCGTCAGTCCATGGTCAAGTTCTATGAAAATGCGGTGCCGTTTCTGATCTACCGCTATACCAGACAGATGGTGGACACCATGGAGCAGGCGATCAGCCTGGCATCCACAGATATGGCCAAGCCCACCTTCGGGCCAGTTGAATAGTCAGAACTGCCAGATTGGCATGCATTTAGGCCCCCGCTAACGGCGGGGGTTTTTCGTGGGGTAAGGAAAGAGGAATCGGGGTGAAAAAACAAGGATTGTGGATGTTGGCGGGGGCGCTGATGGTGGCTGTTTCCGGGGCGCAGGCAGCATTTTCTGCAACGGAACTGGCAATGATGGAAGCGGACGCCTGGCGTGCCAGGATGGGATTCCATCTACTGTCGATTCGTGGCGACAACCCGGAAGATCGAGATGCGCTCAGGCAGCTGCTTGATGACGGCCAGCGCCGGGTAACTGAGTTCAAAGGGCAGGCCGAGGGCGAAGAGGTGGCGCAGGCCAGGGCCTTTGACCAGGCCTGGGATGACCTGTCCAAACGCGCTCTCGACAACCCGCTGGCGTCTCTGGGTTATGCGGACTATGGCGCCATGAGCGAGATGAATACGACCACTCTGGCGGTAGCCAAGCTGGTTGAGGAGGCCGACTCCGGCGACGATGGTGCCTATCTTGATATTGCGGGCTTGTCGGTCTCCATGCAGCGCCTGGCCAGTGAATACCTTGCGTTGGCTGCATTCCCGTCAGCAGGCATGCCGACGGGTACTGGGCTGCCGCCGATGGATTTCGCCATTGAAGCAAAAGCCATCGATGACCAGCTGGAGAACCTCAAGGGGCACTATGCCAGTGATGTGCAGGCGAGTGATGTGCTGGCATTTGTTGAGCAGCGTTGGGTTTTCGTGCGCAATACCATCCCGCGGATGAACGAAAACGATGCCAACAAGGTCCCGTATCTTTTCTATCGTTATGCCAGCCAGGTCGCAGAGCATGTCGAGCAGCTGGTAGCTCCCTGAGCTAAAGCCAGTTGACCAGCAGCACTTGCCGGGGCAAGAGGGGGCTCCCCCGAAAAGTGCTGTAATGCGTGTTCCAGTATCAATCCGAGCGGGTTGCCAGCCAGTCAGCGCTGATGCGCCACGCCTGGCTGGGTGCCTTGGAGCCGGAGAATACCCCGGCATGGCCGCCAGGGACTTCCTCGAAACGTTTCTCCTGGCTGCCGACCAGCCGTAGTACTTCCTTCGCGGCGCGCAGGCTGACGATATTATCGGTAGTCCCGGCAAACGCCAGCAGGTCCTGGCGTATCCCGGAAAAATCCACACTGCGACCACCGATGCGGATTTTTCCCTTGGCCAGGCTGTTGGCCAGAATCATCTTCTCGATCACTTCGCGCACCACCGCGCCCGGGTAATCCACCATATCGTTGAACCATTGGCCCATGGTCATATACTCGGTGACGTATTCCCGGTCGGCGATGTTCTTCACCAGATCCAGATAAGCCTGTACCACCCCTGGCGGATTGGTCATTTTGAAACCAAAGGTCAGTAGACCTGCGGGTATGTGGAATAACTTGTCGTCCAGCGGCTCAAGGCGCACCTTGAACCAGTCATGGAGTTGCATGGCGGGAATGGATGCCAGCCCCAAGGCCTTGCCGAACGGGCCGCTCTTGTGGAAATTTACCGGGCTGGCAATGGTGATCAGGCTGCGCACCGGTGCATCCGGATGGCCGCCCAGGTACATCAGGCAGAGTAGGCCGCCCATGCAGTAGCCCATCAGGTTGACCTGCTCCTGCCCGGAATGTGCCTTGACCGTTTCCACCGCTTCCGGCAGCCAACGATTCACATACGTATCCAGGTCCAGGCTGCGTTCCGCCTGGGAGGGCTTGCCCCAATCCACCAGATAGATGTCATAGCCCCGGGCCATCAGATAGCGGACCATGGAGCGGTTCGGCATCAGGTCATAGGTCCAGCAATGAATCCCCAATGCGGGCACCAGAATCAGGGGCGTGCGGTATTTGTGGCGCTCAACCGGCATGGTCTCGTCATTGACGGGAATCTCGGCCATGGGCGGCAGGCTATAATGGCGAACCGCCATGATGCCGTCGCGGTAGATTTCATCCCAGGGGCATTTATCAATCTGGATAAACCGCTGCGGATGCCGCCGACGCTCGACGATATGCCCAACGGCACGCAGACTGGTCTTCAAACGGGATGACGTCGCCATGGGAGGCCTCCGACAATGAGGGGGCTGGGATACTATCGGGAAAGCAACGCATTACCATGGTGAAAAAGTAACACTTTGCAGATTAATGTCGACTCGCTAATCTAGCGCGCCCGACGCACAGGAGGCATTGGCCGTCGTGACAAACTCATCATTACCTTATACCCGCCTGGATGTCTGTAACCGCTTTCTGGAGTCGGTCAGGCACTCTGTTGTACTGGGACTGGAAGTGCTCAGCGCTGAAGAAAACGCGGTGCGGGTTCGGGTTCCCTGGCGTGACGACCTGGTTGGCACTCCGGAAACCGGTGTCATGCATGGTGGTGCTATCTTCGCCATGATGGATCACGCTGGCGGCATGGCGGTAACCTGCCGCACCTTCCCGACCTTTGAAATTACGCCCACCATCGACTTCCGCGTGGATCATCTGCGCGGCCCTGAAAAGGGCGCCGCCGTGTTCTGCGAAGCCACTTGCTATCGTCTCACCACCCACGTGGCCTTTGTACGCATTACCACCTGGGAGGAGGGCAATGAAGACGAGCCCATCGCAACTGGGCTGGCAACCTATACCCGACTGAAAATCGAAACGGCAGGCAAGGTGGTGGGGCAATGAAAGCACTGAAAACCCTGATTGAAGAATGTCGCGCCGGCGAGGCGGATTACCAGAGCCTGATTGACCGGGTCCCTTATGCCCGCTTTCTGGGTATCCAGGTAGTGGCGCAGGGGGACGAACTGACCTTCGTGCTGCCCAAGCATGACAATGTGGTGGGCAACCCGACCCTGCCGGCACTCCACGGTGGGGCAGTGGCGGGTTTCATGGAGCAGGCTGCGATTATCTTCATTCTGCTGCAAATGGGGGAACCACGGGTACCCAAGACCATCGATTTCACTATCGATTACCTGCGGGCCGGTCTTTTCCGGGACACCTATGCAGAATGCAGCGTCACCCGGCTGGGGCGCCGCATTGCCAATGTGCATATTAGCGCCTGGCAGAAAAACCGTGAGGAGCCGATCACCATCGCCCGCGCGCATTTCCTGCTGTCGGATGATGCCGGCTGACGTCGCAGACTCAAGCATCCGCTGTTTTGTAGGGTGCACTGAGCCTAAGGCGAACTGCACCATCCAACCGCCGAATTGGTGCAGTTCGCTTAGGCTCAGTGCACCCTACGTCTTCCTGAGAGAGTTTGCTGGTTTGGCGATTATTGTGATTTTGCGCCAGCCTCCGCCCCGATTGTCAGAACGCGACATTGTTCCAGCAGGCACATCCGCCTAGCGTTTAAGTGAACCTTTTCAGGGCAGCATCGCTGCGTCCTGAAGTGTGCGCTACAACGCTAAGAAGGGTGTTTTCATGAAAATAACTAACGTCACCTCTCCACCCACATCGGTGAGCATTTACGAAAACTGGGATGGCCCCGGTGCCGATGATATTGAAGACAAGCTGACCCCGGGCCATGTGCAGGATGTGGTTGAAATCTTCCAGACCCCACTCACTGGCCACTACAACTGGGACTATTCCAGCGCCGACGGCCGTATCCGCAAGCTCTACCGCCTGGGCAAGGAACTGAACTGGAATGCGGATATGGATCTGGACTGGAGCCAGACCTTTCCCAGGAGCGAGGTACCTCTGGACCAGTCCTTCAACCCGTTCAATGGCTGGCCTACCTTTGAGGCACTCAGCGACGACGAGAAACTGCGCTTCGGGTGGCATAATCTTGCCTGGATGCTGGCGCAGTTCATGCACGGGGAGCAGGGCGCGTTACTGGTAGCCTCCCAGCTGGCCAGTTGTGCACCTTCCTACGATGCCAAACTCTATGCGGCCAGCCAGACCTTCGACGAAGCGCGTCATGTGGAAGTCTTTACCCGTTACCTGCAGGAAAAGATCGGCATTCTGTACCCGGTGAATCCCAACCTGAAAGCCCTGCTCGACAAGATCCTCTCGGACCCCCGCTGGGATCTGAAATTCATCGGTATGCAGATCATCATCGAAGGCCTGGCCCTGGCCGCCTTCAACACCCTCAAACTGACCGCACATGATCCGCTTCTCAAGCAGATTATCCACTTGGTCATTCGCGATGAGGCGCGGCACGTTACCTTTGGTGTCAACTACTTGGAGGGCTTTGTTGAGACTCTTTCTGCAGAAGAAAAAGAAGAGCGGGCGCACTTTGCCTTTGAGGCCTGCGTGGTCATGCGCGAGCGTTTGATCAGCACCGAGGTGTTTGAACACTTTGGCTGGGATGTGGACGAGGCCCGTGAACAGGTGCTGTCTTCCACCATCATGGCCCAATTCCGCAATCTGCTTTTCACCCGCATCATGCCCAACCTGAAGCGCATCGGGCTGCTCACCGAGTCGGTTCGTCCCCGTTTTGAGGAGCTGGGTATTCTGCAGTTCGAAAACCTGGTGGATGACGGCGAAGTGGACTGGGCCGAGTTGTCCAAGCCGCTCTACGACGAGGTGTCCTAGCCCCGTCTTTTGTAGGGGGCTGCCCGGTTCGTCTGCAAGCCGCCTCCTACACAACGCCAGGCTGTGTGTTGGACGCACAGAGACGCGTCTTCCCGCCGCGTGATCGGTGCAGTTCGCCTTAGGCTCAGTGCACCCTACGGTGTATCACAGGCTGGCGACCTTCACTATTCCCTGTCTAACCGGCTTCGCTAATGCTTGGCATGTAGCCACATAGGCCTGCTGTAATGCCGTGCGCCCCTGTTCCAGCTTTCCCGGGCCGCTGCGGCTCAGGCCGTCAATGGCCAGGGTGATCAGGTTGGGGCGCAAAGGCGCCTGCAGGGCAGGGCTATTGGCCCGTCGCCACGGGGATCGGGATTGCAGATGGTGATAGAGTACGCGCTCGCCGGGCCAGGTGCCGGCCAGACCATGCCGGTCGGCAATGCCGCCATCCCAGTAGTAGCCGCCGTCGATGCGCGCGGGCTGGAAAAGGAAAGGCACGGCACAGGATGCATAAACGGCTTCTACCGGGTCCCCGGCGTTCAGTACCCGGGTGCGGCGGCTGGCGGCATGCCAGGCGGAGATGGCCACGGGGGTGGGGCTAAGGGCCAGGTCCGTTATCGGCACCAACTCTTGCAGCAATGCCCGGAAACGCTTCCCAGCGAGCAAACCGAGCCCTGGAGCCGGGTCCCAAAAGTGCTCCCGGGACAGCCCGAGTAGGGTCTGCTCCATGCTTTCCGGGCACGCCTGGCTGGCCATGCAGGCAGCCACCAGCGCACCGGCACTGGAGCCGCAATAGCGGGCGGGCTGTAATTCATGTTCTTTCAGGGCTTTGACGACACCAAAATGAGCAAAGAAACCAAAAAAACCGGACGACATGGCCAAGGTAAAGGGGCGATCAGCCAACCAGTCCGCCAGGCTTGGGGCGGGAAATGTCTTCATTGAACTCTTCCTCTGCGGCGACAAACCCTAACCCGGGTGCCCTCAGCCATACAATTCTGTTGACCACCGTGGCGGTTACTGCACTGGGCCAGACCCTGGTATTCACGCTGCTTCCGTCCCTGGGCCGGGCCACCGGCCTGGCGGAAATGCAGGTGGGGCTGATCATCAGTTGTTCGTCGCTGATTTTTGCTCTGGCCAGCCCGGTGTGGGGTACCCTCAGTGAATCCCTGGGTCGCAAGCGGGTGCTGGTGATCGGGCTGAGCGGCTATTCCCTGGGCACGTTGATGTTTGCGGTGGTGTTCGATATCGGTCTGCACGGCGGTCTGGTGGGCGGGTTGCTGGTGACCGGCCTGGTGCTCAGTCGAATGGTTCAGGCGGCGATCATGGCGGCCACGCCGGCCGCCGCCGCGGCCTATACCGCTGATATCACCACCCCTCAGCAGCGCACCCAAGGCATGGGGCGTATCGGTGCAGCGAATAATCTGGGGACGGTGATCGGGCCGGTATCCGGTGGTTTGCTGGCGGCGGTGGGTCTGGTCTTCCCGCTCTATGGCGTGGCGGCCCTGACCGCACTGATGGCTATCGCAACAGCCTTGTGGCTGCCCGCATCGCCGCACCAACCTACGGCACGCACCGTGTCCCTGGGCAAGGTGCTGCGCAGCGGTCTCGGCGCTTATGCGGACCCGCGCTTGCGGGACTTACTGCTCACCGGGGTAATGCTGTTCATGAGCTTTGCGCTGATTCAGCAGACTCTGGGCTTCCTGTTCCAGGATCACTTCGGGTTATCCCCCGCGGCTGCAGCCCGTGCCCTTGGCTTGACCATGATGGCGGCGGCGGTCACTTCCCTGTTCGGCCAGATTGTCGTGGTGCAATGGCTGCGGGCACCGGCCACGTTGCTGGTTGCCCTGGCTGTCCCGGCGCTGGGCGCCGGCGCGTTGATTCTGTGGCTGGCAGATCGGCAACTGGTGATGAGTTTTGCGGTATTGCTGGTCGGGCTCGGCCTGGGTTTCGGCATGCCGGCAATCATGTCTCTGGCCAGTCTGCGAGTCAGCAGTGAAGAACAGGGGCGGGTGGCCGGTCTGGCCAGCGCCTGTCCAGCGCTGGGGTTTATTCTCGGGCCGCTGGTTGGCACGGGCCTGTATACCCTGGACCACCGCTGGCCCTATCTGCTGGTATTGTCTCTGATGGTGCCACTGGCTTGGCTGGCCTGGCGGTTGGTACGCTCCGCTGCCGTCAGTGGGTAGGGTGCACCTTACGGAAATGCCGGCGCGATAGGCCTGATCCGGCTAGGACAAGGATTTCCACAGATGGGCCGCCATCAGGCTGCGCCAGGGGCGGAACTCAGCCAGCCAGCGTTCGGCTTCGCTGATGCTAGGCGCAGTAGCCTTGCCCAATAACTGCTGGATCGCCCGGCGTACGGCCACATCCCCATGCAGGCTGCCGTCCATCCATGCATAGCCCCTCAGCAGTGCATAGTGAACGCTCCAGGGACCCAGCCCACGTATTTCCAGCAAGCTCTTCCTTAGGATTTCCAAGTCGGGCTGCGCCGTGTGAATCTCGGGCAGAAGGGCCTCGTCGAGGCAGCGCCGAGCAACGGTGAGCAGACACTCCGCCTTGCTGCGCGAAAAACCACAGGCCTTCAGTGCTTCCGCGCCTGTGTTGGCCACATCGTTGGCATCGGGGTAGCAGTAAAGGCCGTTACTGAGTCTGCGGCCTAGGCGCTGTATAAAGCGCCGGCGAATGGAAACGGCGGCAGCCACACTGATCTGCTGGCCGATGATCGCCCAGCTCAGTGCCTCAAACGGTGAGGCGGATTGTGGTACCCGCAATCCGGCTTGAGACCGCACCATTGCACCCACCAAAGAGTGCTTGCCGGCTTGTGCCTCGAATGCTTGCGTTGGCTGATCCAGGCCCAGTAAATGACCCGCAAAGGCGTCCAGTGAAACGCTGGCTGACGCCACCTCGTCGTCACATTGCAAGGTGAAACGGGCCTGGCCGGGCTGATGAAATTCCACTGTCAGCAGGGTGGGCACCTGTTGCCAGATAAACGCTTTCTCCAGCGCCCCGGCATCGACGTTCTCGGCGACTGCCTCAACATCACGCCGGTGGAAATCAAGGAAGGCCTCGCGGTCGAAATCCGCAGGTAGCGGTAAAGCTAGCTCGGCTGTTTTGTTCCTCACTCACTCTCCTTGTTCTCAAGCTCGCGTTCCAGCAGGGCCCGCTTGCGCTCCACGCCCCAGCGATAGCCGGACAGGCTGCCATCACTACGCACAATTCGATGGCAGGGAATCACCACCGCCAATGTATTGGCGGCGCAGGCCGAAGCCACTGCCCGGGCGGCTCCCGGTTGGCCAAGTGTCTCGGCCAGGGCTTGATAGGACAGGGTGGTGCCCGGTGGTATCTGCTGCAGCGCCTGCCAGACCCGTTGCTGAAATGCGGTGCCGCGAATATCCAGTGGCAACGACAGGTTCTGTTGCGGATCTTCGACCAGTGCAACAACCCGGGCCACCTTGGCATCAAATGTCGGATTCGGAGGGAGCAGCTCGGCGCCAGCAAAGCGTGCCTGAAATTCTTCGAGCAACGGCTCCGGCTCATCACCGAGACTGATGGCACAGATACCTTGGCCCGTTTCGGCCACCAGCAGGCTACCCAAACTACACTCGGCCATGGCAAAGCGGATAGCGGTCCCCGTACCGCCGGAACGATACTGGCCGGGCAACATTCCCAGCATCTGCTTGCCCTGGGTATAAAGCTGGCTGCTGGATTCCATTCCCGACTCCTGCATGGCACGACTAATGGATGCATGGCGCTTTAAATTCCCGGTCAGTCGGCGCCGGCGCACTGCCAGCGCATAGTCGCGCGGCGAAAGACCGGTGACGGCCTTGAACTGTCGCTGAAGATGGTGACGCGACCAGCCGCATTGAGCTGCAAGCTCTTTGAGTGTCGGCAGACTGTGGCTTTGCTCAATATGGCGGCACAGGGCTGTGACGGTGTCTGTCACCGGCGAGCCAGCCAGGGAAAGCGGATTGCAACGACGACAAGGGCGAAAGCCTGCCTGCAAGGCGGCCTGTCCATTGGGGAATATCCGCACATTGTCCGGGTTGGGCCGTCTTGCCGGGCAACTGGGCCGGCAGAAAATCCCGGTAGTGATGACGCCATAGACAAAGCGCCCGTCCGCGTTTCGGTTACGGTCCTGGATGGCATGCCACTGTGTGTCGGTAATCTGTGCAGTCGCTGTGCTCACGATCTGTTCCTTTTGGAGAGCCTCTGAGGTCATCATGGCCCGAAGAAAATCGCGGTGCACTCTGGATGTTGCGGGGGAATTGAAAAAAGCAGAGAGAGGGGAAAGAGGTGGGTGCCGGGCACCCACCTCCAGGCTGTCTTACTCGGTGTAAGGCAACAGGGTCAGTTCAACACGGCGGTTTTGCTCACGGCCGCTGGCGGTACCGTTGCTGGCAATGGGCTGGGTTTCGCCGAAACCAACGGTATCCATGCGCACCTGTTCAACGCCGAAGCCGCTGAGAATGTTGGCTACGGACTGGGCGCGTTGCTGGGACAGCATCAGGTTGTACTTGTCGCCGCCAGTGCTATCGGTGTGGCCGGCTACCTGAATCATGGTGGACTTGTATTCCTTCAGCACTTCAGACACGGCATCCAGTACCGGGCGGAAGGAAGACTTCACGGTGGTGCTGTCGGTGTCGAAAGTCAGGTTACCCGGCATGTTCAGGATGATGTTGTCACCATCACGGGTAACGGACACGCCGGCGCCTTCCAGTTTTTCGCGCAGCTTGGCTTCCTGTACATCCATGTAGTAGCCCACGCCACCACCGGCAACAGCGCCAATACCGGCGCCTTTCAGTGCGCGTTCTTTACGCTCTTTGGCACTGTCTGACGTGGCAATACCGATCAGGGCACCGGTTACGGCGCCAATACCGGCACCCATGCCAGCCTTGGAGGTCTGTTTTTCACCGGTGTAAGGGTTGATGGTGCTGCAGCCAGCCTGCAGGGACATAGCGCCTGCAAGCGCCAGACAGCCAACGAAACGTTTCATGGAAACTCCTTGTAAGTCTTATAAGGTATTGGTTTTTAAATAGTTTGAATGTGTACGAACCATAGCCTTGGGAGCATGGCTGGTAAAGCGGCGTCTTCACGAGTTTACGAATTTGTACGAAAAAAACCGAGTGCCTGTCTGTAGATGGCTGTTATCTATCCAATGCAGCCTGTATCAGGGGCATAAACCCGATCCGTGTCCGAAATAGTTCATCGCCTGTCCCGCTGCGCCAGTGAAACCCCTTGCCGCCAGGGCTACCATGACAGCAGCCTGTTGCACGATCCCGGCAGGCTTTCCCAAACCAAGGAGTACGTTGCATGCGACGCTGGAACGGCTGGGGCGACAGCGCCAATCATTACCCGCTGAAGGCCTCCGGCCTGACTTTTCTGCAATCCCGTCTTGGCACGGCCACCCCTTTGCCGGATGCGGAAATGGCAACGGTCTTACAGGCGGTGCCCGCGTCGCGCATGCCTGACCACCCGCTGATCCGCACCGATGCAGAAACACGCATTCGCCATGCACGTGGGCAAAGCCTGCCGGACTGGCTGGCCATGCGATCCGGTGACTTCGGTCGTTTCCCGGACGGGGTCGCCATGCCGACCAAGAGCGCAGAGGTGAAGCGTCTGCTGACCTGGGCCCAAGAGAATGATGTGCTGGTTATTCCCTACGGCGGCGGTACCTCTGTGGCCGGGCACATCAATCCCCCAGCCAGCGACAAACCGGTGCTGACTCTGTCACTGGCCGCCATGGATAAACTGCTTCACCTGGACAAGGAAAGCCAGATTGCCACTTTCGGCGCCGGCACTCCGGGGCCGGAAGTGGAAAGCCAGCTGCGCGAACAGGGCTACATGCTGGGGCATTTCCCGCAATCCTGGGAGCTGTCTACGGTGGGCGGTTGGGTGGCCAGCCGCTCCAGCGGCCAGCAGTCCATGCGTTATGGGCGCATCGAACAGATGTTTGCCGGCGGGCGTATCGAAACGCCCAGAGGCACCCTGGATATCCCCACCATTCCGGCGTCTTCCGCCGGGCCGGACCTGCGGGAAATCATCATGGGCTCGGAAGGCCGCATGGGGGTGATTACCGAGGTCAAGGTGCGCGTCACCCCGCTACCGGAAACGGAAACCCTCCAGGTAGCCTTCGCCCCGGACTGGGAAACCGGCAAGACGTTGGTTCGCAGCCTGACCCAGACCAAGCTGCCGCTTTCCATGCTACGGCTGTCCAATGCGGAGGAAACCCGTACCCATCTGATGC
>NZ_JBNPEC010000005.1:0-4128 GCF_051117345.1 Alcanivorax sp.
TGTTCTACCAGCGCATGGGCTACCTGCCGGAAGCGCTGGTGAATTACCTGGGGCGTATGGGCTGGTCCATGCCGGACGAGAGCGAGAAGTTCACCCTGGCGCAGATGCAGGACGCCTTCGATATCAATCGGGTGTCCCTGGGTGGTCCCGTCTTTGATGTGGAAAAGCTGAGCTGGCTGAATGGCCAATGGTTGCGTGACCAGAGTGATGAGCAATTTCTGGATACCTTGCTGGACTGGGCCTACAACCGCGATTACGCCATGAAGATCATTCCTCACCTGCGCCAGCGTGTGGAAACCCTGTCGGACGTGGCGGACAAGGCGGCATTCTGTTTCAACGGCATGCCGGCGATCAGTGAAGCCAGCTTCGAGCACAAGCAGTACGGTGGCGAAGACATGAAGGTGTGGCTCCAGTACCTGCTGTGGGCCTATGAGGCGCGTAGCGACTGGAACCGTGACGGTCTGTTTGCCGATGCCAAGGCCATCGCCGATGCCTTGGAAGTGAAGATCAAGGACTTCCTGTTCCCGGCCTTCGTTGCCATTGCCGGCACCAGCGCCAGCTTCTCGGTGGTGGATTCCATGGAAATCATTGGCGCCGACCTGAGCCGCGCCCGCCTGCGCAACGCCATCGAGGTGCTGGGCGGGGTGTCCAAGAAGCAGATGAAGAAGCTGGAGAAGGCCTACCGGGAAATAGCTGCGAGCTTCTAGCTGCTAGCTACGAGAAAACAGAAAGCGTGCTGATGGGCTTGTGCCCCTTCCGGGGAGGGGCATCATCCTGAAAGCTAGAAGCTAGAAGCTAGAAGCTAGAAGCTAGAAGCTAGTATCTGGATGTATTTTCAGCAGCTTGTTCAGGATGTAGTCAAACGGACTTCATTCTGAAAAAAACCACAGGCCAGCGCTTGACAGAGTAGGGGGGCTGGGTAGAATACGCCGCACCAACCGGGACGCGCCTTGTCTCGATTGTCGTATTTGGGGCCATAGCTCAGCTGGGAGAGCGCAACACTGGCAGTGTTGAGGTCGGCGGTTCGATCCCGCCTGGCTCCACCAAATACGTCCCCTTCGTCTAGTGGCCCAGGACACCGCCCTTTCACGGCGGTAACAGGGGTTCGACTCCCCTAGGGGACGCCATATAGAAAAGCCCTGCTCGAAAGAGTGGGGCTTTTTTATTGGTGGCATTACGGATTGCCGGAAGCGGCTAGCTCCCTACGTCCCGGAATTCTGCGATGCCTCTTCCAGTTCCTCCAGCACCGTTTCTCGCAAGACCTGTAGTCGTTGACTGAAGGCAACCGGGTAGCTTGATTGCGCAGGCGCCAGGCTGAGTAGCGCTTCGGGGAGCTTTCTCAGATGCCTGGCGACGTTCTCCCGGGTAACTGCCAAATCCGGTGCTTCGCGACAGGGCTCGCCGTCGCGGATAACGGGCTGTAACAACGGTTCGCCGTCACCAGGCTCGTCTCGGGCGGTAATCTGGTCTCGTTGATAATGTCCCCGGCCATCAGTTTGTCGCCACACCTGTTTGCGACCCGGGTGGAGCTGTTTGCCCGGGGAGTTTTTCAGTCTCGGTCGGCCCGCATAGTCGGTGAGCTTGTAGGCCAGATCCAGAGTGGGGGCATCACTGGAGGCGCCCATACTGGTGCCTACGCCAAAGCCGTCGATGGGCGCACCATCGGCCAGCAGGCCGGCAATCCGGTATTCATCCAGACCACCGCTGACCAGAATACGGACCTGTTGCAGGCCTGCATCATCCAGTTGCCGGCGTGCGTCTTTGGCTTGCTGTGAAAGATCGCCAGAGTCCAGACGGATGGCTCCCACGTCCAGTCCTTCATCGCGGATCAGACGGATCACCTTATCCACACCAGCGCGGCTGTCGTAGGTATCCACCAGCAGGGTAGTGCCGGGATACAGCCGGGCGTAGGTCCGCAAGGCCTCCATCTCGCTGTCATGGGCCTGGATATAGGAATGGGCCATGGTGCCGCGTAAGGGCAGGCCGTGTTGTAGGCCTCCCAGCACATTGCTGGTGCCGGCCAGGCCGGCGGCACGGTAGGCGCGCACCCCGCGCAGGGCGGCATCGCTGCCGTGCATGCGGCGCATGCCGAAATCCACCACCGGCCGGCCATCGGCGGCCAGCACCATGCGCACTGCCTTGGAGGCTAGCACGGTTTCCAGGTGCACCACGTTCATCAGCAGGCTTTCCAGCAATTGTGCTTCCATCAGTGGGGCGGTGATTTCCAGCAGAGGCTCCTGAGGGAATACCGGGGTCCCTTCCGGCAAACAATGGATGTGACCACTAAAGCGAAAACCCTGCAGCCATTGCAGGAAGCCATCCTCAAACAGGTCCAGTTCCTTCAGCCGGCTCACCTGTTGGGACGGGAAATGCAGCTGGCTGACCAACCGCGCGGCGTACTCCTGGCCGCAGGCCAGCATGAGGTTACGTTGTGCCGGCATCTCCCGGTAAAACAGGCTGAAGGTCGCCGTGTCATTCATGCCTTCGCGCCAGTAGGCCTGCAGCATGGTCAGTTCATAGAGATCGGTCAGTAGACCGAGGGCATCGTTGTTGGCGGAAAGGTCCATATCAGGCTATGTCTTCCAGTTGGGTGCCGGCTTCCTGCAGGGCCTTGAGGGTGGGGCCTTCCTGGTCCGGGAAAACCGGGCGGGTGGCGTTGCAAAGCAGGTGAACCTGGAAACCGGCGGCGCAGGCATCCTTGACCGTGTGAAAGACGCAGACATCTTCTGCCAGACCACCGACCCAGAGCCGTTTGACGCCACGCTGTCGCAGCCAGCCTGCCAGGCCGGTGCCATCAAAGGCAGAGTAGGCATCCTTGTCGAAGGCGGTGCCCTTGCTGACGATCACTGTGCCTGACGGCAGGGACAAACCCGGGTGGAAGGCGGCGCCAGGAGTGTCCTGGATGCAATGAGGCGGCCAAGGGCCCCCTTGGGCATGGAAGGAGCAATGGTCCACGGTGTGCCAGTCGCGGGACGCGATCACCGGCAAGTTGGCGTCGGCGGCGGCTTTCAGCCAGGCGTTCATGGCGGGCACTACCTGCTCGCCGTCTGGCACAGCCAGCGCGCCACCGGGGCAGAAATCATTCTGGATATCCACGGCCAGCACAGCATCGCCGGCCTTCAGGGGAAGATGTCCCATGGTTGCCAGTCCTCTGTTGCTTGTGACTACCTTCAGTGTCGGGTCCTGATGGCAGTGATACAAGGGGGGCTATCCGAGCCGGCTGACCACTGTCTCTGCGACGGCGCGGATGTCGCTTTCCAGCTGGAATTTCCCGGTGATGGCCTCTTCGTCGCCGTCCCGATATTTCCCGGTCTGCACCAGGCAGGCCTGCATGCCGCTGTTCAGTGCGCCTTCCACGTCGCCATGGATATCGTCACCGACCATCAGGGTATGTTCGGGTCGGGTTCCCAGGTCGGCCAGTACCTGCTCGAAGAAAGCGGTGGATGGCTTGCCGGTAATGATGGCCCGGCAGTTGGCGGCATATTCCAATGCCCTGACAAAAGGGCCGGCATCCAGGTGCAGGCCGTCATCCAGCTGGTAATACCGGTTTTCGCCGATGGCAATCAGCGGTGCGCCGTCGTGCAGCAGACGAAAGGCCTGGTCCAGATGCTCATAAGTGAATTTCCTGCCGGCATCACCGATCAGTACGGCATCGGGTTGTTTGCCTTCCAGATCAGAAAATTCATCTTTCAGGTTGGGGTGGAACAGGCAGTACGGGGTCAGCCCTCGGCGAGTCAGGTAGTCGTGGGCGGCTTGCGGCGCAGTAAACAGCTCTGTCTCGTCTACTGCCAGGTTCAGACTGGCCAGGTCGTTGAGTATCTGGCTACGGTTGCGCTGGGAGGTGTTGGTGACAAAGCGCAGGGGCAGGCCGGTGGCACGCAGGGCTTCCAGGGCTTCCTGTGCGCCGGGCAGCAGGCGTGGGCCCTGGTAGAGTACGCCGGCCAGATCCAGGCAGATGGCATGCAGTGGCATGGCATTCCTCCGTGAGAGCCTGCGTATAGCCGCTTTAGCAGGCTTTAGGGCTTTCTTAAGAGCATAGGCGTGGCGGCGTGGTCAGCTCAAGCGGCGAATGGTCAGGGTATGGGCGATCTTTTCACCATCCCAGATGTATTCGTAATGCGCGCTGGG
>NZ_JBNPEC010000054.1:0-21213 GCF_051117345.1 Alcanivorax sp.
TCCTTGCGAATCACCCGGAAAGACGTGGTCATGCCCTGCTGCTGCACGTTCTCCGCACGCAGGTCCGCATCGTCGCTGAAGCCGTAGCGGATCACCTGGCGATTGACCCGCGGTAGCAGCTTGCGCACCACCGGGTCGTCCACGCACATCACCGCCACGCCGTAGAACGGCAGGTTGTGCAGGAACTCGATAAAGGTGTTTTCCAGCTGGGCAAAATCCCCGCCATAGGTGTGCATGTGATCCGCTTCGATATTGGTCACGATGGCACTCATGGGCTGCAGGTGCAGGAAGCTGGCATCGGATTCATCCGCTTCCGCCACCAGATAACGGCTCTGCCCTAGGCGCGCATTGGTGCCGGCACTGTTCAACCGACCGCCAATCACGAAGGTGGGGTCCATGCCCGCTTCCGCCATGATCGCCGCCGTCATGGAGGTGGTAGTAGTCTTGCCGTGGGTGCCGGCCACCGCAATGCCGTGGCGGAAGCGCATCAGCTCCGCCAGCATCTGGGCCCGCGGCACCACCGGAATCCGGCGGGCATGGGCTTCCGCCACTTCCTCGTTTTCCGTGGTCACTGCCGTGGACGTCACCACCACGTCGGCGCCATCAATGTTTTCCGCCCGGTGACCGATTTCCACCCGCACACCCAGACCACGCAGGCGCTCTACCACCGCCGATTCCTTGATGTCGCTACCGCTGATGGCGTAGCCCTGGTTGGCCAGCACCTCGGCGATGCCACACATGCCCACGCCGCCGATACCCACAAAGTGAATTCCGCTGATGCGCCGCATTTCAGGCACGATATGGATGTTGTCGTTATCGGCCATTGGCCACCTCCTCACACAGCGTGGCCGCACGCTCGGCGCTGTCGGCCACGGCCTGCTCACGGGCACGCTGCGCCATTTGCGCCAGCAGCCCGCGTTCTGCAACCGGTTTCAATGTGCCCGCCAGGCTGGCGGCACTCATGTCCCGCTGGGGCAGCAACAGGGCCGCGCCCCGGTCTGACAGCCAGCGGGCATTCAATGTCTGGTGATCATCCACCGCGCTGGGCAGCGGCACGAACAGGGCCGCCACACCAGCGGCAGCCACTTCCGCCACGGTCAGGGCCCCGGCACGGCAGATCACCAGATCCGCCCAGCCGTAGGCGTCCGCCATGTCGTCGATAAATTCACTGACCTGGGCGTCCAGGCCCAGCGCCTGGTAAATCGGCGCCGCTTCACCGGTACGGCCGGCACCACACTGGTGGCGCACCTGGATATCCCGGCCCAGTACCGCCAGCAGCAGTTCCGGCAGGTCCTGATTCAGTATCAGCGCACCCTGGCTACCACCCAGTACCAGCACCCGCAAACCGCCCTGGTGCTGGGCATAACGACGGGCCGGCTCCTCCAGGCTGGCAATCTCGGCGCGTACCGGATTGCCCACCCAGCAGGCGTCCTGCTTGCCGAAGGCCCCCTGGAAACCTTCCAGGGTCACGGTGGCCATTTTGGACAGCAACCGGTTGGTCAGCCCCGGTACTGCATTCTGTTCGTGGACAACCACCGGCACCTTGCACAGGCGCGCCGCCAGGCCACCGGGGCCGCTGGCAAAACCGCCAAAGCCCACTGCCAGCAGAGGCTGGCGCTGGCTGATCAGGCTGCGCGCCTGTAATACCGCACGCAGCAAATTGAACGGGGCGGTGAGCTTGCGCTTGAGTCCGCCGCCACGCAGCCGGGAGACGGCCAGTTCTGCAATCTCGTAGCCGTACTGACGCACCAACTTGCCTTCCATGCCGTTTTCCGCGCCCAGCCAGAGGATCCGGAACCCGCGCTCACGCAATTGATCCGCCACGGCCAGCGCCGGGAACACATGCCCGCCGGTACCGCCTGCCATGATCAGGATGGTGCCACTCATCGTGCCGCCCTCCCTCTGGCTTTCAACTGCTCGGCTTCGGCGCCGGCACGCAGGATCAAGCCCACCATGGCGGAGAAGATCAGCAGTGAAGAACCGCCATAGCTGATAAACGGCAAGGTCAGCCCCTTGGTAGGCAGCAGCCCCATGTTTACGCCCAGGTTGATAAAGACCTGAGAGCACAGCACAAAGGCGCAACCGTAGACCACATAGGCGTGGTAGAGCAGACCGCGGCCTTCCAGGCTGTGCCCCAGCCGGAACACCCGCCAGCCCAGCAGCACAAAGCCACCGATCAAGGCCAGGTTACCCAACAGGCCCAGCTCTTCGGCCATCACCGCGTAAACGAAATCGGTATGAGCTTCCGGCAGATAGAACAGCTTCTGCACACTGTTGCCCAAGCCCACACCATCCCAGTGGCCACGGCCAAAGGCGATCAGGCTCTGGGTCAGCTGGTATCCGGAGCCGTACTGGTCAGCCCAGGGGTCGGTAAAGGTCATCAGACGTGCCACCCGGTAGGGTTCGGCAAACGCCACCAGAGCGCCCAGCGCCACCGCAGCCAGACCAATCAGCAAGAAGCGCAGAGTCGGCACCCCGGACAGGAACAGCATGCCCATGGCGGTAATACCCAGCACCACCACGGCGCCGAAATCCGGCTCCAGCAGCAGCAGTATGGTCAGCACGCCCAGCAAGGCCAGCGGCAGCAGAAAGGCCTTCCACTCGGTTTCCAGCGCCGCCTTGCGCTGGGCGATATACCCTGCCAGATAAAGCACGAAACAGAGTTTGACGATTTCCGAGGCCTGAACGGTCAGGCCCGGCAGGGCAATCCAGCGAGTAGAACCGTTAACCGTACGCCCCAGACCGGGAATGAACACCATCACCAGCACCACCAGCGCCACCGGCAACATCAGAAAACGCAACCGTTCCAACAACGCCAACGGCACCGCGAAATAGACAAAGGCGCCGGCAGCCAGCCCCAGCGACAGATAGATGCCGTGGCGCAGCGCATAGTAGAAGGGGTCTCCCAGCCGGGTTTCGGCAATCTGCAGGCTGGCAGACGAGACCATCACCAGGCCGGCCAGGGCCAGCAGGATGGCGGTCCACATCAAGGTCTTGTCCAGACCCCGGTTATCCAGCTTGAGGATCATGCGCTCAGTCATGGCACACCTCCCTGGCCCGGGCGGAGAAATCATCGCCACGGGCGACAAAGCTGGAATACATATCGAAGGAGGCACAGGCCGGCGACAGCAAGACCGCATCGCCGGGTTGTGCCAGGGCATGGGCCCGGGCCACGGCAGCTTCCATGTCGGCTACCAGCTCACAGGGGGCAGCAGACATCCCCTGGGCCAGAGTACTGCGGTCTTCGCCCATCAGCAGGCCGGCACGCAGATACTGACGCGCCGGCTCTGCCAGCGGCGAGAAGTCCTGCCCCTTGCCCTGACCACCGGCAATCAGAATCACCTTGCCGTCGATGCTTTCACCGATACCGGTAAGGGCCGCCAGGGTGGCACCCACATTGGTAGCCTTGGAATCATTGAACCAGCGCACGCCGCCCGCTTCAGCCACCAGTTGGCAGCGGTGCGGCAGGCCGGTAAAGGCTTTCACCGTGGCCAGTGCCTTGTCCCGATTCAGGGACAGCGCGTCGCTGATGGCCAGCACGGAAAGGATGTTCATGGCGTTGTGATGACCGGTGAGCGCCAGTTCGGACAGGGCCAGCAGCCGCTCACCACGACACAGTAACTGGGCGTTCTCAGTGTCCAGCCGGTAATCCGCCTCCGGATGGGCACCGAAACTGATCTGGCGCGGCACCCCGGCAGGGGGGCGGGTGGCCAGGTCATCCCGGTTCCACACCGCCACCTGACAGCCATCATAGATGCGCTGCTTGGCGGCCACGTAATCGGCAAAACTGGCGTAGCGGTCCAAATGGTCCTGGGACACATTGAGGATAGTGGCCACTTCCGCACTCAGGCTGTAGGTGGTTTCCAGCTGAAAACTGGAAAGCTCCAGCACATAAAGACGCGCCTGGTCGTCCAGCAGTTCCAGAGCGGGCACGCCCAGATTGCCACCAATGCCAGGGTTCATGCCGCAGGCGTCCGCCACCTGCCCCAGCAGGGTGGTTACCGTGCTCTTGGCATTGGAACCGCTGATTGCCACCAGCGGCTCGCTGGCCGCACGCGCAAACAGCTCCACATCACCGATCACTTCCTTGCCGGCAACCACTTGCTCGGCAATAGCCGGTGTTGCCACGGCCACGCCGGGGCTGACAATCAGGCGACGGGCGTTGTTCATCCAGCCGGCCTTGAAACCGCCGGTATGAATTTTCACGTTGGGGAATTCGGCGCGCAGCGCCTCCAGGCCGGCGGGTTCGGCGCGGGTGTCCAGGGCGCGCACAGGCATCCCCTGGTCCGTCAGATAACGGATCACGGAACGCCCGGATACTCCCAGGCCAATTACCAGATCAAACCCGTCTTTCGCCATAAAGTTAACTCAATCCCCTATCGGATTTTCAGGGTCGCCAGACCCACCAGGACCAGAATTACGGTGATGATCCAGAAGCGCACAATGATCTTCGGCTCTGGCCATCCTTTCAGTTCAAAGTGGTGATGAATCGGCGCCATGCGGAACACCCGCCGGCCGGTGAGCTTGAACGAGCCCACCTGCAGCATTACCGAAACGGTTTCCATCACGAACACGCCGCCCATGATGAACAGCACGATTTCCTGGCGGACAATTACTGCCATCACGCCCAGCACCGCGCCAAGGCCCAACGCGCCCACATCACCCATGAACACCTGGGCGGGATAGGCGTTGAACCACAGGAACCCGAGGCCGGCACCACATAGAGCTGCGGAGATGATCACCAGCTCACCGGCCCCGGCCACGTAGGGAATCTGCAGATACGGGGCGAATTCCGCATGGCCACCGGCATAGGCAAAGATGCCCAGGGCGCCGCCCACCAATACCGCCGGCATGATCGCCAGGCCATCCAGGCCATCGGTCAGGTTCACCGCGTTGCTGGTGCCGTTGATCACGAAATAGGTCAGCACGATGTAGAACCAGCCCATGTTGATGACCACACTCTTGAAGAAGGGCACGATCAGCTGGGTTTCCACCGGGCTCTGGGCCGTGAAGAACAGCGCAAAGGCTGCGCCGAGGGCACCCACGGACAGCCACAGATATTTCCAGCGGGCCGGCAGGCCGCGCGGGTTCTTTTCCACCACCTTGCGCCAGTCATCCACCCAGCCCACGGCACCGAACACAAACAGGACACCCAGGGTGATCCAGATAAAGCGGTTGCTCAGGTCTGCCCACAACAGGGTGGAAATGACGATGGCAATCAGGATCAGCGCGCCGCCCATGGTGGGGGTACCGGCCTTGCTCAGATGGCTCTTGGGGCCGTCGTCTCGAATGGCCTGGCCCACCTGCTTTTCCTGCAGCTTGCGGATCATGATCGGGCCCACCCAGAAGGCGATAAACAGGGCCGTCAACACGCTGAGGATGCCGCGCAGGGTGATGTACTGCACCACCAGGAAACCGCTGTGAAATTCTGCCAGAAGCTCAGCCAGCCATAGCAACATCAGAGTGCCCCCTGTTTCGATTTGTGAGGGCCTGCGCCCATGATCAGTCGCTGCACCACCGCTTCCATACCGGCGCTGCGCGAACCTTTCACCAACACGGTTCCACCCTGTTGCAGAACCGGGGCACTCCAGCTTGCCGCCTGCTGATCGTTCTCCGCCGTTCTGGCACCTTCACCAAAGCCTTTGGCTGCCGCACCGGCGCCGGTCATCACCACCAGATCGCTGATGCCCGCCTGGCGGGCATAGCCACCCAGCTCTTCAACCAGTTGCTGTGCCTGCGGACCCAGCTCGCCCATGGCGCCCAGCACCAGCATCTGCGGAGCGGGCTGAGCGGCCAGCCAGTCGATGGCGGCACGCACGGAACCCGGGTTGGCGTTGTAGGTGTCATCCACCAACACACCCTCACCCACCGCATGCAGATTCATACGACCGGGCACCGGCTTGAGCTGCGCCAAGCGCGGAAGCACCCCGGCCAGGCTCACACCCAGGGCACGCACAGCCGCGCAGGCCAGCAAGGCATTGCTGACCTGATGGGCGCCGGGCAGCGGCACGATCACTGCCTCGCCCAGCGGCTGAAGGACAAATTCCACCCGGTCCTGATGTAGCCGGATAGTGTCGGCGTAAAGATCCGCGGGCGCCTGGCTGCCCACACGGATCACGGTAAGACCAGCCTTTTCTGCCTCACCGGCAAAGAAATCGGCAAAGCTGTCGTCGCTGTTGATGATTGCCTGGCCGCCGGCCTGGCAACCGCCAAAGATTTCCGCCTTGGCGTTGGCAATACCCTGCATGGAACCAAACCCTTCCAGGTGGGCACCGGTCACATTGGTCACCAGCACCACCTTCGGTTTGGCCAGGGAACTGGTCCAGGCGATTTCACCGGGGGCATTGGCGCCCAGTTCGATGACGGCATAACGATGTTCGCCGGCCAGGCGCAGCAACGTCAGCGGCACACCGATGTCATTGTTGAAGTTGCCACGGGTGGCCAGGGTGCCCTCGCCCAGCATGGCGGCAGCCATTTCCTTGACGGTGGTTTTGCCGGCGTTACCGGTCACCGCCAAACGCTCGCCGGTAAACTGATCCGCATAGCCACTGGCAAGGCGGCCCAGGCCCAGGCGGGTATCGTCTACCTGCACGGCACTGGCAAAGTCACTTTGTTCACGATCCACCAGTGCGGCGACGGCGCCACCCTCGGCGGCACGGGCAAGAAAATCATGGGCATCAAAACGTTCGCCCTTGAGCGCCACAAACAGGCAACCCGGCTCCATATCACGGGTATCTGTGACCACAGCATTCACCTTGCGGTCTTCCCCGATCAGGGTGCCGCCGGCCCACTGGGCGATCTGCGACAACCACATCATGACGCACCTCCCCGGGCGGCCAGCGCCTGGCGGGCAAGGTCTCTGTCATCACTGGGGTAACGCACACCGTCGATTTCCTGGTAGTCCTCATGACCCTTGCCGGCCAGCAGAATCACGTCGCCAGGCTGGGCACTGTTAACGGTTTCCTGCACCGCCTCGGCACGATCCACGTTTTCGCGGACCGCTTGCGCTCCGGCAAGACCGGCACGCATTTGATCAATAATGGTTTGCGGGTCTTCGCTGCGCGGGTTATCGCTGGTCAGCACCACGGTGTCGGCAAGCTTTTCCGCCACCGCCGCCATCTGCGGGCGCTTGCCCTCATCCCGGTCACCGCCACAGCCGACCACGCAGAATAACCGGCCGGCAAAATGATCCCGGCACGCCTGCAGGGCTTTTTCCAGGCCATCCGGGGTGTGGGCATAATCCACGATCACGGTCGGACAGCCATCGGCCTGCACCGGTTCCATACGTCCCGGTACGGGCGTAATGGCGGCCAGTGCCCCACCCAGCGCTTCAGCGGCCACGCCTTGACCATGCAGGATGGCCGCTACGGCCATCACATTGCTGAGATTGAAGCGACCAAACAGGGGCAGACTCAACGGCACCACGGTACCGCCCACGAACAGCTCCGCCTCGATACCCTCTGCGGTGCATTGCACTGACTGGCAACGCACGGTGGCACCCTGCTGGCTACCGAAGGTGACACAGCGAACCCCGTCGGGCAGGCAGGCGATCAGCGTTGAGGCTGCCGGGTCATCACAATTGATCACCGCCAGCTGCACCCCTTCGCGAGTGAACAGCATGGCCTTGGCAGCCAGGTAGGATTCCATGTCGCCGTGGTAATCCAGATGGTCCCGGCTCAGATTGCTGAATACCGCCGTGGAGACCAGGGTGCCGCCCAGGCGATTCTGATCCAGGGCATGGGAAGAAATTTCCATGGCCACGGTATCGGCACCGGCATCACGCACTTTCGCCAATCCGGCCTGCAGGGTAATCGGGTCAGGGGTGGTATGCCCGGTGGTCTGTTCTTCCCCTTTCAGCCCCAGCCCCAGGGTGCCCACCAGGGCACAGCGGTGACCGAGGGCATTCAATGCATCGCGCAGGAACCAGGTGATGCTGGTCTTGCCGTTGGTACCGGTCACGCCGGTGATACGCAGACGGCTGGCGGGCTCACCAAACCAGCGCGCTGCCAGATCACCCACCTGTCCGGCCAGGCCCGGCAGATTGACGCGGGGCGCCGGCTGCTGCAGATCCACGGAGAACGTCTCCGCGTCCGCCAGCACCACGGCGGCACCGGCACTGATGGCCTGAGCGATAAAATGGCGGCCGTCACTGGCCACGCCGGGTACCGCCACAAACACCTCGCCCGGCTGCAAGCGACGACTGTCGAGCTGCAGTCCGGAAATGGCAAGGCCTGCCACTTGGGCAGGCAGACTGTGCTCGGGGAGCAATTGCTGGAGGCGCATCATGAGCGGTCCTCCGTGTCCGGGCCGCCGGCCAGCAGCCCTTCGGGTCTGTCCGGTGGCACATGCAAGGTCCGCAACACCCCGCCCATGATGCGGGAAAAGGCGGGGGCGGCGACCAGACCGCCGTAGTAGGCATCGCTGCGTGGGTCGTCAATCACCACCACGGTGACAATGCGAGGGTCCGTGGCCGGGGCCAGGCCGGCAAACAGTCCGATATAGCTGTCATCCGCGTAACCGCCAGCCATCACTTTGTGCACGGTGCCGGTCTTGCCAGCCACCTGGTAACCCGGGACCTGGGCGCGGCTGGCCGTACCCACCTGGCTGACCACGGTTTCCAGCATCTGCACCAGTTGCCGGGCAACCGGTTTGCCCAGCACCTGCTCACCGGCTGGCTGGCTGGCAACCTTCTTCAGGGTCAGCGGGACCTTGACGCCGTCATTGGCGATGACTGCATAGGCCTGTGCCAGCTGGACTGCGGAAACACTCAAGCCATAACCATAGGAAAGCGCAGCGCGCTCCACTTCACGCCAATGGCTGCGCAATGGCAGCATGCCGTTGCTTTCACCGGGGAAATCGATGGCGGTGGCCTGCCCGAAACCGAAACGCTCCAGATAGGCAGGCAGTGCCAGCGGCTCCATAGCCAGCGCCAACTTGCTGGTGCCCACGTTGGAGCTCTTGGTGAGTACGGTGGTGATATCAATCACCCCGTAGTCGCGATGATCACGAATGGTCTTGCTGCCCACCCGCAGGGTGCCGGGGTGGGTATTGATAGTGGTAGACGGGGTCACCATGCCCATTTCCATGGCCGCCGCCACGGTAAAGGGCTTCATGGTGGAACCGGGCTCGAACAGGTCGGTTACCGCCCGGTTGCGCAGGGCACCGGTATCCAGATTGCCACGGTTGTTGGGGTTATAGGCGGGCTGATTCACCATCGCCAGCACTTCGCCGGTACGTACATCCAGTACCACCGCGCTGCCGCCCTTGGCCTTGAATTGCTGCACGGCGCCGAGCAGCTCCCGGTAAGCCAGGTACTGCAAGCGCAGGTCGATACTCAGGGTCACGTCTTCACCGGGCTCCGCCGGTTCCAGCACTTCGATATCCTGAATTACCCGACCCAGCAGATCACGCACCACCTTTTTGCGACCGGACTGGCCGGACAGGTGTGGCTCCATTGCCAGCTCAATGCCTTCCTGCCCCTGATCATCAATATTGGTAAAACCCACCACATGGCTGGTGACTTCGCCGGCCGGGTAATAGCGACGGTACTCGGTCAGCGAGTGGATGCCGGGAACATTCAGATCCAGCACTGCCTTGGCCGCTTCCGGTGCCAGACCACGACCCAGATAGATAAACTCACGGGATTCGTGACGACGCACCTTGCTGGCGAAATCCTGCTGGCTGATCACCGGGTTGCCCGCCAGGCGCGCCCATTGCTCCTGGTTTTCCAGCGCTTCGCGGGGATTGGCCCACAGGGTAACCACCGGCGTACTGACTGCCAGGGGACGGCCATCGCGATCACGAATCACGCCCCGATGGGCCGCCAGGGGCTCCACACGCAGATTGCGGATATCCCCCTGATGAGCCAGAAAGTCGTGCTGGATCACTTGCAGGTCCACCGCCCGCACCACCAGGACACAGGCGCACACCAGCCAGAAGCCCAGCACAAAGCGCCAGCGCATCTGGTGATTGGGTTGCCGTGTCTTGCGAGCCTGGCGTTTCATGGCCGGATCAGCACTCTCTCGTCGGTTTTCGGTAATTTCATGCCCAGCTTCTCGCGAGCCAGGCGCTCCACCCGGGCATAGCTGCCACAGGTGCTGTGCTCCAACAGCAACTGACTCCACTGGCTCTCCAGTCGAGTTTGCTGCTGCTGTAATTTCTGGCTCTCGTCGGTGAGTCGACGGGCCTCATGAACGCTGTAACTCACCGCCAGCGCGGAGATCACTACCAGCATCACCAGGGTGCGGATCAGCCAGGGGGCGCTCATCAGGCCACCTTCTCCGCCACCCGCAACACCGCACTGCGCGAGCGAACATTTACTTTCAGCTCGGCCTTGCTGGCACGGATAGCCTTGCCAATCGGCTCCAGCCGCTGCGGCATTTCATCACCCAACGGCAACCCACCGCGCCCCTTGGGAGCCCGGCCGGAGTGATCGCGAATAAACAGCTTCACGATCCGGTCTTCCAGAGAATGGAAGCTGATAATGGCGAGACGCCCGCCGATGGCGAGCGTCTCAAGGGACTGTTCGAGCACTTGGGTCAGCGCATCCAGCTCCCCGTTTATATGTATTCGCAGTGCCTGAAAACTGCGTGTGGCCGGGTGCTTACCCGGCTCGCCGCGGCCGATGGCCGACTCGATCAGATCGGCAAGCTGCAAGGTGCGGGTAATCGGCTGTTCCTTGCGCTCCTCGCAGATACGCCGGGCAATCCGCCGCGACTTGCGCTCATCGCCGTAGCGATACAGCACATTGGCAATATCCTGCTCGTCGGCCCGGGCCAGCCACTGCGCCACACTTTCGCCCTGAGTGGGGTCCATGCGCATATCCAGCGGCCCATCACGCAGAAAGCTGAAGCCACGGCCAGCATCGTCCAGTTGCGGCGACGACACGCCCAGATCCAGCAACAGGCCATCAATGGGGCGACCCACCTGATCGACCACTTCAGGCAGGCAGTCAAAGCGGCTGGCCACAATCTGGAAACGGCCATCTTCCGACGCCAGCTGCTCGCCCGCGGCAACGGCCTGAGGGTCACGATCGATACCGGCAAGGTGGCCCTGTGCGTCCAGCTTTTCCAGCAGTGCACGGCTGTGGCCACCTCGCCCGAAGGTGCCATCCACATAAAAGCCATCACTACGGCTGAACCACATATCCAGTACCTCTTCCAGCATCACCGGCTGGTGTTCGTACTGCGCGCCCTTGTCGGTCATCAGAAAGACAGCTCCTGGACACTTTCCGGCAATGCGTCCGGATCCAGGGTGCCGTCCTCTTCCAACCAGCTTTCTGCTTTCCAGATTTCAAAGCGGTGCATCTGACCGATCAGCATGGCCTGCTTCTCCAGCCCGATAGCCGCCCGCAATTCCGGCGGCACCAGCAGCCGGCCATTGCTATCCATATCAATTTCCACCGCCTGACCGAGGAAACGACGTTTCAGCTGACGCACCTGCGGACTGGAGTCTCGCTGGGCGGACAGCTTGCCGGCGGTTTCCATGAATTCATCACGTGGGTAGAGCGCGAGACATTCGTCATAGGGGTGACGGGTAAGCACAAGCTGGCCGCCGCAGGCTTCGTTCAACGAAGCGCGATAGCGGGTCGGCATGGTGAGCCGCCCCTTGGCATCCAGATTGAGTGATGTGCTTCCAGTAAACACTGGCCGTCCTCATGCTCGATTATTCGGTTCCTTCCCGGGGGTTCTGTTTACCCCACTTCGCGACACCGGCCGCCAAGAAATTCCCACTTTTTCCCACTTTTCACCACATTGAGACACTCTATGGCCACCGGGAACACCAAGTCAAGCGTCGACACCTGGGCAAACGTAAAAGAATTTCTAGACAAATCAGCCTGTTAGCTGTGTCACACGGAATGAGCGAAGAGACGAACGGAGGGAGTTTCGAGACGAATCAGGGTGCTGGAACGTGCAGGTGAGAAAGCACTTTAAGTATTAGACGGATTAGTTATTACTAACTTTTTTTATATTCCATTATCGAAGGTTAACCCTGTTCGGATGTAGGCAAGCGATAGGACCGACTATCCAGCAGATCGACGCCGCACTACAGCGCTGCCAACCAGACCGGAAAAGCGCAGCACTTCGTGGTTATGGTCGAGATAGAGGGTATCGGTCTGCACCATGCCGGACCCCTGCCAAATTGTAGGCCGGGCAATTCTGACGACAGCGCATCACTTGATAATGGCTCAGATCAAAATGAGGAAGCGTTTCGGGGCGAGAGCGACGAGTCACGAAAGGCAAACCCCGGTTCAGGGATTCGCTTCTCGCAACTCGCATCTCGAACTGAAAAGGTGGACCGGTCGATAAGCCGGGTTCTGTCGTGGACAGTCATTCATCTGGGGTTTGCGTCGCCACAAACCTCTAGCAACCTACCCGGATCCAGCGCGGGCCACGCCAACGGATCCCTATTTGGTCTTGCTCCGGGTGGGGTTTACCCTGCCACCACTGTTGCCAGCGGCGCGGTGCGCTCTTACCGCACCTTTTCACCCTTACCGGTTCCGACACGAGGAAGGAACAGGCGGTATCTTCTCTGTGGCACTAGCCGTAGCCACACCGTCGCCAGTGTAGCCCCCAGGCGTTACCTGGCACCCTGCCCTGTGGAGCCCGGACTTTCCTCTAGCGGCTACGCCGCCAGCGACTGTCTGACCGGTCCGGGGGCGATTCTAGTCAGTTAACAGTGAACAGTGAACAGTTAATAGTTCGCGGGCCGTGTTTTTCTGCTCCTGAACGCAAAAGGCCGCGCCCAAACCCCGGGCGCGACCTTCATTGCAGACGGTTCTCTTCTGTCCTCTCGCGAGCTGTTAACTGTTCACTATTAACTGTTAACTGCCTTCAAGGAGCGCATACACCGCCTGCCGCTTCAGCCCGGTGTGAGCGGCCATGATTTTCGCCACCCGGGATACCGGCAGTTCCGCCAGCAGGGATTTTGCCAGGGCCTGGTCCTGCTCGCTCCAATCTGCGGTTTGTGCCGCGGGTGACAATACCAGCACCAGCTCGCCGCGTTGCTGATTGCGATCTGATGCCACCCAGTCACAAATATCAGTCACGGCTCCCTGGCGAATCGTCTCAAATTGTTTGGTCAACTCACGACAAAGCGAGATTTCACGATCTTTTTCAACCAGTGGTTTCAGGGCTTCCAGGAAGGACAGCACCCGATGCGGCGCCTCGTAGATAATACTTGTGACTGACAGCTTGGCCAGGCGCTCGATGGCCTGTTGGCGAGGCGCCCCTTTGGCCGGCACAAAACCCTCAAAAAGAAAACGATCAGATGGCTGCCCCGCCGCCGCCAGCGCTGCCAACAATGCCGACGCACCAGGAATCGGCACCACCCGCACACCGGCCTGGTGACAGGCGCGCACCAGACGATAGCCGGGATCACTGACCAGCGGCGTCCCCGCATCACTGATCAGGGCACCCTGCTCACCTGACTGCAAACGGGCCACCAACTCTTCGCTGCGCGCACTTTCGTTATGGTCGTGGCAACTGATCAACCGACTGCGAATTCCCAGCTGCTCCAGCATGCGCTGACTGTGCCGGGTATCCTCCGCCGCTACCCAGTCCACCTCATCCAGTACCGCTATCGCCCGACGACTGATGTCATCCAGATTTCCGATCGGTGTACTGACAATATACAAAGTTCCACTCATATCTGTGCACGACTCAACTGGTGGGGCTCCAATGAAGCGCCTACAATAGCGGCTTCATTCTGGTAATACGAACGTCTCGCCATGGAATTCAGAAAGGCCCGTTTGGCAGCCCTGCTTGCTGCCGCAGTCATCGCCGGCTGTTCTACCACCACGCCTACGCGCACCACGGTTTATGAACAGCCGTCGGCTGCCAAGGTTGGCACCGCCCCCACGGCGCTGTCCGCTGCCCGCAGTCAGCTGGCCACCATGAAAACCGATGCACGCATCGGCGCCGCGCTGCAGTGGGCGGAACATTATCTGGATCAGCAGCGGCCCGGTGATGCCGGTCAGTTACTGGCCGATCTGAACCCTCAGGCCATGAATAACGAACAGCGGTTTGCCTGGATGCTGCTCAGCGGTCGCGCCCAGCTTGGTGACCAACAGCCCGACGACGCACTCACCCTGTTGCAACGCCACGAAGATGACATTCTTCAGTATCCCGCCGAGCAACAGGCACGGCTGGATCTGCTCAAAGCCGATGCCCTGGCCATGAAGGGTGATCTGACCGGTAGCCTGCAACAGCGGGTGGCCACCCACCCCCTGCTGGAAGATGAAGATCAGGACTATAACCACGGCATGATCTGGCAGCTGCTGATGCAGCTATCCAATTCCGAACTGGCCGATGCCATTGAAGGCAGCAGTGGTGATTTGCGCGGTTGGCTCACCCTGGCTCAGCTTTACCGGGACCCGATTGCCGATCTCGACGCCCAGGTCAGCCGGCTGAATCAGTGGAGCGCCCAGTGGCGCACCCACCCGGCCACCGATGACGTTCCCGATATTCTCGACGCTTTGGAAAAAGCTGTCAGCGAGCGACCCAGCAAGGTTGCCATTCTGCTCCCTGCCACCGGCCCACTGAAAAATGCCGGCAAGGCACTCCAGGAAGGCATCATGACGGCCTACTATCGGCACAAGCAGGACGGCAACCCACCGGTATTACGCTTCTACGATTCCGGCGGTGACGATATCCTCGCGCTCTATCAACAGGCCGTTCAGGACGGCGCCGACTTCATCCTCGGGCCACTGGCCAAGGACAAGGCAGCCACCATTGCCAGCCAGGGCACCCTGCCTGTCACCACCCTGGCGTTGAATTACATTGATCAGAGCGAGCTGCCTGAGAATTTCTTCCAGTTCGGCCTCGCCCCGGAAGACGAAGCTCGCCAGATTGCCCTGCAAGGTGCTCGCGAAGGCGCCAGCCAGGCCGGCATTCTCTACCCGGAAGGGGAATGGGGAGAACGGGTTGCCCAGGCGTTTGCGGAAGAGTGGCAATCCCTCGGCGGCACCGTGACCGTGACCCGTCCCTACCAGGAAGGTCCCACCCTCGGTGACACCGTCAAGGAACTGCTGCTGGTGGCGCAGAGCCAGAGCCGCGGTCAGGCAGTCAGCCGCTTCACCAGCCTGGACATGGATATCCAACCGCGTCGTCGCCAGGATATGGGCTTCCTGTTTCTGCTCGCCAATCCCGATCAGGGACGCCAGGTCAAACCGGCACTGAATTTCCACTACGCCAAGGATCTGCCGGTGTACTCGACCGCGCTGATCCATAGCGGCGAGTCGAACCCACGTCGTGACCAGGACCTGAACGGTGTCCGCTTTGTCGACATGCCCTGGATGCTCGGCGACGAAAACACCGAGCTGCGCCGAATGAGCGAAGCGCAATGGCCCGAAGGTCACGGCCGTTACGAGCGCCTGTTCGCCATGGGGATTGATGCCTACCGGTTGCAGAGCCGCCTATACCTGTTAAGCACCCTGCCTTCCAGTGAGCTGCCCGGCGTCACCGGCCGCCTGAGCATGAAACAGCAACGCATCGTGCGCGAACTGAACTGGGGCGTGTTTATCAATGGTGAGGCACAAGCCCTGCCCAAGGTATCCGAACCGGCAACCAGCAGCAGGTCACGTGAAATTACGGCGCAGTAGCAAAGATTCCGGTGGCGAAGCGGAAAAACAGGCTGCACACTGGCTGTCGCAGCAGGGTCTAACGCTTGTGACCCGTAATTTTCGCTGTCGGCAGGGCGAAATCGACCTGGTCATGGAGGATGGTGACACCCTGGTGTTCACGGAAGTGCGCTGGCGCAGCCATCGCAGTTATGGCGGCGCCCTGGCCTCTGTGGATCACCACAAGCAGCGTCGGTTGACCCTGGCGGCCCAGCATTACCTGGCCCGCCACCCGCAATACCATGACCGCCCCTGCCGCTTTGATGTACTGGGAATGGAACCGGACAATAACGACACTGTCCGTTATCAGTGGATACAAAACGCGTTCTACAGCGAATAGCCCCCAATAATCGAACGCGCAGAACAATGAGGTAATTATGAGCGTGGACCGTATCCGGCAATTATTTGCCGAAAGCATCGAAACCAAAGCCAAGGCGGGCGAAGTCCTGCCCACCGTCATCGAAGCGGCCGGTCAGGCCATGGTGGAATGCCTGCTCAACGGCGGCAAGATTCTCACCTGTGGTAACGGCGGCTCCGCCGGCGATGCCCAGCACTTTTCTTCCGAGCTGCTCAACCGTTTCGAAATGGAGCGTCCGGCATTGCCCGCGATCGCGTTGACCACGGACTCCTCCACACTCACCTCCATCGCCAACGATTACAGCTATAACGAAATCTTTTCCAAGCAGGTTCGCGCCCTGGGCGGCAGCGGCGATATCCTGCTGGCCATCTCCACCAGCGGCAACTCCGCCAACGTGATACAGGCCATCCAGGCCGCCCATGACCGGGAAATGCGCGTTGTCGCCATGACCGGCAAGGAAGGCGGCGAAATGGTCAACCTGTATGGCCCCAACGACATCGAAATCCGGGTGCCAGCCACCTCCACCGCCCGTATTCAGGAAGTTCACCTGCTGGTGATTCACTCCCTGTGTGATTACATCGATCAGCAACTGTTTGGAGGCCAGTAAATGGCCGCACGCTTCACCCGCTTGAGCAGCATTCTGACTCTGTTTCTGATGCTTGTTACCACCGCCGGCTGTGTTTCCCTGTCCAAGGGCATGTCCGATGATCCTGTGGACCAGAATCACGGTAAACGCACCTTCGGCGCCTTTATCGAGGACGGCAATATTGAACGCAAGGTCGCCGTCAATCTGGCCCGGGCCAGTGCCGAGCTGGATGAGTCACGTATCGTTGCGGTGAGCTACAACGGCAACGTCCTGCTTGCCGGCCAGGTAGCCAGCGAAGACCTGAAGACCCAGGCAGGAAATATTGCCGAGAAGGTACGCCATGTCCGTCATGTGCACAACGAACTGCAAGTAGTGGGCTCCAACTCCTTTCTGGCACGCACCAATGACAGCTGGCTGACCAGCAAGGTCAAAAGCCGCCTGCTGATCAACGGCGACGCCCCCGGCTGGCGCACCAAGGTGGTGACAGAAAACGGTGTGGTCTACCTGATGGGCCTGCTGACCCGCGCAGAGGCCGATGCGGTCGTCGAACAGGTGCAGAAGGTTTACGGCGTGCAGAAGATCGTGAAGATTATTGAGTATATCGACTGAAGAGCAGCTGCAAGCGACAAGCTTCAAGCCGTAACACGAAGAAAGGCCCTCCCCAACCGGAACGCCGAGCCTGCGCTGCCCCAACCCCCCAAAAAAACCGCGCCCGAAGGGTGCGGTTTTTTTGTAGCTCGTAGCTCGTAGCTCGTAGCTCGTAGCTCGTAGCTCGTAGCTCGTAGCTCGTAGCTCGTAGCTCGTAGCTCGTAGCTAAAAAAAAACCGGCTTTCGCCGGTTTTTTTATTTCACCACCTTCAAGTGGCTAACCTTTCCCTTGCTGTCGTCCTTTTCCGGCTCCGGTGGCGTCGGCTCGGGAGGCGGCTCCGCCGGATCAAAGGCCATACCCTGGCCGTTTTCACGGGCAAAGACTGCCACCACTGCATTCACCGGCACCCGAATGGTCATGGGCATGCCGCCGAAACGAGCAGAGAACGTAATCTCATCGTTCCCGGCAATAAACTGCGTCACTGCCCGCGGCGCAATGTTCAGAACGATCTGGCCGTCCTGAACAAAGTCCTGCGGCACTTCCACACCGGGATAGGAGGTATTCACCGCCAGGTGGGTAGTCAGACCGTTGTCGCAGATCCACTCGTGGATCGCCCGTATCAGATACGGGCGATTGGGGGACATATCAGACATGATTACAGCGGGTTGCGCAGTTCGCGCTCGGCATCGGTCAGGCTGGCCTGGAAGGCATCACGGTCAAACAGACGCTCGGCATAGTCCAGCAGCGGCTTGACCTGCTTGGCCGGCAGCTCGATACCCAGTGCCGGCAACCGCCACAGAATCGGGCCAACCACACAGTCCACCAGGGTGAACTCTTCGCTCATGAAGTACGGCAACTCGCTGAAGATCGGCGCAGTGGCAATGATCGCTTCGCGCAGCTCCTTGCGACGCTTGTTGAGGCTGGCCTCTTTTTCTTCACCGGCCAGAATCGCATCAACGTGGCCACACCAGTCACGCTCGACCCGATGGATCAGCAGACGGCTGTGGGCACGGGCTACCGGGTAAACCGGCAGCAGCGGCGGATGCGGGAAACGCTCATCCAGATATTCCATGATGACAGTGGACTGATACAGGGTCAGTTCACGGTCCACCAGGGTAGGCACTTCGTTGTAAGGGTTCAGCGACGCCAGATCTTCCGGCTTGCTGTTATTGTCCACATCAACGATATCGACTGTGACCCCTTTTTCCGCCAGCACGATACGTACGCGATGGCTGTAATGATCTTCCGGGGAAGAAAAGAAAGTCATTGAAGAACGCTTGGTCACCACACCCATGGTCGAATCATCTCCGCACAAATAGCTATAACAGAAACAGGGTAACCGCTTACACGGATACCCTGTTCAACGCTGAAAAGGGGCACTAATCGTTAGTGCACGTCTTTCCAGTATTCCTTCTTGAGCAGGTATGCCGGGACAAGCAGAATGCCCAGGAACACCAGTACATACACACCCAGACGCTCACGCAAGGGACGAACCGGCTCCGCGGTGTAAGCCAGGAAATTGGTCAGATCACCCATCTCCTGCTTGAACTCCTCTTCGCTCAGCTCTTCTTCCAGGCTTGCCATCACATGAGGCATACCCACGTTCTCGAACACCCGGTTGTTGTAACCGAAGGGACGAGACTCGTCTTCGTAGAAGTTGATCAGGTAGGAATACACCCAATCCTCTGAACGATAACGGGTCACCATGGTGAGATCCGGCGGCGCATTGCCGAACCAGGCCTTGGCATCTTCAGATGCCATGGCAGTACGCATCTGATCACCCACCTTGTCGGTGGTGAAATTCAGTTTTTCCTGCACCAGCTCTTCCGGAATCTCCAGATCTTCAGCCAGTCGGCTGTAGCGCTGATACTGCAGACCATGACAGCCCATGCAGTAGTTTACAAACAGCTTGGCGCCATTCTGCAGGCTCACCTTGTCCTGCAGATTAACCGGGGCAGGAACCACGTGCTCATTGTGGCCACCACCGGCGGCAAGGGCTACCCACGGCAGGCAGCTGAAAAGAACGACCGCTAATTTCTTCATCAGTGACCCCCCGTTACCCGTTCCGGAACCGGCTTGGATTTTTCGAATTTGTGGACAAACGGCATGATCAACAGGAAGTAGCTGAAGTAATAGATCGTACCGAACTGAGCCATCATGGTCTTAGCAGGAGTCGCCGGCTGAGTACCAAAATAACCCAGCATCAGGAAGTCCAACACGAAGAGCGTCATGAACAGCTTGCTCAACCAGCCACGATAGCGGATGGAGCGAACCGGGTGGCGATCCAGCCAGGGGATCACGAACAGGATCACGATAGCACCACCCATGGCCACCAGGCCCCAGGCCTTGGCAGGCATGATGATATCCAGGGTCGCGGCACGCAACATCGCGTAGTAAGGACCGTAATACCATACCGGGGCAATATGATCCGGCGTCTTCAGCGGGTTAGCCGGCTCGAAATTCGGCTTCTCCAGCAGGTAGCCACCGCCATCCGGGAAGAAGAAGATCACCACGGCAAAGATCATCAGGAACACGATCACGCCGGGCAGGTCCTTCACGGTGTAGTAGGGGTGGAACGGAATGCCGTCTACCGGGATACCGTTTTCGTCCTTGTTCTGCTTGATTTCCACGCCATCCGGGTTGTTGGAGCCCACTTCGTGCAGCGCCAGGATGTGCAGTACCACCAGAGCCAGCAGCACGATGGGGATCGCCACCACGTGCAGGGCAAAGAACTTGTTCACCGTCGCAGTGGACAGCAGATAGTCGCCACGCACCCAGGTCGTCAGGCCTTCGCCGATTTCCTTCGCTTCAGCGGCACTGATAAACGGCAGCAGATCAAAGGGAATAGCACCGGCCAGGGAAATAATCACCTGGGCGCCCCAGTAGGACATGTTGCCCCAGGGCAGCACATAACCGAGGAAGCCTTCGGCCATCAATGCCAGATAGATCAGCATGCCGAAAATCCACACCAGCTCACGCGGCGGCTTGTAGGAGCCGTACATCAAGCCACGGAACATGTGGATATAGACCACGGCGAAGAAGGCGGACGCCCCTACCGCGTGCATGTAACGGATCAACCAGCCCCACTCCACATCACGCATGATGTATTCCACCGACGCAAAACCTTCGCTGGGGGAGTAGAACATGGTCAGCCAGATACCGGTGAGCAGCTGGTTGATCAGCACCACCAGGGACAGCACACCGAAGTAGTACCAGAAGTTGAAGTTCTTCGGGGCGTAGTATTCGGACATGTGGCGCTTGTAAGCGTCCACCACGGGCAGACGGGCATCTACCCAGTCGACAACACGATTCACCATTCCCATCATGCCTCGGTCTCCCCTTCTTCAGAACCCACAATGATGACACCGTCACTCAGATAGGAGTGCGGCGGAACCACCAGGTTGGTGGGGGCGGGCACGCCATTGTAGACGCGACCGGCCAGATCAAACTTGGAACCGTGACAGGGGCAGAAAAAACCACCGTGCTCCAGTTCCACCGTAGGCTCGTCCTCGTACAACGGCGAACACCCCAGATGGGTACAGGTGCCAATCAGCACCAGCAGCTCTTTCTTGATAGAGCGCCACTCGTTCTGCGCATAGGCAGGCTGCTGGTCAGCTTCAGACGCAGGGTCACTAAGCTTGTCTTCCAGCTGAGGCAAGGTTTGCAGCATATCGTCGGTACGACGCACCACCCACACGGGCTGGCCTCGCCATTCCTCAACCACACGCTGACCGGGCTCCAGTTTGCCAATATCCACGGTTACCGGCGCACCGGCATTCTTGGCTTTGGCACTGGGCTGCCAGGATTTCACAAAAGGAACAGCCGCGCCAACTGCACCTGCGGCACCAATAGCCGAGGTCAAGCCGATCAAGAAGGTGCGGCGGCTGGTATTAACGCCGTCGTTGCTCATTCAGTTATTCTCCCCTTAGATCCCACGCTCGGGAATAGTCCGAGACTCGAGGTACTACCTCGCGCTCCGGGCGGAGTAAGGCGGCGCAAATGGTAAAGAAAAAGCCCACACCTGACAACCGGTTATTCCCCGGCCAGAGTCGCTAAACGCC
>NZ_JBNPEC010000032.1:0-4120 GCF_051117345.1 Alcanivorax sp.
GCCACGTTGCGGATTTTCTCTACCACGTCCATGCCGTCGCTGACCGCGCCGAAGACTGCATAGCCCCAGCCATCCTGGCTGCGTTCCTTGTCCAGGAAGTGGTTGTCGGCCACGTTGATGAAGAACTGGGCCGAAGCGGAGTGGGGATCCGGGGTGCGCGCCATGGCGATGGTGCCAGCCTTGTTGGACAGGCCATTACCGGCCTCGTTCTGGATCGTGTCACGGGTGGGCTTTTGCTGCATATCTTCGTTGAAGCCGCCACCCTGGATCATGAAATTGCTGATGACACGGTGGAAGATGGTGCCGTCGAAGTGCCCATCCTTGACGTATTGAACAAAGTTCTCGGTAGTAATCGGCGCTTTCTCTGCGTCCAGCTGCAGGGTGATTTTGCCGTAGGTTGTTGTCAGCACCACTTTCATCAGGTTTTCTCCGCAAGTAGGGCCGGGTCGGGGTTTTTGTGCCCGGGCTGGCCCTGAGTCTTTGACTGTTGGGGGGCGTACAGTACACTAGCGCACCTTCATTTTCACCGTGAGAGCCTGCCCATATTCAGGCTCCCTGCCTTCCGGACTGGCCAAGACCCATGAGCGAAACGAAAGCGCCCAGCAATTTTATCAGACAGATCATCGACCGTGACCTCGCAGAAGGTAAAAACGACGGCCAGGTGGTGACCCGTTTTCCGCCGGAACCCAATGGCTACCTGCATATTGGTCATGCCAAGTCTATCTGCCTGAACTTCGGGATTGCCGAAAGCTATAACGGCAGTTGTAACCTGCGCTTCGACGATACCAATCCCGAGAAGGAAGAGGACGAGTACATCCAGTCCATCAAGCAGGATGTGCAGTGGCTGGGCTTTGCCTGGAATGGCCAGGAGCGCTTCGCCAGTAACTATTTCGACCAGCTTTATGAGCTGGCCGTGGAGCTGATTCACAAGGGGCTGGCCTACGTGGACAGCCTGAGCCCGGAACAGATCGCTGAATACCGCGGCAATTTCACCACGCCGGGTAAGCCAAGCCCCTACCGCGAGCGGACTGTGGAAGAGAACCTGGCTCTGTTCGAGCAGATGCGCAGCGGCGAGCTGGACGAGGGCGCGGCGGTACTGCGTGCCAAAATCGACATGCAGAGCCCCAATCTGACTCTGCGCGATCCGATTCTCTATCGTATCCGCAAGAAAGCGCACCATCAGACCGGTGACAAGTGGGTGATCTACCCCATGTACGACTTCACCCATCCGTTGTCCGATGCCCTTGAGGGCATCACGCACAGCCTCTGTACCCTGGAGTTTGAAGATCACCGGCCCTTTTATGACTGGGTGATCGAGAACACCTCTGTGCCTGCCAACCCGCGCCAGTATGAGTTTGCCCGCCTGAATCTGAATTACACGGTGACCAGCAAGCGCAAACTCAAGCAACTGGTGGACGAAGGGCACGTGGAAGGCTGGAACGACCCGCGTATGCCGACCATCTGTGGCCTGCGTCGCCGTGGTTATACACCTGCCTCGCTCCGTACCTTCTGTGAATCCGTGGGCGTCAGCCGGGCGGATTCCGTGGTGGATATGGGGATGCTGGAAGCCGCCATCCGCGATGATCTCAATCAGCATGCCCCCCGCGCCATGTGTGTGCTCAATCCATTGAAAGTGGTCATCGAAAACTGGGAAGAGGGCAAGGAAGAATCCCTGACGGCCCCGGTGCATCCCCAGAACGAGACCATGGGAACCCGTCAGGTACCCATGACCCGGGAGATTTATATCGACCGGGAAGATTTTCGTGAAGAGGCCAACAAGAAGTTCAAGCGCCTGGTGCTGGGTGATCGGGTGCGCCTGCGCTATGGTTATGTGGTGCGTGCGACCGATGTGGTCCGTAATGACAGCGGCGAGATTGTGGAAGTGCGCTGCACTTATGATCCGGACACCCTGGGCAAGAACCCGGAAAATGCGGATGACCAGGGCAAACTGCGCGGGGTGATTCACTGGGTCAGCGCCAGCAAGGGTGAGCCCTGCGAGGTGCGTCTCTACGACCGCCTGTTCACCGCAGCCAATCCCAACAAGACCGAAGAAGGGCAGACCTTCCTGTCTCACATCAATCCGGATTCATTGACTGTGCTTGATGGCTGCTGGGTGGAGCCGGGGCTGCGCGGGGTTCTGGCCGAAACCCGCTACCAGTTCGAGCGTGAGGGGTACTTCTGTGTGGATCAGAGCAGCAGCGCTGACAAGCTGGTGTTCAATCAGACAGTGGGGCTGCGCGAGTCCTGGCCGAAGGAAGCCTGATTCAGCGAGTGAAGATTGCAGGAAAAGGGCCACGAAGTGGCCCTTTTTTGTATCAGTCGGTCTGATCGTCCACCGGAGCATCGGGAGCGTTGTTCTTCACTGATTCAATGCCGTTTTCCATACCGCTGGCGCTCTTGTACATCTGGCTCTGGCCAATGATCTGGTGGTTGGCAGCTTTCAGGGAAAAATAGTGCCTGCCGTCCTTGGCTTCCTTGCGATCAAAGCGGTTGTCGTCCGGGGCGTTCTTTTTGACTGACTCAACGCCGTTCTCGCAGGCGCCTTTGCTGGTGTACTGCTCGCTGGAGAGAATGATTTCTCCGTTGCCGGCTTTCAGGCGGAAAATGTACTGCCCGTTGCTGGCCTTATCGATTTCGAACTTCCCTGCCATGGTGATTCTCCTTGGGTCTATAGCGACGCCTCGCGGGATGAGGCTCAGAAGACTATAGGCCGCAGGAGCCGACAATAATGTTACCGCCGGTTGTTACTGCGTAGCGTTGCTTTGCTTTGTGGGAGGTGTCGCAAAAGGGCGGGAATGACGATTACAGGCGCCGCCAGGGACGGCGCCTGTGTAGCGTATCAGGCCAGGGCTTTTTCGCCGGACTGCAGGGTCTGGAAAATCAGGGTGTTGATAGTCATGGGGCCGACGCCGCCGGGCACGGGAGTATAGGCGCTCACCCGGTCCACCAGCGGCGCCAGCTCGATGTCGCCACATTTTTCCGGGTGGAAGCCGGCATCGACGACCACGGCGCCATCCTTGATCCAGTCAGCCTTGATGAACTCCGGCTTGCCCACGGCGCCCACAACGATGTCAGCCTGTTTGACCAGGGCTGGCAGATCCTGGGTGCGGCTGTGGCAGATAGTGACCGTGGCATTGGCTTCCAGCAGCATCATGGCCATGGGTTTGCCGAGAATGGCGCTGCGGCCCACCACCACGGCATGCTTGCCTTCCAGCTCCACCTGGTAGTGCTCCAACAGCCGCATGATGCCTTTGGGGGTGGCGCAGCCGTAAGCGTCCTCGCCCATACTCATGCGACCAAAGCCCAAGCAGGTGACGCCGTCCACGTCCTTTTCCAGGCTGATGGCGTCGAAACAGGCGCGTTCATCAATCTGGGCAGGGACCGGGTGTTGTAGCAGAATGCCGTGCACATCCGGGTTATTGTTGAGTTCGTCAATTTTTGCCAGCAATTGTTCGGTGCTGGTGTCGTCGGCCAGCTCAATGGCGACAGATTCCATGCCGACACGCTGGCAGGCGTTGCCTTTCATCTTTACATAGGTGGCAGATGCCGGGTCGGCACCCACCAGAATGGTGGCAAGAATCGGCGTGCGGCCGTCGGCCTTGGCTTTCAGGGTGTCGACGCGCAGGCGCATCTCCTGTTCAAACTGCTGGGCCAGGGTTTTGCCATCAAGAATCTGGGCGGTCATGTGGGCGGTCTCTCTGAAATTGACTACAATAGGGGGCGGCTTGGCGCGGTTGCGGTAATCGCAGCCTGCCGGGGGTAGCCGTGAACGGCGCGATTCTCGCACGCGCAGGCACAGTGCGCAAAAGTTGCCTAAAATCTGAACGTTAGACATTTTTTTGCGTCGAACCCCGTTGACGCTCATGGGGGCGCCGAGTATTATGCGCGCCTCGCTTTCGAGCTTAGTCACTGACGCAGCTTTAAAAGACGGGGTGTAGCGCAGCCTGGTAGCGCGCCTGCTTTGGGAGCAGGATGTCGGGGGTTCGAATCCCTCCACCCCGACCAGTTGGCTTGATGGCGGAAATCTGCAATCGCCTGTAGCTCAGCTGGATAGAGCAACGGCCTTCTAAGCCGTAGGTTGCAGGTTCAAGTCCTGGCAGGTGAGGGCGGCAGGAAAGAA
>NZ_JBNPEC010000155.1:0-21172 GCF_051117345.1 Alcanivorax sp.
ACCAGTTCGGCGCTGAAGTCAGCACCATGGAAGTCAGCCATGCGGTGATCGATGGTCGCCAGTACCAGCGTCTGACCCATCTGGATGGGCGTCTGGTGGAAGTGATTCGTCGTGGCGACGAGGTGCTCTGCCTGCACCCGGATCGCAGTCTCACCCGCCTTAACAGTCAGCAGGTCGGTCCCCTGGCATTGGGTGATCGCCTGGCCAGTGATCTGCCGGAACAGTACAACATCCTGGTGGATGGCGATGGCCGGGTCGCCGGACGCCATGCCACTCGTATGCGGGTGGCACCGCTGGATACCCATCGTTACGGTTATCGCCTGTGGCTGGATCAGGAATCCCGGCTGCTGCTCAAATCCGAAATCGTGGATGGCAGTGGTGTCGCGTTGGAACGTGTGGAATTCATCACTCTCACCTTGTCACCGCAGCTGGGCCTCGATCATTTCGCGGTGCCGGAAGCGCGCCATGAAAAGGCGCTGTCGCCGGTGGCCGAGTCTCACCCTTCCCTGAAACTGGCGGTTACCCCTGAGTGGCTACCGGCTGGTTTCCGTGCCATGGAGCAGGATTGGCGGCAGGCGGCAACGGATCGCGCACCGGTGGCTGCTCGTGGTTTCAGTGATGGCCTGGCGGCCTTTACGGTGTTCGTGGAAGCCATTGGCGAGAACAGCGTGGAAGAGGGCGTCAGCCGGGTTGGGCCCACGGTGGCGGTAAGCCGCCGCCTTGCCGCCCCCAGCGGTGTCTATCTGGTGACCCTGGTCGGTGAAGTGCCGCAAAGTACGGCGCTGCGCGTGATCGATGGCATCAGCGTCAGGGACAGTCAACCGTAATGCTTCTGGAGCAGGGCACAGTGGTAGCGGTGGAAGCCGAGGCCATCTGGGTAGAGACCGTGCGTGCCTCAACCTGCGGTGCCTGCAAGGCCAAGGCCGGATGTGGCCATCATCTTGTCAATCAACAGCAGAGCGGGCAGCGTGCCCATCTGCGTGTTCCTGTTTCTTCCCGTGAGATTCATCAGGTCGGTGATACCGTGCAATTGGCACTGCCGGATGGCGCGCTCATGCGTGGCGTCCTGTGGGTCTATGGTCTGCCGCTGGCTCTGCTGGTGGCCGGGTCTGTGCTGGGGACATTACTCCCGGTGACGGCGTTTGATGCATCGGCCCTGTTTGGCATGGGCGGCCTGGTGTTGGGGTTTGTAATCAACCGTGTACTGAGTCGAAGCGCGAGTCATAATCGGGCTTATCAGCCGTATCTGGTGACATCCGGGGACGATGGTTGCCAGGCGGTGGTGGTGCAGCCTGCAAAATAAAAGGAGAGCCCAATGAGCGGATTTCAGCGAGTGGCGACACTGTGTCTGGTGATTTTCACGGGCCTGCTGGTGGCCTGTACCGAGCCGGATAGCAAGGTCTCCCGAGAGCGGGCAGAACCACTGGTAACCGGTCTGCCGGATTTTACCCGCCTAGTGGAGAAAGAAGGCCCGGCGGTGGTGAATATCAGCACCATCACCCGCCAGAGCGAAAAATCTGTTCGTGATCAGCTTGATCAATTGCCGGAATTCTTCCGTCGTTTTTTCGAACAGTTCGGCGGTGAAGACGGTGTGCCTTCCATGCCCCAGGAACGGGAGGCTCGCTCGCTGGGGTCCGGTTTCATCATTTCCGCGGATGGCTATGTACTGACCAATAACCATGTGGTGGCCGAGGCGGATGAAATCATCGTGCGTCTGCAGGACCGCCGTGAGCTCAAGGCCGAGCTGGTCGGCGCCGACGAACAGAGCGATCTGGCCCTACTGAAGCTGGACGGCGAAGATCTGCCTGTGGCGGATATCGGCTCCTCCGACGATCTCAAGGTCGGTGAGTGGGTGTTGGCCATTGGTGCGCCTTTCGGCTTCGACAGCAGTGTCACCGCAGGGATTGTCAGCGCCAAGGGCCGCAGTCTGCCCAATGACAGCTATGTACCGTTTATCCAGACTGATGTGGCCATCAACCCGGGCAACAGTGGCGGCCCGCTGTTTAACCTGAGCGGTGAAGTAGTGGGCATCAATTCCCAGATCTTCAGTCGTTCCGGTGGCTATATGGGGGTCAGTTTTGCTATTCCCATTGATATGGCCATGGATGTGGTCAGCCAGATCAAGGAACACGGCAAGGTCAGCCGTGGCTGGCTGGGTGTGCTGATCCAGGAAGTGGATCGCGACCTGGCGGAATCCTTCGGACTGGATCAGCCGAAGGGAGCGCTGGTGTCCCAGGTGCTGGAAGGCTCTCCCGCTGAAGCGGCCGGTATTCAGGCCGGTGACATCATCGTCTCGTTCAACGGCGAAACCATTTATCGCTCCTCCGAGCTGCCTCGCTGGGTCGGTCGGGTGACGCCGGAAACGGATGCCGACATGGTGGTCATTCGTGACGGCAAGGAAAAAGAACTGGAAGTGACTATCGGCCTGCTGCCGGACGACCCGGAGATGGCCCTGCGTGGTGCTGCCGGCCAGGCTGCGCCGGATGGCGCCAATGCCCTGGGGCTGAAAGTGCGCGCCGCCAGTGCCGCCGAACTGAGCCGCCTGGATCTGAAAGCCGGGGTGATCGTCACCGAGGTGGGCGATGGCCCTGCCGCCAAGGCAGGCATTGCCAGTGGGGATATTCTGGTGACGCTGAATAATAAACCGGTGAATGACCCGGAATCATTCAGCGAAGTGGTGGCGGCCCTGCCCGAGAGCGGTACCGTAGCTGCCCTGATCAACCGGGACGGCAACCCCCGTTTCCTGCCCATCAAGCTGCCCTGAGGGGCGGTTTGGGGCATGGCCCGGGGGCTTGCCGGCGATGAATCCGTCGCGAGTCACGAGGAGCGAGTAACGAACAGCAGAACGGGCCTTATGCCTTTCGCTTCTCGTGACTCGGTCCTCGTAACTCAACTCCGGCAGCATCCCGGGGCGCCCGGAACATGCCCCCGTGGCCCGTCTGGGCCAACTCCCGTGCAACCCCCTCCCGTTCAGGCTAGAATCGCGCCCCACTGCGTGCCGTTTTCCCGGCAACACTCTTTTGTGCAACAGGCCCTATGACTGACATCAAGAATATTCGCAACTTCTCCATCATCGCCCACATTGACCATGGCAAATCCACCCTGGCGGACCGCTTTATCCAGGTCTGCGGGGGGCTGACCCAGCGCGAGCTGAAAGAGCAGGTGCTGGATTCCATGGAGCTGGAGCGTGAGCGGGGCATCACCATCAAGGCCCAGAGCGTGACGCTCTATTACAAGGCCCGGGATGGGGAAACCTACCAGCTGAATTTCATTGATACCCCGGGACACGTGGATTTCTCCTACGAGGTATCCCGTTCCCTGTCCGCCTGTGAAGGGGCCTTGCTGGTGGTGGATGCGGCCCAGGGCGTGGAAGCCCAGTCTGTGGCCAACTGCTACACCGCCATCGAGCAGGACCTGGAAGTGCTGCCGGTGCTCAACAAGATTGACCTGCCCCAGGCAGAGCCGGATATGGTGATCAACGAGATCGAAGAGATCATCGGCCTGGATGCCCACGATGCCTGCCGCGTCTCCGCCAAGACCGGGGTTGGCGTGGATGACCTGCTGGAGCAGTTGGTGGAGCGCATTCCCGCCCCGGAAGGCGAGCGGGAAGGGAATATGCAGGCGCTGATCATCGATTCCTGGTTCGACAATTACCTGGGCGTGATTTCCCTGGTGCGGATGAAGCATGGTCGTCTGAAGAAGGGCGACAAGATCCTGGTGAAATCCACTGGCCAGACCCATGTGGTGGATCAGCTCGGCATCTTTACGCCGAAACGTACCGAGACCAAACACCTGGAAGCCGGGGAAGTGGGCTGGGTGAGCGGCAGCATCAAGGATATTCATGGCGCACCGGTGGGCGATACCCTGACCCTTGCCAAGACCCCGGATGTGCCGGCGCTGCCGGGCTTCAAGAAAGTGAAGCCGCAGGTGTACGCGGGCATGTTCCCGGTCAGCGCCGATGATTACGAAGACTTCCGTGATGCGCTGGCCAAGCTGACCCTCAACGATGCCTCGCTGTTCTATGAGCCGGAAACCTCCGATGCCCTGGGCTTCGGTTTCCGGGTGGGCTTCCTGGGCATGCTGCACATGGAGATCATCCAGGAGCGCCTGGAGCGCGAATACGACCTGGACTTGATCACCACCGCCCCCACGGTGGTCTATGAAATCATGCAGATCGATGAAAGCGTGCTTTACGTGGATAATCCCTCAAAGCTGCCGGATGCCAACAAGATTGAGGAATTCCGTGAGCCCATCGCCCGCGTCAACATCCTGGTTCCCCAGGAGTTTGTGGGCAATGTGATTACCCTGTGTGTGGAGCGCCGTGGCTCGCAGATCAACATGCAGTATCTGGGCAAACAGGTGGCGCTGACCTACGACATTCCCATGGCCGAAGTGGTGCTGGATTTCTTCGACCGCATCAAGTCCGTGAGCCGGGGTTTTGCCTCCATGGATTATGCCTTCGAACGCTTTGAAGCCACCAAGCTGGTACGAGTGGATGTACTGATCAATGGTGACAAAGTGGACGCTCTGGCCATGATCTGTCACCTGGACCAGTCCGCCTATCGGGGCCGTGCCCTGTGCGAAAAGATGAAGGAACTGGTGCCGCGGCAGATGTTCGATGTGGCCATTCAGGCGGCCATCGGCAACAAGGTGAGTGCACGTCAGACAGACAAGGCGCTGCGCAAGAACGTGAACGCCAAGTGCTACGGTGGTGACGTATCGCGTAAGAAAAAGCTGTTGCAGAAACAGAAAGAAGGTAAGAAACGCATGAAGCAGGTGGGCAATGTGGAAATCCCCCAGGAAGCGTTCCTTGCGGTACTCAAGGTGGATGATTGATGGATATCGATATTGGTTTCTGGCTTTCCCTGGCGCTGCTGGTCACCGTTACGGTCTGGGTGATCGACAAGATCTTCAAGCTCAAGCAGAAAGGTGGGCGTGTGGAAGGGGCGGTGGAAACCTCCAATTCCCTGATTTCCGTTTTCTTCGTGGTGTTGGTGATCCGCTCCTTCATCGTTGAGCCATTTACCATCCCATCCGGGTCCATGCTGCCGACTCTGCAAGTGAACGACTTCATTCTGGTGAACAAATTCGCCTATGGACTGCGCTTGCCGGTGACCAACACCAAGATTGTCGAGACTGGCGAGCCCCAGCGTGGCGACGTTCTGGTATTCAAATTTCCGGAAAATCGCAGCCAGAACTTCATCAAGCGGGTGGTTGGCCTGCCCGGTGATAGCGTGCAGGTAAAGGACAACGTGGTCACGGTGAATGGCGAACCGGTGACGCGTGAGCTGGCCCGCGAGTGGGAAGGCTCGGGCGCTTGGCGGCGTGAGTATGTGGAACAGCTCGGTGATAGCCGTCATTTGATCTGGCAGGAAGGCAAGATCAACCCCTTCACCGGCCGCAAGGTACCGCAGAGCCGGACTCAGGGTGAGTGGCAGGTGCCGGAAGGCGCCTACTTTGTGATGGGCGACAACCGGGATAACAGTAACGACAGCCGATTCTGGGGTATAGTCCCGGAAGAGCTGGTAGTGGGGGAGGCGTTCCTGATCTGGATGCACTGGAAGCCGATCTTCTCGATACCCAGTTTTTCCCGTAATGGCGCCATAGACAAGGTGGAGGCTAACTAACAATGATGACAATGCCATCACAACAACGTGGGATTTCAATGATTGGCTGGGCAGTGATTCTGCTCGTTGCCGTTGTGTTGGGTACGGCAGCTCTGCGGATGGTGCCCGCCTACATGGAACACAACACCATCTCTTCGTCAATCAAGTCCCTGATGCAGGATAGCAAGACCGCGTTAATGTCACCCAATGAAGTGCGCGAAGCCCTGAGCAAACGGTTTAAAATCAACCAGGTTAATGTGATCAGCGCCGACGATCTTGCAATCAGCAAGGATAGCGGGATCCTTATAATCAGCACCGATTACGAGGTTCGCGAGCCTTTGTTTTACAATGTCAGCATTGTTATGACTTTTCAGGACGAGTTCAGCAAAGACGTTCGCCAGTGAATAATGATCTTGACCGTTTGATGGCCCGATTGGGCTATCGTTTCAATGATACTGAACTGCTGGCACTGGCGCTGACCCATCGCAGTGTCAGCCGCCATCGTAACTACGAACGCCTGGAATTTCTCGGTGATGCCCAGCTCGGGCAAATCATTTCCATTGCCTTGTTTGAGCGCTTTCCGGATGCGGCAGAAGGGCAACTCACCCGGATGCGGGCGTCGCTGGTGCGCGGCCAGACCCTGGCCCTGGTGGCCCGGGAACTGGGCCTGGGGGATTACTTGGTGTTGGGTGGTGGCGAACTGAAAAGTGGCGGTTTCCGTCGCGATTCCATTCTCGCTGATTCTCTGGAAGCCATTATCGGCGCTATTCTGCTGGATGGTGGCGAGTCGCCGTGCCGGGAGGTAGTGCTGAACTGGTTCGGTGAACGGCTGCAGATCATCACTCCGCAGAGTGCCCAGAAAGATGCCAAGACCCGCCTGCAAGAATGGCTGCAGGCCCGCAAATTCGAATTGCCCACCTACCAGGTCACCCAGGTGGAAGGTCTCGCTCCCACGCAGACCTTTGAAGTGACCTGTGAACTGGAGCAGATGCAACAAACTTTCAAGGCCCAGGGAGCCAGCCGCCGCAAGGCCGAACAGCAGGTCGCGGCCACTGTCCTGAGCTGGCTGGAGCAGCAGTATGACTGACGTAACACCGACCCGCTGTGGGATGATCTCCATCGTTGGACGCCCCAACGTGGGTAAATCTACTCTGATGAATCACCTGATCGGGCAGAAGGTCAGCATTACCTCGCGCAAGCCGCAAACTACCCGCCACCGTATCCACGGCATCCATACCCGGGACAACTATCAGATTATCTTTGCGGATACCCCGGGCATTCATACCGGTCAGGAGCGAGCGCTTAATCGGGCCATGAACGAAGCCGCAGTTTCCACGCTCAGTGGTGTGGATGTGGTCTGCATGATGGTGGATGGTCTCAAGTGGACCCCGGGCGATGAGTACGTGCTGTCGCTGCTGCCCGCACATCCGGAAATGCCGGTGCTGCTGATCATCAATAAGGTGGACAGTCTGGACGACAAAGCCCAGTTGCTGCCGCACATTGAGGCGCTCACCGAGCGTTACCCGTTCGATGCCGTTGTGCCTGTGTCTGCGCTCAAGGAACAGAACCTGATGGAGCTGGAAAAGGCGCTGGTGGAGCGCTTGCCGGAAGGGGAATTCTGGTACGACGAAGATCAGCTCACCGACCGCAGCTTGCGTTTCATGGCGGCAGAAATTATTCGTGAAAAAGTGGTGCGTCAGCTGGGCCAGGAACTGCCCCACCAGGTCAGCGTGGAAGTGGAAATGTGGGAAGAGGGCGCCCGCGTCACTGAAATTTCTGCGGCTATCCTGGTAGAACGTCGTGGTCAGAAAAAGATTCTCATTGGTGATGGCGGTGACCGCATCAAGCAGATCGGCACCCAGGCACGGGAAGACATTGAACGCCTGATTGATCGCAAGGTGATGTTGAATCTGTGGGTGAAGATCAAGGCTGGCTGGTCCGACGATGCGCGGGCGTTGCGCTCGCTTGGCTATGACGAACGGAATTGAGCGACGAGCTTCTAGCTATGAGCTGCTAGAAAAACATTGTGTTTGGCTTTATGCGAAGCACCATCCTGAAAGCTAGAAGCTAGAAGCTAGAAGCTAGAAGCTAGAAGCTAGAAGCTAGAAGCTAGAAGCTAGAAGCTAGAAGCTAGAAGCTAGAAGCTAGGAGCTTTTCCCGTGAACCCCACCCTGCAACCGGCCTGGCTGTTACATCGCCGGCCCTTCCGCAACACCAGTCTGATCGTGGAGCTGTTTTTGCCCGCGCTGGGACGTGTGGGTGCGGTGGTGCGGGGAGGGCGTAAGGATCCTCTGCTAGCCCCTTTTACTCCCCTGTGGATCGAACTGAAAAGTGCTGGCGAGCTTTACAGCTTGCGCGGTTGTGAGCCCCGGGGCCCGCGTCTTCCTTTGCAGGGCAAGGCGTTGTACTGCGGCTTTTACCTCAACGAACTGCTAACCCGGTTATTGCATCGGGACGACCCTCATGCGGAGATCTGGCCGCTCTATGAACAGGCCCTCCATGCGCTGATGGAAGGGCAGTGGCTGGATGTGGCCCTGCGGCAGTTCGAGTTGGGCCTGCTGGAGGAAATGGGCTACGGCATCGCTCTGGGGTACGATATTCACGGCGAGGTACTGCGCGCTGACGGATATTACCTGCTGGACCCGCAGCAGGGCCTGTTGCCTGCCGAAAAGGGCTATCACGGCAACGACTTACTGGCCATCGTCAACGGCGACTGGCAACCGGCAGCCCGTAAAACGGCTCTCCACCTGTGCCGGGCCTTACTGGCCCCGCATCTGGGCGACAAACCCCTGAAAAGCCGCGAGCTGTTTCGGGAGAAGTGAAAAGCAGAGTCTAGCTTCGAGCTGCTAGCGACTAGAGAAAACAAACATAGTGTTCCGATTCAGGCGGGGCACCATCCTGAAAGCTAGAAGCTAGAAGCTAGAAGCTAGAAGCTAGAAGCTAGAAGCTAGAACATCGAATTGCCCGCGACGCAAAGAATCCGTTTTAAGGTGAGTATTATGTCCAGAGTATTGCTCGGCGTTAACATCGATCACATCGCCACCCTGCGCCAGGCCCGTGGCACCCGCTACCCGGAACCGGTGCAGGCGGCGCTGGTGGCGGAGCAGGCGGGGGCGGATGGTATTACTGTGCATCTGCGTGAAGATCGCCGCCACATCAACGACCGCGATGTAGAGCTGCTGGCGCAGACCCTGCAGACCCGCATGAACCTGGAGATGGCCGCCACCGAGGAAATGGTTGCCATTGCCTGTCGCATCAAGCCGCCCCATTGCTGCCTGGTGCCGGAAAAGCGCGAAGAGCTGACTACGGAAGGTGGCCTGGATGTGGTGGGTAACCAAGCGTGGATTGCCCAGTGCTGCCAGCGCCTGGGGGAGGCGGGTATCGATGTGTCCCTGTTTATTGATGCGGACCCGGCGCAAATCCGTGCGGCCCAGGAATGTGGTGCGCCTACCATCGAAATTCATACCGGCCATTATGCCGATGCGACGGACCCGGCCAGCGAGCAGCAGGAACTGGTAAAGATCCGTGATGGCGTCGTTTATGCGCTGGAGCAGGGCCTGGTGGTTAATGCCGGCCATGGTCTGCATTACCACAACACCCTGCCCATCGCCGCCATTCCCGGCATCAACGAACTGAACATCGGCCACAGCATCATCGCCCGGGCCGTGATTTCCGGGCTGGATGAAGCCGTGCGCACGATGCGGGGTCTGATTGACGGGGTTAATCGCTAGCTACGAGGTACGAGCTACGAGCGTTGGATCGGAAAACGTTGGAAAGCTGCCAGGACTTGGTCATCTGTACGAAGCCGCTGAAGGAGCGTCACTGGCGGCGCGATTTGTGGCGACGTATTGGCTAATTAACGGAATCTCTTAGCTCTGGGATTCCTGATCGCCCTGCGGGCGATTTCCTTGCTGCGCAAGGTTCGTGGCCCAAGCTCCGTATTCGCTACGCTCACCCTTCGGGCCGACCTACGGTCGTTACTCCGCTACGCTACGTTCCTGCAGCGGCTTCGTCGAATAATTAGGGATAATATCGCGGCCAGGGTGCGGGCCGTCTGGCTCGACACCTCCCGTGGTGAAACCACATCGAAGCTATATGCACAGCGGCAGCCCTCACACCGACCCCATATACTGCAGCCGCCGCTGATCCGCTTTCTTGTTGCTGACCTTGTCGTCAGAACTGCTTGCTTCCAGGTAATACCGACCGGCCTGCGGCCAGGTGATGGACAGCATGCCCTGGTCGTCGCTGGTCACGGTCCAGTTATCCTGGCTGTCGCGGTAGCGGGTGCCGCCGGGGACCAGTTCCATTTCCACATCAGATGCCGGTTTGCCGTCCACCAGCAGCCGCCACTGTGCGGTCTCACCGGCGTACAGGTCGTTGGGGTGAGTGAGCATTTCCAGTTCCATGCCTTTGCCGGTGGGCCGGATGGCCGTCGGGGCGCCCAGGGTGACCACTGTTTCCAGACGGTTGTGGACTTCGCTTAGTGTCACGTCGCTGGCATTGTCAGGCAGTTGGGCAAGCAGCTTGTCCGCATCCATACCACGGGCGCGTTTACGTTCACCATCCACTTGGTACATCAGAAAGTATCCGGGGCCGGCCACGGCGATACGGTAGCTGCCGGGCTTGTCCAGGTTCACATCGAAGACACTGCGGCGGTGGCCCTTGAGAAGATTTTCCACGGTGGCAGCCTTGCCATCCGGGCCGGTCACTTCCAGGTTGTCCAGCGGATAGGCGCGCTCCACGCCGAAGATCTCGTTGGAAATACTGGCATCCACGGTGACCCATTGCGGCTCGGAAACGCTGGTGTGGCTGGGCAGCAGCCAGAGTTTGTGAGCCTGGGCAGGCAGGGCGATTGCCAGCAGTGACAGCAGGCCGATGCGTTTTAACGTGATGTTCATGGCGCTTCTCCTTTTCATGTTTATTGGCGTCAGGGTTTTACACTGAGCGTGACGGTGCCCAGCTCAGTGGTACCGTCAGCCTGTTGTTGCTGGTGGTTTCTGGCCGGCCACTGGAAGGGCAGGCGCACGACTTCCCGGCCGCCGACTTCCCGGGAGGCTTCCACCACCAGTTGGTAGTCGCCTTCGGGCAGGTTCTGCAGGCTTTGCAGCTCGCTGAAATCCATTTGGTGCTTGCCGGGGCTGCGGGTGGCGCCGGTGAGGCCGTCGTAGGGCTTTTGCTGGCCCCGGCCGGTGCGTCGCCACCACTGGCGGATATCCTTGAGCCACTTTTCCTGGTCGTCGTACCACAGCCCCAGGGGCACGATGGTGCTGCGGTCCGTGTTTTCCACCCAGAAGGCCACGTAGGGCGCGTGGTATTCCGCCACCCGCAGCCGGGGGACTTCTACCTCTACCTGAAAGGTATCGGCGCTGGCGTAATTGGCCAGCAGGGAAAGCAGTGCGAGGGGGAGTAAACGCATAGGGCTGTCCTTTTAATGCATGAAAACCACGATCAGCAGCCAGGGCAGTACCAGCCCGGCCAGGGTGACCGGCCAGGTGGCCGGGCGGCGTTTGGCGTGGAGCATCATCAGCCCCAGGCCAGTGAGCGCGAACAGCAGGCTGGCCACGGCAAAGATGTCGATAAACCAGGACCAGGCGATGCCGGTATGACGACCCTTGTGCAGGTCGTTGAAAAATGCGATCCAGCCCCGGTCGGTCTGCTCGGCAAGCACGCTGCCATCAACAAGATCAATGGCCAGCCAAGCGTCTCCGCCGGGCCGGGGCAGGGCCAGGTAGACTTCTCCGGCAGACCATTCGGCGGCCTTGTCGTCGATGCGGATCTGCATCTCCTGCTCCAGCCAATCGCGGATCGGGACGGGCAGGGCGCCCTCCTGGTGACGACTCAGTTGCTCTAGCAGTGGATTGGGCAGGAGCTTTTCCTGTTCCCGGGTGGTCGGGTCGGCGCTGATAGCACTGGCGTGGTTGAGGGTTATCCCGGTGATGCTGAACAGCAGCAGACTGATCAGGCAAAGGGCCGAGGTGATCCAGTGCCACTGGTGGAGCTGTTTCAGCCAGAAGGCTTTACGTTTCTTGTTCACAACGGAAGAAGACCCAGCACATTTCGATGGCAGCGATGGTAATGAGAATGGTTCTTTTTAAATAGCCGTGCAGCAGTAAAGAATGTAAGGCCTGTGGGCGGGAGTGAATTAAATTCAAATAATGCTGGATTTGTTAAATGATAATTCCTACCATTCGCAAATGAATGCTGTTGCGCAAATCCCCTCCCGTTTACTGGTCATTGAAGATGATGCTGTGCTCAGCGCGCATCTACATGATTTTCTGTCCGAGCGCCGTTATCAGGTCACTCTCTGTGCTGATGGCACGCTGGGGTTGGCGGCAGCGGCCTCCGGAGACTTTGATCTGGTATTGCTGGATATCCTGTTACCGGGGTTGAATGGCCTGGAATTGCTGGGCCAGCTTCGCCACCGGAGTCCGGTGCCGGTGATCGTGGTGTCCGCCCTCGGCGATGAGCAGGCCAGGATTCAGGGGCTGATCGGAGGGGCGGATGACTATCTTCCCAAGCCGTTCAGTATGGCCGAGCTGGTCGTGCGCGTAGAGGCGGTGCTCCGGCGGGTCAGCATGGAGCGGCACCGGGTGGCATTGCCGGATTCGGTGCGCGGGCTGGTTCTGGAAGAGAGCAACCAGAGCGCTTGCTACCAGCATCTGGATCTGGGACTGACCACCACGGAATTTCGTCTGCTGCAGGTGCTGCTGGAGCACCGTGACCAGGTGTTGAGCAAGCCCTTCCTTTACCAGGCAGTGCTGTACCGGGGCTGTGGTCGCCACGACCGGAGTCTGGATCTGCATGTGAGCCATCTGCGCCGCAAGTTGCGTGATGTCGGCGTGCCGGAATCGACGGTGCGTACCGTCTGGGGTCAGGGCTATACCCTGGTTACCGAACAACTGTGATGTTGCGCCGACATTCCCTGCTGTGGCGGCTGGCACTGCTGCTAATGGTGACGGCGGTGTGCACCGTGTCGCTCAGCGACTGGCTCACCCGGACCCTCAGCAGTCGTGCCCTGTTGCTCAGCGATGAGGCGAAAGCGGTCATGCGTGGTTATGCCGCCGAGGCGGAGCAGGCCTGGCAGCAGAACGGTGCAACGGGAGTGGCGTCCTGGATTGCCGCCATGCGTGACCGTGAACCGGGTGACATCATGGTGGTCAGCCAGGATGACCAGTCGCTTAGTGGTATTCCCCTGACGGAATCGGAACGGGCCGGCCTGCGGTTCCAGCGAGGCCTGCAATGGCGCATGAGTTTTCGCTACCGCTCCATGCCCTATATCGGTGTGCCTTTCCCGGAAAAGCCGGAGCAGGGCAGCCTGGTGATGCAGCTGCCGCCCCGTTACATGCCTGGCCAGGATTGGCCACTTTGGAAGTCCCTGCTGATGGTCGGGCTGCCAGCCCTGGTGGCGCTGGGACTCGGTCTGCTGCTGTCCTGGCGCGTGCGCGTGCCGCTGCGGGTCTTGCAACATCAGGTGATGCAATTCAAGGATGATCCCGAGGCCCGGGTCCAGCCATCGCTGAGTCGCCGCCGAGACGAATTTGGTGATGTGGCACGCAGTTTCAATCATATGGCCGAGCAGGTATCGGCCATGCTCGCCACCCAGCGTCAGCTCCTCAACGATATGTCCCATGAGTTACGCACGCCACTCAGTCGACTGGCAGTGGCATTGGAGAGTGATCTGGATGAAACGGGGTTACGACAGCGGGTGGCCCGTGAGCTGGTGCAGATGCGTACCCTAGTCAACGATACGCTTACCCTGGGTTGGCATGACACGGAATCCGGCGACGGTGGGCAGGAGCCGATCTCGTTGTTGGCACTCTGGGATGTGGTGAGTGACAACGCCGCTTTTGAAAGTGGCTGGCACCCTTCCCGCTTTCCCTGTGATCTTCCTGCCGAGGCGCAGGTCTGTGGCAATCTCAATGCGCTGGCCCAGGTATTGGAAAATCTGGTGCGCAATGCGGTTCGCTACTCCCCGTCGCAGGGACAGGTTTCCCTGTCGGGAACCCGGGAAGGGGGTTGCTGGCACCTTTGGGTCACTGATCAGGGGCCCGGTGTGCCTGTGGATCGGCTGGAAGATATCTTCGCACCTTTCGTCCGCCTGGACAGTGCCCGGGCCGGCAATAGCGGTTTCGGGCTGGGGCTGAGCATTGCCCGCCGTTCCGTGCAGCGGCTTGATGGCGAGCTGTGGGCAGAAAACGCTGATCCTGGCCTGCGGGTCCACTTGCGTCTGCCAGCGGCTGTATAGTTTGTAAATCTCCTTCCTTCATAAATAAGAATCAATATCATCTGTCAGCGTGAAGCATGTTCATACATGTCCTGCGCGGTGCTATGCCGCGTTTCCGGGGGATCAGAATCTGCCTGCCAGAAGAGGCGTCTGCGCTCCTGTCGTGTTGTCGATGTTATTGAGGAGATAAGGAAGATGGGAATGCGTTTGGGGAACCTGGGGTTGGTTCTGATGACAGCCAGCGGTATCGGCTGGGCAGGGCAAGGCAGCCACGAACTGGGCCAGATTTCGGTGACGGCCGGGGGCTATGCACAGCAGGTGGAAGATGCGCCGGCTTCCATCAGTGTGATTAACCGGGAGCAGATCGAACAACGCTATTACAAGGATGCCACCGATGCCCTGCGGGATATCCCCGGAGTGATCGTGACCGGTGGTGGTTCCGGTGATCGCGGCACCGATATCGTCATGCGGGGCATGCCCTCGTCATATACCTTGATTCTGGTGGATGGCAAGCGTGTCTCCACTCGCGAAACCCGCCCCAACGGCAGTGCCGGTTTCGAGCAGGACTGGCTGCCGCCCCTGCAGAGTATCGAGCGGATCGAAGTGGTGCGCGGCCCCATGTCTACCCTGTACGGCTCCGATGCCCTTGGTGGGGTGGTCAACGTCATTACCCGCAAGGTAGCCGATGAATGGGGCGGCTCGGTCCAGCTGGACACCATCATTCAGGACGATTCCCGCTCCGGGGATATCAAGCAGGGTAACTTCAGCCTCAATGGCCCGCTCAAGGAGGGGTTGGTAGGGTTACAACTGTATGGTCGTTTCCAGGATCGGGAAGAGGATCTGTTTGAAAACGGCTTTGAAGAAAAATCCCTGAAGAACCTGACTGCCAAGGTGTCGGTGACACCCAACAAGGATCACGACCTTGTACTGGAGGCCAGCCAGGTAGACCAGCGTCGTCGTTCGCTGGTCGGTTACAGCGCCCAAGCCACCGGTTGCCGAGGTGGCTGTACAGATTCCGATAATCGTAGCAGTCGCGACGCCTTCTCGTTGAGCCATACCGGGCGTTGGGCGGTCGGCACCTCCGACACCTATGTGCAACGGGAAAAGGCAGAAAACGAAAGCCGCGAGATGGTGATTACCAACACCTCGGCCAAGTCGTCACTGGTGATGCCACTGGGCGATCATAGGGTCACCATGGGCGCGGACTTTATGGAAGAAGCGCTCTCCGACAAGACCTCCAACCGGATTTCTGATCGCACTCGTATCGATACCGCAAAATACGCGTTGTTTGTGGAAGATGAATGGATGCTCACCGATGCGTTTGCCCTCACCGCCGGGGCGCGGCTGGATGATGATGACAACTTTGGTAGCCACTTCAGTCCGCGTCTTTATGGGGTGTGGGGTTTTAGCCCTCGCTGGACCCTGAAAGGGGGCATGTCCACAGGCTTTCGTTCTCCCTCATTGCGGGAAATTACTCCGGACTGGGGGCAGGTGAGTCGTGGTGGCAATATCTACGGTAACCCGGACCTGGAGCCGGAAACGTCATTGAACAAGGAGCTGGGGCTCTACTTCAATGCGGGGCGGGATCTGATGGCGAACGTCACCGTTTTTCATAACGATTTTGAAGACAAGATTACCCGCATTGCCTGCCCGATTGAGATTTGCACCGACGGTCCCAACCAGTTCGGTTCCGATCCCACCTATCGGGTTAACGTGGATGAAGCGGTAACCCAGGGCGTGGAAGCGGCGTTGTCGACTACGCTGTACCGGGTGCTGACATTGAACCTCAGCTATACCTATACGGATTCCGAGCAGAAATCCGGGGAATACAAAGGGGAACCGTTGAACCAGTTGCCGGAGCATCTGGCCAGCCTGCAGGCTAACTGGCAGGCCACAGATACTATCTCTCCCTGGCTAACGGTGCGCTACCGGGGTGAGGAAAGCCAGCCGACTACCGGACCATCAAGCAGCGCCATCATTGCGCCGTCCAATACCTTGGTGGATGCGGGGGTGGGGTTCCGGGTGTCACCGCAAGCGAAGCTGAATACTGGTATCTACAACCTGGCCGACAAGGAAATCTTCGAGGATGAGTACGGTTACGTGGAAGATGGTCGACGTTACTGGCTGGGCGTAACCGTTAACTTCTGACGGTTTTCGGAACAAAAAAACGCCGGTATTAGCCGGCGTTTTTTTGTCTGCAACCTTAGGGTTATAGTTTTTCCTGAAGGCTGGCGCGGAAGTCTGCATCATGCTGTGCCAGACGAACGATCTGGTTGTATTTTTTCAATTCCAGGCCGTTGTCTTCCACGGCTTCCACCATTTTCTGCTGGGCTTCCTGCTTCACTTCCATGGCTTTCTTGGGCTTGTCCTTGTTGGCTTGCAGCTTTTGGGAATACTTTTGCTGGATGCCTGCCATGTCTTTCTGAGTGGCAACAAATGCATCCAGATCCGCGTCGGAAAATTCGGACGCATCCGGCAGGTTCTGCTGCTGAGGCATGTTCTGGGATTGCGGAGCGCCTTGTTGCGGTGCACCGGAGCTGCCGGGCTGCTGTGCAGTGGCGGTGGCGCTCAACGCGCTGGAAAATAGCAGTGCGGCCATGGCGGTGATTGGCTTCTTCATCGATCAGTCTCCTTTGCGTATTCATGCCCCCGTGCATGAATGTGAGAGGGCAGTTTTGTACCATGGCGTATCGGGTGATCGCGTATGGCACCTGTCAGGTCCGACAAGACTGAGAGTATCCGTTCCGTGTATTTTGTTAAGTTATGTAAATAGGTGCTGCAGTTGTCATTCACCGCGTATCACCCGTAATTGACCGTCAAAGATACTGCTACGCCCAGCACTTTCCTTTTGACGCTATGACCGCTTCAATAGGTGAGTGGACCATGGTCCACGATGGGACTGATAAGAAAAACCAAGGAGAGCTGAATGTTGAAAAGATCCGGAATTTTTCGCGGAACGATTGCAGCAGGGATGTTGTTGGCCGGCACAGCGGCACAGGCAGAGTTTTACACGGGTGCCCAGGTCAATATGTTGAATATTGATCGTGGCTCAGTCAGCAATGTAACTCTCACCGGCCTGACCCTGCGTGGTGGCATGGTGCTGCACGAGCTGCTTAGCGCCGAGGTTCATGCCGGCAAGGCGTTCGGTGATGATTCCTACCGCGGCGTGGAGGTAGAGAACGACTTCCACTACGGCGTGTATGCCCGGCTGACGCCACCGTTGGCCGGCCCGGTTCGTCCGTATCTGATCGGGGGTTATAGCTATGTGGAGAATGACTTCAATGGCGAAACCCTGCGTGACGACGGTGCCTCCTACGGCGGTGGCTTCGATCTGGGGATGGAAGAGCACATCAGCATGAGCCTGGAGTATTTACGTCTGGTGGATAATGACTTCGGTTCCCAGGAACTGATCGGACTGGGCCTTAACTACAAGTTCTGAGACAGGAAATGTCGGGCCGCACCGGGGATAAGACGCCTAGTCCGGGTTCCCGGTGCGGTTACCGGTGGTCTTTTATATGCCCCATGGTTATAAAAGTATCACCATATATTCCTTTATCTTCTTCGCTGACCCCCTATCATGGCACTCGCAATTCCGTTTTTGAGGTGCTGTAGATCATGGGTAGTGCACAGCTTATTACACGTTTCGGAGACAACACCGCCGGTCTGTCCAAAGAGGCTCTGGCGGAGCTGAACCGTGTCTATGGTCCGTTGAGTTTTGAAGAGCGTATCGCCCGTGTGTTCGAGGATTTCCCCCCCGAGCGCATCATGGTGACCTCTTCCTTTGCGGCGACCTCTGCCTATTTCCTGCACATCATCTCCACGATTCGTCCTGAGCAGCCGGTGCATTTTATCGATACCGGCTACCACTTTGAGGAAACTCTCAAGTACAAGGATTATCTGGTGGAGCGCTTTGGCCTGACTGTCATCGACGTGACGCCGGACCCGGATCATCACCAGGTTTCCCAGGAAAACCGTATGTGGGAATCCGATCCGGACCTGTGCTGCCAGGTGAACAAGGTGAATCCGCTGGATGAGGCCAAGGAAAACTACGACCTGTGGATTTCCAGCCTGATGGGCTGGCAGACCGAGCACCGGGCTGGCCTGCAGGTGTTCGAAGAGCGTGGCGGGATGATCAAGTTCAACCCCATGATCGACGTCACCAAGGAACAGCGCGACAGCTACATCGAGGAGCATGACCTGCCGTTCCATCCGCTGGTGGCGGAAGGCTACAACTCCATCGGCTGCAGCCACTGTACCTTCAAGGGCGAAGGCCGCGAAGGTCGCTGGAAAGGCCAGCAGAAGACTGAGTGTGGCCTCCACCTTTAAGTCCTTCCTGAAGCATACAAACCGGGCGCTTGATGCGCCCGTTTTTTTGTTCGGTCGACCCTTTCCCCATTGTTGAGTAGGCTTTCGGTTTCTCCCTCTGCCTGCCAGCCCATGAAGCGACAATACGGAAAAAGACGATTTCTCCTGACGGCCGTGCTGCTTGCTTCGCTACTGATGCTGGCGGCCCTGCAATGGTGGCCGCTGCCGCAGCGGCTGGACCAGACGCCTTATGCCACCTTGATGCTGGATCGTAACGGCCGTTTGCTGGACGCCCGGATTGCCGAGGATCAGCAATGGCGCTTTGTGCCGGTGGATCAGCTGCCTGACAAGTACGAGCAGGCGTTACTGCTGTTCGAAGATCGACGTTTCTACCAACACCCGGGCATTGACCCGCTAGCCATCGCCCGCGCCATGCGCCTGAACCTGGAAGCGGGCAGGGTGGTCAGTGGCGGCTCCACCCTGACCATGCAGCTGGCCCGCCTGTTGCGCGACGACCCGCCGCGAACCCTGATTGAAAAAGCCCGTGAGGCGCTACTGGCATTGCAGCTGGAGTGGCACTTCAGCAAGCCGGAGATCCTGGCCCAGTACGCGAGTCGAGCTCCCTTCGGTGGCAACATTGTCGGCTTGCGTGCAGCCTCCTGGCGTTATTTCGGACGCCAACCGGGTGCCTTGAGTTGGGCAGCAGCGGCCCTGTTGGCGGTGCTACCCAATTCTCCTTCGCTGATCCATCCGGGGCGTAATCGCGAACGCCTGCTGACCAAGCGGGATGCCTTGCTACAACAGGTTCACCGCCAGGGTGCCATGGCAGAGGCGGATCTGCGGCTGGCGCTGGTGGAACCTTTACCTGCTGCGCCCAGGCCTTTGCCGGGTCTGGCTCCCCACCTGCTTAACACGTTGTCGAAGTCCTCCTCGCAACGATTATTGACCACAACGCTGGATGCGGATATCCAGCAGCGGGTTCAGGAACTGGCCCGGCAGCATGGTCGGCGGCTGGCCCGCGATGGGGTGCATAACGTGGCGGTGGTAGTCATTGATCATCAGCAACGGCAGACCCGCGCCTATGTGGGCAACGTCTCCCATGGTGACCCTGTGGAGTACGGGGCGGCGGTGGATATCGCCAGCGCCCCCCGTTCCACCGGCAGCGTACTCAAACCCTTGTTGTACGGCTTGATGCTGGATGATGGGCGCTTGTTGCCCGGTACCCTGGTGGCGGATCTGCCCACCAACTACGGCGGCTTCAGCCCGGAAAACTTTGACCATGGCTATCGGGGAGCGGTGCCAGCCCATCAGGCTCTGAGCCAGTCACTGAACATTCCCGCGGTACGCATGTTGAAAGACTACGGGTTGGGGCGATTTCATAGCGAATTACAGCGCCTGGGCATGACCACCCTGTTTCGCAGTGCTGAAGACTACGGGCTCACTCTGATTCTCGGTGGCGCAGAAGGGCGCCTGGATGAACTCACCGCCATCTATGCACAGATGATGGCCAGCGCCAGTGGGCAGAAACCTGAATCGGTACAGACACTGATGGGGAAGCAACCCGGAGCGGTGCCGGGAATGAGGATCAGCCCCGGCGCCGCCTGGCTTACCCTGCAGGCCTTGCGGGAGGTTGCCAGACCGGGCACGGCACAACAGTGGCGACTGTTCACCTCCAGCCAGCCGATTGCCTGGAAAACCGGCACCAGCTACGGCCTGCGCGATGCCTGGGCCATCGGCAGTAATGGGCAATATACGGTGGGTGTCTGGGCCGGTAACGGCAATGGCGAGCCGGCTCCTTCCCTCGGCGGTGCTGCGACGGCTGCACCACTAATGCTGGATGTGTTCAGCCTGCTGGGCACTGCGTCCTGGCCGCAGCCGCCACTGGGCGAACTGAAAACCGTGCAGGTCTGTGCCGATGATGGCTACCTGGCTGGGGGGCGGTGCGAAACCGTGGACCAGTGGGCTCCGAGACAGAGCCATTTTCAGACCGTCACGCCACACCATATCCGCGTGCACCTGGATGCCAACGGTCAGCGGGTGCACAGCCAGTGTGAATCAGTAAGCCAAATGCAGCATCGGGACTGGTTCGTGCTGCCACCGGCCCAGGCATGGTTTTATCGCCGTCATCATCCCCGTTATCGGCCCTTGCCCGCCTGGCGGGCCGACTGTGTGGCCGGTGCCCGTGCCATGCAAAGCGAGCCGCCCATGGCACTGGTCTATCCCCATGCTGGTACCGCCATCTATATTCCCGTGGAGCTGAATGGTCACCTCGGGAGAGCTGTTTTCCGTGCGGTCCACCAGCGCAGCCAGGCAGAATTGTTCTGGCACCTGGATGACCGTTTCCTCGGAAAGACCCGTCACTTCCACGAACAGGCCATCATCGCTGAACCCGGCTGGCATACGCTGACACTAGTGGACGATCTGGGGTTTCGATTACGCCATCGATTCAAGGTGCTGGGGGGATGAGATATTGCAGTGAGTCAGGGAAAGGGGCAGGAATTATGTCTCGCAGTGGCCGGAGGAGTATCGATAATCTGTGTTGGCGCGGCGTTGAATCCGCACACCAGCATGCCTTTACTCATCGATCCAGGGTCTTCTTGAAGCCCCATAAAAATAAAAAAATATTGCAAGTTGGCTTCTCACAAAATGCTGTTATTTCAAGGATGTTTCCTAACTTTTTGTAAGCAATATCTGACAGTCTCTGTAAGTAAAATTTCTACCTTCTGTAAATACCAAGCGGTTGCTCGTGAGATATCTCACATTAATGAATGTACTGTCGTTTCAACTTGCTCTTATTTGATTAAAAACCAATCAGACGAGAGGACTTTCATCACACTTTAAAGAAATAGTAGGTTTTTGACACCGTCGGCCATTACCGAAAAAATCGCCCCCGGATTTTGATCATCGGCTGGTTTTGCCGAGCAAATCTTTGGGGGCAGCATGGAAAGCGGCACAAAAAGGAAGAATCGGAAAGCATTTTCATAGCGGTCGATCAGCGCACTGGTTGCTGGAGTGTCCCGGGTGGTTGATGGGCAGA
>NZ_JBNPEC010000125.1:0-21114 GCF_051117345.1 Alcanivorax sp.
GTGGAAACCTACCAGGACCCGCGGGAAGCCCTGCGCCGGGCACGCACTACCGTTTTCGATGCGGTGATTACCGATTACATGATGCCGGAGCTCAATGGCCTGGAGCTGTTGCAGGAGCTGCGCGATCTTCAACCGGATACCATTCGCATCCTTCTTACCGGCGTGATCGATATCGAAACCGTCATGTCTGCCATCAACAAGGCCGGCGCCTTCCGTTTCATTCCCAAACCCTGGGATGACGAACAACTGCTCGACAATATCCGGGAAGGACTCAAGTTTCGCGACATCCTGCTGGAAAACCGCATTCTGGCGGAAACGGTTCGCGAGCAACGCAAGACCCTGCGCAGTCTTGGCTATGAAAGCTGATCACGGCTAGCCAAACACGGGAAGACTTTTTCCATGGAAAGCATAATGAACAAGACCGATATCGGTTTCGGCATGGAAGCGCAGGGGCTGTTCCTGGTGTCTTCCACCGTCATTCTTCTGATCATCATCTTCTTTCTCTACAAGACCTATCGCACCTCCATTAATGTGGAAGCGAAGCTGGCTGAGTTTGCCTCCCTGACGGATAACCGGTTCGGGCGGAAGATGCATCTGATTGAGGTCAATGCGGACGAATACAAACTCAACAAGACCTTGCTCGGCCCTCTGGCTCGCATCATTGATGAGTACTGTGTGCTGACCACGGACAACCAGGGCACCATTACCTTTGCCAACGGCAAGTTCCTGTCGCTCAGCGGTCACGCCTTTTCCCATTTGATCGGCAAAAACGAGAGCATCAACCATCCGGATGGTCATGGCAGCGACCTGCCCATCATGCAATGCAAGCATGCTGCGTCCGGGGTCTGGAATGGCGAAGTCTGCAACCAGCGGGCGGATGGCAGCCTTTACTGGATGAACATGTTCCTGTTTCCGCTTTCCTATATCTCTGATGAGGATGACGGCTTTATTTATTTCGGCACAGACATTACCGATATAAAGACGGAGAACAATCAGCTCATTCAGGAGGTAAAAGAGAAAGACCAGAAGCTGAGCCATGTGGAAACCATGTTGCTGCATTCTGAAAAAATGGCCTCACTGGGCACCATCTCGGCAGGCATTGCCCATGAGATCAACAACCCGATTGCCATGCTGTCTTCCAACCTGAATCGTTCCCGCGAATATATGGACACCATGTCGGCGGTGATACGAGGCCTGCAAAAAAGAATCAACGAACAGAAGTTCCAGCAATTTCTTGAGGCAGAGGCCGACCTGAAGATTGATCATCGAAAACTCAGCTTCATGCTGGAGGACCACCCGGCGTTGATTGATGAAACCGGCGAAGGTATTGAGCGCATCAAGCAGATCATCCGCGACCTGAAAAACTTCTCTCACAATCAGCCGGAATCTTTCTCCCCCACCAATATTGCTGCCTGCATCGCCACATCACTTAACCTGGCCAAGCATGAGTTGAAGAACCGCATCAACGTCAGCCACACCAATCTGGAATCCCTGCCGCTGATCCCCGGCTCGGAAAGCCAGCTTTCCCAGGTGTTCATGAACCTGTTCGTCAACGCGGCCCAAGCCATAGAAGGCAAAGGCACCATCACCATTAACGCTGACTGTGATGATCAGTGGTGCACACTGAAAGTGGCCGATGACGGCCCGGGCATTGCAAGCGCGGATCTGGAGCAGATCTTCGAGCCCTTCTACACCACCAAGCCCATCGGCAAGGGGACCGGATTGGGCCTGTCGATTTGTCATGACATTATTCGCCATCATGGCGGTGTCATGACCGTGGAAAGCCAACCCGACGCCGGCACCACCTTCGTCATCAAGCTGCCGCTGAAACAGTCTAAAAACGTCCATGCAGCCTGACTATGTGTACACCCTCGCCACACCGGAAGGCGCGCAGCAACGCATCGCCATCGAGTTGGTGGATGACACTATTGCCATTCCGGCCAGTTTCGAGCCACCCGCCTGGACGGAGCTGACTTACCACCAGTGCAGCCACTGCCCCCTTGATAAAGAGACGCACCGCTACTGCCCCATCGCACTCAACCTGGCATTTCTGCTGCCGGATTCTGCGTTGGGCGACTCGTTTCAGCCGATTACCGTGCAGGTGGATACCCCGCAGCGCCAGTACCACCAGACAAGCACGCTGCAACGGGCGTTAAGTTCTCTGTTCGGTTTGATCTGCGGTCTCAGCGACTGCCCGCACACACGCTTCCTCCGACCGATGGCCAGGTTCCATCTTCCTCTCAGCAGCGCCACCGAAACCCTGGTACGTACAGCCAGCCTGCACCTGCTGCAACAGCATATGAACCAACGCCAGGATAGCGAGGAGGCACTGGCCGATCTCAATGCCCGCTATGCAGCGCTCAATGAGTTGAACCGCTGCTTTACCCGGCGTTTGCGCGGCAACCGTCAGTCCGATGCACCGGTCAATGCGCTGGTACTGCTGAACGTGACCGCGCGGGAAATGCACTGGAATCTGGAAGAAGAATTGGCAAGCCTGGCGCCGCTGTTTCGTGATAACAACGACGCCTGAGGCCTATTATTGACGGGACGCCAGGGACTACTGATCTACACCGAGATAGCGGTTCAACACCAGCCGCCATTCCTGGGAAGGCAGGATATCAAGCATGGCCCGGTCAATGGGTTCGCGCAGTTTGCTGCCATTGGCCACCGCAAAGGCATAGCTTTCCTCGCGCACCAGTTTTGGTAGCACCAGCACCTGGGAGGTGTCACGCTCGCGCAGCATGTAGCGCATTACCGGAGCGTCAGCCACCAGTGCATCCACTTCACCAAGCACCACCGCACGCATGGCCTTTTCCAGATTCGGGTAGCTGCGGTAGTTGAGCCCTTCGCCCACCAGCCACTGCTCACCGCTAGTCGCTTCCACCACGGCAGTTTCCACCCTGGGCAGATCGCCGGCCCCCGCCACCCGCGTCTGCAACTGATTGACGGTAACGCTGGAGGCGATGGCGGCGGTGAAACCGGAAATGGTGATGATGCTGACGAACATCCACACCAGCCCGACAAAGCGCCCGGCGGTGCTCACCGGTGCCTTGTCGCCATAACCCACGGTGGTCATGGTCACTGCCGACCACCAGAAGCCGCTGCCGATACCCTGGCCCACGGAACCGCCAAACTGTTCCGGGTTTTTCTTGCGCTCAAACAGCCACACCAGCAGCCCTACCAGCAACAACACCAGCCCCAGTGCCAGCACAGCAGAGAAGAACTTCCAGGAAAACAGCCCGCGCAGGGTGGTCATCCAGCCACTGGCTTCCGTGCGGGTAGCAATACCAAGCCCGCCCCGGTACATGGGTTGGGTGAAATCCAGCCGCCGCTCACGGTCGCCGGTGACACTGATGGCACCGATGGCCACATCCACCTGACCCAGCTCCACCGCTTCGATCATGTCGGCTACGGTCTTGTAGGGACGAAAGCGATATTCATAGCCGCTCTGCTCGGCAATCTGTTCCCATAACTCTACGCTGACACCATCCCAGCGATCACCATTCTGAAAGCTGAACGGCGGCGAGGCCTTTACCGCTACGGTGAGTGGTGCGGCACTGGCCGAGGCCATCCAGACGCACAAGCACGCCATCAGCAAAACACGTATTCTTGTTCTCACAGAGATCCCTCCATTGCATACACGATGCCATGCCTGACCGACTGAAATACCCTGTTGTTATGCTGCTGGCCGGCACGCTGTCTTTACCGCAGGGTAGCGGGGCCCATGGCTTTCTGCCAGACGAGATCCCCATGGCAGCGGGCACAGCACTGCGAAACCCGGTGGATTTACCCACCCTGGCGGTGAGTTTTTACAATTCCTGGACGCCAGCCCGCCTGGATATCACCCATCAACACAGCGTGCGGTTAAGCCTGACAAACCTCAGTGATGATTGGCACCTGTTTGCTCTGGGAGATGACGCTGCCCTGCGCGACCAGGATCTGATCCACACTCTGATGCCGGATCTGCGCAAGGATTACCCCAACACCCGCCTGAGCGAACCGGGCAGCACGGTGACTTTGCCGTGGCGGTTTGATCAGGAAGGAAGATTCAGCCTGCGCTGTGTAAGGGCGGAGCATCAGGGGCGGAGCGAAGCGCTGACTATCGAGGTGGCACCGCGATAGCCCAGTTGCGAGAGACGAGGAGCGAGGAGCGAAAACCTGACTTCGCAACTTGCAGATTTTGACTTTCGAAACTCGCTTCTCGCGACTCGCCACCGTTGGGTGATCGCGCCGCGAGCGACGCTCCTACAGGGGATCTTTCTCATGAATTTGAACACTGACTGATTGCGTAGGGTGCACTGAGCCTAAGGCGAACTGCACCGTTCGGGCATTTGATGGTGCAGTTCGCCTTAGGCTCAGTGCACCCTACCTTTTGAAAAACCGTGGGTATTTGCGTCATAAAAAAAAAGCCCCGGCAGTACCGGGGCAAGGGGAAGCCGGTGATGACCGGCGTTTCATCAGCGTTAGTTGTGATTGGCGGGCGCGTGCTCTTCCTTGACCCGGAACCAGGCGGCATAGAGCGCCGGCAGGAACAGCAGGGTCAGTGCCGTTGCCACGATCAACCCACCCATGATGGCCACCGCCATGGGGCCGAAGAAGACGCTGCGTGACAGCGGGATCATGGCCAGCACAGCGGTCAGCGCGGTGAGCACGATGGGGCGGAAGCGGCGCACGGTGGATTCGATGATGGCATCCCAGGTACTGAGCCCCTGGTCCATGTCCTGGCCAATCTGGTCGACCAGAATCACCGCGTTACGCATGATCATGCCAGCCAGCGCAATGGTGCCGAGCATGGCCACGAAACCGAACGGCTTCTGGAAAATCAGCAGGAAGAAGGTCACCCCGATCAATCCCAGCGGTGCGGTGATGAACACCATCAGCGACAGCGGCATGCTGCGCAGCTGCAGCATCAGCAGAGTAATCACCACCAGAATAAACAGCGGCATGCCGGCGTTGACGGATTTCTGCCCACGGGCGGATTCTTCCACGGTGCCGCCCACTTCCAGCAGGTATCCCGGTGGCAGATCGGCGCGCACCCCTTCCAGCTGCGGCATGATCTGGCTGACCAGGGTGGCCGGCAGGGCATCGTCCTTCACGTCGGCGAGAATGGTTACCGTGGGCAGGCGATCGCGATGCCAGATGATGCCTTCCTCGAAACCATACTCCAGGGTGGCAATCTGGTTCAGCGGCACGCTACGGCCACTGTCGGTCTGTACCGCCAGGTTGCCGAGCAGTCCCAGGGCGTGGCGTTCGTGGCTGTCGCCGCGCACTTCCACATTGATCAGCTCATTGTCTTCCCGGTACTGACTCACTGCCACACCCGACAAGGAAGCCTGCAGGGCAGTGGACAGCTCCGCCGTGGTGATGCCCAGGGTTCGTGCACGGTTCTGGTCCACGTTCAGGCGCACCACCTTGCTGGGCTCTTCCCAGTCCAGATGCACGTTCTGGGTGTGGGGATTCTCGCGGACATGTTCCGCCACTCGCCGGGCCAGCTCACGGACCTGGGGAATGTGCTCTCCGGAGACCCGGAACTGCAAGGGATAGCCCACCGGCGGACCGTTTTCCAGCCGCGATACACGGGTACGGACCGTGGGGAAATCCCGGTTAAGGACCTCTTCCAGCCAATCCATCACCTGTTCCCGTTCCTCGATATTGCGCGTGAGAATAACGAACTGGGCCACTGATGCTGCCGGCAGCTTCTGATCCAGGGACAGGTAATACCGGGGAGAACCACTGCCCATGTAGCCCACGTAGTTTTCGATCAGCTGGTTCTCGCCAAGCATGGCTTCCAGACGCAGGGCCTGCTCCTGGGTGGCGGTGAGCGAGGCACCCTCCTCCAGCTTCATGTCTACCATCAGCTCCAGTCGGTTGGACGACGGGAAGAATTGCTGGGGCACCAGACTGAACAGCAGCAGGGAAAATACGAAGATGCCCACGGTCAGACCGATGACGGTTTTGCGGTAGCGCACACACCATTCCACCACCTTGCGAAAGCGATTGTAGAAGGGTTTCTGATAAGGGTCGTGCACGTCACCACTGGCATCCCGTTCGGCCAGGTTCGGCAGCAACTTTTCACCCAGATAGGGCACAAACACCACGGCAGTAATCCAGGAGGCCAGCAGCGCAATGGTCACCACCTGGAAAATCGAGCGGGTGTATTCCCCGGTGCTGGATTGTGCCGTGGCAATCGGCAGAAAGCCGGCAGCAGTAATCAAGGTCCCGGTGAGCATGGGAAAGGCGGTGCTTTTCCAGGCAAAACCAGCGGCCTTGATACGGCTGAAGCCCTGCTCCATTTTTATCGCCATCATTTCCACGGCGATGATGGCGTCATCCACCATCAGGCCCAGTGCCAGTACCAACGCGCCGAGAGAAATCTTGTGCAGGCCGATGTCGAAATACTTCATGGACACAAACGTCATGGCCAACACCAGCGGAATGGAAAGAGCGACCACCATGCCGGTACGCCAGCCCAGCGAGAAGAAACTCACCAGCAGCACGATCACCAGCGCTTCCATCAGCACCTGGACAAATTCACCCACGCCGGCCTCTACTGCCGCCGGCTGGTCGGAAACCTTGCGCAGCTCCATACCCAGCGGCAACGACAACTGCAGCTCCCGAAAGGCCTGATCCAGATTCTCACCAAGAGCAAGAATGTCGCCGCCGTCTTTCATCGACACAGCAATACCAATGGCATTCTCGCCCATGAATCGCATGCGTGGCTGAGGCGGATCGCTGAAGCCACGATACACAGTGGCAATGTCGCCCAACTTGATGGTGCGGTTGTCTACCTGGATGGGGAAATGGCGAATATCTTCCACACTGGTGAATTCCCCGGACACTCGCAGGCGGACGCGGCTGCTGGGGGTTTCAAAAAAGCCCGCGTCGGCCACCGCATTCTGTGACTGCAGCGCCTGTTGCACAGTAACCAGGGGAATGCCCAGGGACGCCAGCTTGGTGTTGGAAATTTCCACCCAGATCTTTTCGTCCTGCAGACCGACCAGCTCCACCTTGCCCACGTCGTCCACCCGTTGCAGGGCAAGCTGCAGGCGGTCGGCGTAGTCTTTCATGATGGCGTAGTCGAAGCCCGGCCCGGTGAGGGCGTAAATATTGCCGAAGGTGGTGCCGAATTCGTCGTTAAAGAACGGGCCGCGCGCATCCTGAGGCAGGGTATGGCGAATATCCCCCACCTTCTTGCGCACCTGGTACCAGAGATCCTTGATCTCCTTGGAGCGCATTTCGTCCCTGGCCATGAACATGACCAGGGATTCACCGGGGCGGGAATAGGAGGTGATGCGCTCGAAGTCACCGGTTTCCATCAACTTCTTTTCGATGCGCTCAGTGATCTGCCGGGAGACTTCCTCGGCGCTGGCGCCCGGCCACTGGGTATTGATGGTCATCAGCTTGAAGGTGAACGGCGGGTCTTCGCTCTGCCCCAGGTTGGCATAGGAAATGGCCCCCATGGCACCGAGCAGGATCATGGCGTAGAGCACCAGAGCGCGATTCCTCAGCGCCCATTCCGAGAGATTAAATGACATGGTGGCGCTCCCTTATTCGCTCTCGGTCTCGGCGTCGACATCCGTTTCCGGGTCAGCCGCGTCGGCACTCGCCAGCTCGATCTGTCGATTCTGGCGATCTACTGGGATCACCGTTTGCCCTTCACGCAACAGATGGGTGCCTGCGGCCACCACCCAGGCATCCGCCGGCAGGCCGGACAGTACCGGTACGGTTTCCGCGCTATAAGGGCCGGTTTCCACCGGGGTTTTCACCAGCGAGGTGTCTTCGGGGTTCACCACCCACACATAACGCTGCTCCCCTTCGGTCGTGACGGCCGGCAGAGGGAGAGTCAGCACACCATTACCGGCGACACCACTGGCAACCACCCGTGCCGACTGCCCCAGGTCTGCGCCCACATCATCGTTGTCGAAGGCCACCCGGGCTTCAAAGGTGCGCGAGCGCGGGTCCGCCGACGGGGACAGCTCACGCAGGGTGCCGGGGAACACCTTGCCCTTGCGCGACCACAGTTCGATGGCCACCGGCATGCCGATCACAAAACGGTTCACGTCCTGTTCTGGCAGATCGATACGCACTTCCCGGTCACCATCCACCGCCAGCACAAACACCGGCTGCCCGGCGGCTACCACCTGGCCGGCTTCCGCCCGACGCTGGGCAATCACCCCATCCTGAGGCGCTTGCAGGGTGGCGTAGTCGGTCTGGTTACGGGCCACATTCAGGTTGGCGCGGGCCTGGCGCAACTGAGCCTGGGCCGCATCGAAACGACTTTCTACCGCGTCGTACTGGGAGCGGCTGATTACCTGGCGTTCGAGCAGAGCCTGGTGACGGTCCAACTCGCTACGGGCCAGCTTGTGGTCAGCTTGTGCGGAGGCAAAGCGGGCACGGGCCGCATCCAGTTGCAGGTCCACGTCGTCGGTATCCAGGGTGGCCAGCACATCGCCCTTGCTGACGCGGTCGCCCACATCTACCTTGCGCTGGCTGATCTTGCCGGCGATACGGAAACCCAGTTCCGGCTCGTAGCGGGCACGGACTTCGCCAGGGAAGACATCCTGGCTGGCACCGGCGGTCAGCGGCTGGACCACCAGCGCCGGACGCGGCGCCTCGGTTTTCCCGGATTCCGCATCGGAGCAGCCCTGAAGGCCGAGAGCCCCCACGGCTCCGACAATCAGACCTGGTATCAACAGTGAACGAAACATGGCAGCTACCCTCTAGCCTTGCTAACCCGTGTTTACCTCGAAAGCCTCCGACGGCGGCCTTCCCAGTATGCTATACTCTCCAGTATAGTAATTTTATTAAACTAAACCGTCCAGTATTGAAATATGACCGAGATGACAGACACCTCAGCCCCTGCCGCCCGTGGCCGCCCCAAGGATCCAGCCAAGCGCGCTGCCATTCTGAATTCTGCCAAGAAACTCTTTGTTTCCCAGGGATTTGCGGGCACCAGCATGGATGCGGTGGCCAGAGAGGCGCGGGTCTCCAAACTGACGGTTTATAGCCATTTCAGCGACAAGGAAACATTATTTTCCGCGGCCATCGAGGCGAAATGCCACAATATGCTGCCGGTGCCAATCTTTGAACTGGATGAGAAACAACCCCTGCGCACCACCCTCACCAAGATCGGCCTGGCTTTTCTCGAGCTGATCCACAGCCCGGATGCCGTGGAGCTGCAACGGCTGATGAACAGTCAGGCCACCCAGGATCCGGAAATGTCTCGGCTGTTTTTCGAGGCTGGCCCGCAACGGACCCTCACCGCCATGGAAAATCTGATCCGCAGCGCCAACGCCTCCGGTCAGCTTGATGTCAGTGATCCCAAGCAGGCATCGGAAAACTTCTTTGCCTTGTTGCAGGGCTGCCAGCACATGCGCGTCATGATCGGCTATCAGCAGCCGATGACTGCCAGCGAAGCACAGCCCCATGCGGAACAGGTGGTGGCGCTGTTTTTGCGGGCGTATGGGAAAGGCAGTGAATAGTTAATAGTTCGCGAAATAGCGCCGGTCAGACTGACATGCAAGAGGCCGCGCCCACCCCGGGACGCGGCCTCTTGGCTTTTAACGCGATCAGATTATTTCCGTGCGAATCTGGAAAGTCATTGTGTTCAATATGGCCTGTACTCAGGCGGTGACACTCTCTTTTTTCGATCAGGGGAAAAATTCGGAAAGTGAGAGTGACGATTACGCCCATGCGGGCGTTGACTTCTTTGCATCGGGAGGGGAGACAGGGCCCGCAAGCGGACCCTGAATCGACGCTATCAGAACGTTTTTCTTACACCAATTGAGAAGTGATCGTAATCAATGTCGGCTTCTAAACCACCGGTTTCCAGTTCATTGGTTGCATCCACATAACCGAGAACCAGTTGCGGTGCATCCGGAGCAAACTCAATGGCCACATCCAGACCCAGCATTTCCGGATCGATATCAATGGTTTCCGTGCCCACATCAGTGTCGGCTTTTGCCATGTGATACCAGAGGGACGCTGTCACCATTTCAAAATTGGCGCGGGCGCCCACTTCCAGCCCATAGCCTTCGCCAGCAATGCTGAAGAAAGTAGGCCGACTGAAGCCCACAGCGCCATAGAGGTCCACCATCTCTGCAAGCAGATAATGGGCGCCTACGCCGATGAATGTCATGTCGTTGACGGCTGAATTGTCCACAGTATCACCGATAATGAAACCGATCTCGTCCTCATAATCCAGGGACATGTGGCGCCCCATCACAAAGACGTAGTCTCCGATTTCAAAGGCCCCTTGAAGACCGTAACCTTGCTGAAGATCGAGGGATTCCGAGGCTGGACCGGTATCAATTTCCGTGTCACCGGAAACGATATAGTCAAACTGTACGTAGTTAAAAGAAGGCGCATCCGCCAGAGCCGGTTGCCCGACAACTGCCACCATGGCCGCAAAAGTCAATGCTGTTACTTTCTTATTCATGGTTTTCTCCCTGTAATAATAAAGTAAGCCAAGACTTCCTGAGCCCCTGAAGCGCCCCTCGACTTCCAGCAAGTATTAACCTAAATGTAAAAAAACCGCAATATTCACAAGTTTGCCTTGGTCGCGTTATCAACCAGCGAATTATCCGCCGGCGTTTTTTCGTTAATGCCACAACCGGGTTTTGGCGTGACTATGTATACGGTAAGAGAATCCTGAATCCTGCGTTATTGACCACTCATCACTCACGATTCACTGATCTCAAAATGTCCCGGCCTCGACGCCTTGCCCCCAGCTGCCACCAGATAACACCCAGCCATAAAAGAGCGTCACCATCGTTAGCGTTTCCGGCCAGGGCCTGCTGGGTCAGGCGCAGAGCCCGTTCCAGCAACCCGCGGCGTTGGGCTGGGAAGCGTCGACTGGCGCGCAGCAAGCGAGCAATACGGCTACTGGCCATGCGAGCCACCCTGGTCGCTTTGCGCTTTCGCCATGGCCTTGCCGGGTACGGCAAAGGCATACCAGTCCAGATTGCGGGTAACGACCATGACCAGGGCAAGGGCAGCAAACAACAACAGGGCGCCGAGTAGCAGGGCATAGTCTTCGGCCATCAGGATGCCGTAGATCAGGCCCTGTACCAGCAGCAAACTGACGGCAAAGACCCAGCCCGCTTTGGGTGATCGCAATACGGCCATCAGGTAGACGCCGATCAGGGCACAGCAGGATAGCGCTGCCACCAGATAGGCCAGGGCAAAATCAATATGCTCGCTGAGCGCCACCAGCAACAGATAGAACATCGCCAGCGCCAGCCCCACCAACAGGTACTGCATGGCGTGCAACGGGTGGCGGCGCAATATCTCGAACAGGAAGAAGGCCGCAAAGGTCAGGCCGACAATCAGATAGCTGTATTTCAGCGCCCGCTCACTGGACAGCAGCCCGGTGACCGGCTGCACCAGCCGTACTCGAAGCGCCTGGTTGCTATCACCACAGGCACCGTCGCCTTGCGCACAGAGAATGGCACTGGCTGCCGCCAGGCTGTTGGTGCGCCACTGGCTGGTGAAGCCGTCGGCACTGATCTCCCTTTCCACAGGCAATACCAGCCCTTCGAAGCTGGGGTGCGGCCAGTCGGCGCGCAGGCCGATGCGGGTTTCCTTTGCCAGTGGCAGGGCAGCCAGGGATTCGGTGCCGTTCAGGTTCAGCCGCACCTTGACGGTAAAGGCACCGGCCAGGTCAGCGGGTAATTCCACTGCCACCGCGTTGGCGCCGAGACCGGACGGCAGCTGCTCCGTTTCCACCAACGACAGGGGGACATCGTTAACCAGAATCTGCGGGCGCTCCACCAGACCACGCAGGTCACTGATCTGCATTACCAGCAACGATGGCTGTGAGATCACCACCTGCTCCGGCTGTTTGACCTGTTGCCAGTTGGCCGGAAAAACCGCCTCCAGGTGCAGCAGGCTGCGATAGACCGGCGTACCGTAGATACCCCGGTAACGCATCTGCGTCTGTAGCTGGCCATCCACATTCAGAGCATCAGGAATCTGGCTTTCCAGCACGGTGCGTTTTTCCACCACGGTACAGCTGTCACCGCGGCGGCAGTCCGTTCTTTCTACCAACTGTTTACGGACTCGCTGGGTGACAATCACCGGGCCACTGATCTGCTGCTCGCCACTGACCTGGCGGGCAATCTGTTGTTTTACCTGCCAGGCTTCATTACTACGGTCACGGACCTTGTCCTGGATCATCAACAGGGGGATCACCAGCACCATGAGCAGGCCGGCAATGGTGAGCATCTTCAGTAACAGATTGGGTCGCATGGTTCCTCTCCCTCATATGGAGAGGCCAGTGTGCAAAGTCAGGTTGGGGGTTTTGTGGGGATTGTGTGGGGGAAGATAGCTACAAGCTTCAAGCTACGAGCTACAAGGAAAATCAAACCCCAGACCTGACCGTAGGAGCCCCTCTTGAGGGGCGAAACAGAATGCCATTTAAGGGCCAAGCAGGTGCCAGTCTATTCTGGAAAGATCTGTCGTGATCGCGCCGCCAGCGACGCTCCTACGGAAAGCGTTTTTAGTGCTGGGGAATTGTCAGGGTGGCGCGGACACCGTTGTCGGTGTTGGCCAGTGTCAGGCTGCCGCCGTGCAGGCTGGCGATTTCATTCACCATGGTCAGACCGAGGCCGGAGCTCTTGTCGTGGCCCGGGGCGGGCAGGGAATAGAAGCGTTCGGTGACGCGGTCCAGCGCATAGTCGGGAATCAGCGGGCCGATGTTTTCCACGGTCAGGTAGCTTCCATCCACTTGCACTGTGAGGCGGGTCTCCGCGTTGGCAAACCGCAGGGCGTTATCCAGCAGATTGAACAGGGCCAGCTTGAGGGTTTCTGCTTCTGCCTGGAGTACACCGTCAATCACGCTGACCTCCAGATGTTTATCCGCCACCAGCGAATAACGGCTGCGCTGCCAATCTTCCACCAGCGCGGAAATAGTGACGCGACTCTTGCGGGCGGGCAGGCTTTCCAGCTTTTCCAGTTTGGCCATGGCCAGCAGCCGATCCAGCAAATCGCTGAGTCGCTGGCTTTCGTGGATCACGTTGTCGGTGAAACGACTCAGTGACGGGTCGCTGATTTCATCGTGGAGAATTTCCCCGGCGCCACGAATGGCCGCCAGCGGGCTTTTCATTTCATGGGTCAGCAGGCTCACGTTATCTTCCAGCCGCGCCCGCTCTTCCAGGCGACGGCGCATGGCGGTAACCGCATCGGCCAGATCGCGGATTTCGTCGTTACCGCGAAACACTGGCGGCGCCGGGCGTTCGTGGTTGGCCACCGCCTCCGCATAGCGGCGCAAGCGATTGACCCGGCGACTGAGCCACCAGGCCAGCAACACCCCCAGCACCAGGCAACCAAACAGGGCCAGGCCGCCATACAGCATCAGATGACGTTCCGCCCGTTGCACAAAGGGCTCGATGGCCCGGCCCGGTTTGCCCAGGCTGATCACGCCGACCAGGCTTCCGCTATCACGGATCGGCGCGGCCACATACATTACCGAGGTGGACGGATCATCCGGGTCGCTGCGGGTGGTGCGCGCCCCATAGCGCCCCTGCAGGGTCAGGTGTACATCATTCCAGCGGGAAAAGTCCTCGCCTTCATCTTTTCCCCTGGAATCGAACAGCACCACACCGGTGGGGCCGGTGATATAGATATGGGTATGAATGCGATCTTTTTTCAGACCCCAGATATCCGCATCCGGGGTACGCCCGGCATAACGATTGAGCGCCTGGCGCAGTGACGGGGTAATCACGATTTCGCCATTATCCGCATCTTCGGCGACGATTTCCGCCAGCAGGTTGGCCGCGTCCACCAGGGTTTCTTCGGCGGACTGGCGCACCAGCGGCTTAGCCTGGCCGAACACCAGATCCAGCACGAACCAGCCCACCAACCCGAGAATCAGGAAGTAGAACACCAGTAAGCGCTGCCCGAGTTTCATCTGCGTTTAACTCTCAAGGTAGTAGCCGATACCACGGCGGGTGGCGATAAGATTCTCGCCGTCCAGCGGCCGCAATTTCGCGCGCAGGGTCTTGATATGGGTATCCACACTGCGCTCGAAGCTGTCTTCATCGCTGTCGCAGATATCCAGCAACTGCGCCCGGGTGAAGACTTGACCGGGGTGTTTCAGCAGGGCGGAAAGAATACGAAATTCGGAACGGGTCAGGGTCAGCGCAGTACCCCGGAACAGGATCCGCGCGGCGGCCTCGTCCAGTTGCCACAGAGTGCTGGCACTGCCATCGGCGCGGGGGGAAAGCCGTTTCAGGATGGCACGGATACGTGCCACCACTTCGCGGGGGCTGAAGGGCTTGGTGACGTAATCGTCGCCGCCCAGTTCCAGGCCGAGGATGCGATCCACTTCGTCTTGCCGGGCGGTAAGAAACAGCACCGGCACCTGACTAGCCTGGCGCAACTGCTTGAGCACCTCGAAGCCGTTCAGGTCTGGCAGACCCACATCCAGCACCACCAGATCCACCGCCTGACGGGCAAGATGCGCCAGCGCCTGCTGACCCAGCTCAACGTGGGTCACGGAAAAATGGTCGCGCTCCAACGCAAACATCAGCGGCTCAGCAATACGGGGCTCATCATCAACAATCAATACGCTGGGCACTGGCAATTATCCTGACCGGTAACACCGGCATGATAACCATACAGTCACTGAGTTCCCATACCGGTAGCCGTTACCACTGCCGGGTACGGGTATGAATTGCCGTGATCACGCTTTTGCCGTCGCGGATTTCCGTCTGCAACGTAATCCGGTTGTCCCGGTTCAGTGTGCCCTGGAACAGGCGATAGCGCTCTTTCTGATTAAACGTCAGTTGCCAACCTTGCGTCACTTGCTGCGTTTCCAGATCCCCCACCGTAAAGCTGTAATCGCTGGCAAAATTCCATAAGGCCCGCTGCTGTTGCAGGTATTCCGCACGGCTCAAAGACACCACCATGGGCGCTTCCTGCTCCATTAACAGGGTGACTTTAACGCTGGCATCGGGGGCAAACAGCGCGGCAACGGCCGTGCTGTTGCGCTGCTGAAATGCCTGGCGAAATTGTTCCATAAGGCGGTGCGGCCCATCTGCCTGAGCCGGCGCGGCAAATACCAGCAGCAGGCTGATCAACATCGTTATTGCACGCATTACCACTCCCTCCCGTTGCCACACTCGGCCCGTGACGGGGTAATCTTGCAGCGCACTTTTTTCATCCAGGCCATCATCCCCTTGTCGTACACCCCGGACTCAATCAGAAACAGGCGGGATTCATCCATCATCTGTGCGTAACGCTGACGATCCTTGTCCGGCGGCGGATAGAAAAACAGAATGTCGTCTTCCGCATTTCTTATCACTTTCATGGCCCGCTCAAACTGACCGGCAAAATAGCGACGGGATTGCGCCATGAATTCCGGAGAAAACCTGTCTTGTCGCAGCACCAGTTGTAGTGTCAGTTGTGCGGTGGACAGCTTCACCACAATGCCCTGCACGCCGACACCCCGGTATAACTCCAACGGCATATAGGCCACCGCCGGCGCGGCAATCACATCGACCACACCGTTATTGAATTTGGAGGAGAAATTACTGATATCGGACAACTCCGGACGCACACCGATATGTTTTGCCATCAAAATCTGGGCCCGGTCGTTATCGAACACCGCCATGGTATGCCCCGCCATTTTTTCCACGCTGTTGATGGCCCGGTCATTGATATGCAGATAGGCGGCCCCCAGTGGCAGAATGCCGGCGGTTTCGTAGGCACCATGGCGCATGGAAGTCGCCAGTTTGGGATTTGCCAGTAATTCGATCAGCACCTGCAGGCTGTCGTAATTATGCAGGCCGCCGATGGCATCAATACTACCGGTAAAGGGCACAAACTGGCGGGCGCGGATGCCGGTCATCATTAAGCCGTCGCAAAAGCCGGCCTTGAAATCTTCCGCCGCCACGCGTTCATCGGTGAACACCCGCAGCGTCAGCGGCTCGCCCCAGCCTGCCGCTGCAATACGATAGTCTTCCATCTGTTCCCACAGGTCTCCCTGGGCTCCGATCAGGCTGAAGACGCAGAGCGTTCTGGCTGATAGTGCTGGCGCCAACATACAAAGCAGCATTACCAACAGGCTTTGTATTCGTTTCGATTTTATTGTTTTCATTTCTTCTCCGATCAGTTGGCGGTGCCAGCAGCAGCCGTGCTGACCAATCCTTCGCTCCCGAGCCGGTCGAGAATCCGCTGGCCCACATGCCGGAGCCCTGCAGACGCCCCCGGCACCCGTTGAAGCCGCGAGTAACCGGAAAACATCGGCACCATTACTGACAGGGCCCTTTCTCCACTGCGACTCACCGGCACCGCAAAGGCGTCCGCCATCTCATTACCCAGCATCCGCCGGAACAGCGCGATCTGCACAGGACGGGGCAGCCGTGATGTGGGCGGTAAGGTGCACAGGCCGTCCAGCAGTGACGCCATGATGGTTTTTGCGGTGTCGTCCGGGGCAAAGAACTGGCTCATGATCAAGGCATCAAAACGGTCCTGCTCCTGCTGGGTACTACCCAACAGTTCCAGCGGCACTCCCAGCAACCGGGTGGTATAGCGCCAGATCATGCAGTGACCGGCCGCCTCTTCATCGCTGACCCGCGCACCAAGTCGACGCATGCCATCCAGCAGATGTGTGCCAAAGAACGCAGGGCCGGCGGCGGTGGCCAGCTGGCTTACCGGCATGCCATGACTTTCCTGGTCCCAACCGTCCTGCAGACACTTCATTCTGACCAGCGCGTGAATCAGCCGGACATGCAGACAGGCGTCCCACATGGCCTTGCCCGGCGCCAGCGCATCACTGTCACAGACCCCGAAAAACAGCGCCGCCGATTCATTCAGACGACGGGTGATATTGGCTTCCATGCGCCCGGTGCCGACAAAAATCGCCGCCGCATCCGGGTGCGCGAAGGTCAGCGGCAGGCAGCCGTAGGTCAAACCCAGGATCAGTTGCGGGAAATGCCGTTGCGCCATGGCGCCGCCACGTCGCATCAGAGCGAAATCCACCCAGGCCGGCACCGCTTCCATGTCTGCCAGCAACTGCTGACAGGGCACATCGCCTTGCTCCGCCAGTTGCCGAACCTGCTCCGCCGGCCTGGCCATACCCCCAGGCCGACCCCGCAACCGGGCGGCTACCGCTTCCGCCAACGGATCGCCCCGGTAATGCCAGGGCAGCATGGCCTCCACCCAGGCAGCGCCCTCTTCCGGCTCGCTCTGCTTGCCACGCCCCACCGGCATGACGTTGGTGAGCCTGCGATAGTGCTCCGGGGTGACGCTGGCCGCTTCCGATGTCCCATCCATGACAACGCTCCTTTGCGTAACGTTTGATCAGCATACGCCGGCCTTTCAAATTACTCAACATGTTGAGTATTAATCAAGTTTACTTGCACGTACCATTCGCACAGGAGGAAACCCATGTCCCTACGTCACGTGTTACTGGTTTATCTGGGTAGCGGCGGCGCCGCCGGCTATGACATCGTCAAAGGCTTTCAGCACACCTATGGCTACCTGTGGAATGCCAGCTTTCAGCAGATCTATCGGGATCTTGGCAAGCTGCACGAGGAGGGGCTGCTGGATTGCGAAACGGTAGACAATGCGCCGCGCCCGCCCCGCAAGGTGTACCGACTGAATCAGGCTGGCTGGCAGGCCATGCAGGCCTGGCTGGCCAAGCCCCTGCCGGTGCCGCGACTCAATGACGGCTTTATGGTGAAGGTCGCCTCCATGCACCTGCAGGACCCGGACGTACTCGCCGCCGAACTGAACCAGCTACGCGAGCATTACCGGCAAACGCTGGAATACCTGCAGCAAAAACGGGCGGTTTTCGAATCCCTGCCGGATACCGTGCTGGAAAAATTCATGGGCGTGTTTCTCACCCTGAAACGCGGCATCCGGCTGACGGAAACCTGGCTGGAATGGGCCGACGAGGTGGCCCAGGTACTGGCCGAACGCAAGTGGCAGCACGTTACCCTGGACGACGTGCACCTGTTTCTGGACACCCTGCAGGGTGATGGGCTGCCGCAACCACACAGCGACAACAAACCTGCCCGCAAGAAAGCTACAACCCGGAAAAAAACAACGGACTAACCGGCCAGACGGGAGGCCAGCTTCAGTGCATCGAGCAGATCCTTGCCGGCACTGTGCAGCTCACGGATATCCTTCAAAAAGAAGGTTTTCTTCGCTTCGGTCTGCACCACCAGCACCCCGTAGAGGCGCCCTGCCTGCTCCAGGGGAATACCCAGATAGCTCTGAAAACGCTCCTCATCGGAGCCGGGGACATAGTGATATTCATCGTGGGCCTTGATGTCACGGGCCACCACCGGCCCTCGGCTGCGGGCCACCTTGCCAGTGAGCCCCTGCCGGAACGACAGCGTGGCGCCCAGCGCGTTCCGATTGAGGCCACTGGTGGCCACGATCACCAGGGTTTCCCGGATTGCATCAGCTTGATAAAGGCTGCACACCTGCACATCCAGACGGTTCTTTACCGCATCCACACGGGCCTGCATAAAATCGGGAGGGAAGGACACAAGGCCACCTTTCTCGGCATTTGACGTTCTATCGATACATTCAATTTATGTGCCGGTTTCGGCTGCAAGGCTGACTTCGTTTACACTGTAAGCCCCAACCCCCGCCCCGGAGCTCCAGCTTGGCGAAGAAGCCCAAAACCGACGAAGAAATTGCCGCTTTCCGCGACAAGGTCTGTGATGTGGCCACCCGGCTGTTTATCGAGCGGGGGCCGCAGAATGTGACCATGCGTCAGATCGCCAGCACCCTCGGGGTCAGCCCGATGACCCCCTACCGCTATTTCCAGGACAAGGACGAGATCCTTGCCACCGTGCGCGCAGAAGCCTTCCATCGCTTTTCCGCCAACCTGGAACAGGCGGTGCAACAAGCCCCGGATGCCCGCGCCAAGGCCCGGGCGGTGGGCGATGCCTATGTAGCCTTTGCCAAGACCTACCCGGCAGCCTATCAGCTGATTTTCTCGTTCACCCAACCCGACGAAGAGCGTTACCCGGAACTGCGTCAGGCCAATCTCCGCGCCCAGGAAACCATGGTGGCCTACGTGCGCGAAATGATTGACGCCGGCCTGCTGGAAGGGGACGCCCAGCTGATCGGCTATATGTTCTGGGCCACCCTGCACGGCATCGTAGTGCTGGAACTGGCCAGCGGCCTGCGCGGCATGGATGGCGACACCCTGCGCGAGAAGATCATGCGTACCCTGTATGCGGGTATGCGCGTTAATCCCCCCACCCTGGAACACTAACCGATTCGCCCAGCAGCATGGGCCGGCAAGACTTGACCTTTAATTTATACGGTGTAAATTTTACAGGGTAAATTAATTACTGGAGACCCCATCATGTCCCTGCCCGCTTCCATTGCTGACCGCCTGCGCCTGCCCGTGATGGGCTCACCCCTGTTCATCATTTCCAACCCGGATCTGGTGCTGGCCCAGTGCAAGGCCGGCATCATCGGCTCTTTTCCTTCCCTGAATGCCCGCCCCTTGTCGCAACTGGACGAGTGGCTGCATCGGATTACCGAAGAACTTGCCGCCTGGGACCGGGATCACCCGGACCAGCCCGCCGCCCCCTTTGCCGTGAACCAGATCGTGCACCGCTCCAACGACCGCCTGGAGAAAGATCTGGAGCTGTGTGAGAAGTACAAGGTGCCGATGGTAATCACCTCACTGGGCGCCCGCGTGGAAGTGAATCAGGCAGTGCACGGCTGGGGTGGCCTGGTGATGCACGATGTGATCAATGACCGCTTCGGTCGCAAGGCCGTCGAAAAAGGCGCCGACGGCCTCATCGCCGTGGCCGCTGGCGCCGGTGGCCATGCCGGCACCCAGTCCCCCTTTGCCCTGATTCAGGAACTGCGCACCTGGTTTGATGGCCCTCTGGCCCTGTCCGGCTCCATCGCCAATGGCCGCAGCGTGCTGGCCGCCCAGGCCATGGGCGCCGATCTGGCCTATATCGGTTCCATGTTCATTGCCACCGAAGAAGCCAATGCGGCCCAGGGCTACAAGCAGATGATCGTGGACAGCCGCGCGGACGATATCGTCTATAGCAACCTGTTCACCGGGGTGCATGGCAACTACCTGGCACCCTCCATCATCAACGCGGGCATGGACCCGAACGACCTGCCGGAAAGCGACCCCTCAGCCATGGACTTCGGCTCCGGCGGCGATTCCGACAAGAAAGCCTGGAAGGATATCTGGGGCTGCGGCCAGGGCATCGGTGCAGTGGACGCCATCCAGGGTGCCGGCGACGCCATCGCCCGGCTGGCGGACGAATACGAGCAGGCCCGCCGCGCACTGAATGCAGCCTGAAGGAGATAACCCATGGCGAATATTGATGCCTGGCACGCAGTGGTGAAAACCCGCGATCCGCAATTACTCAGTCATCTGATTGCCGACGAAGCCGTGTTCCACTCTCCGTTGGTGCATACCCCACAAGCTGGCAAGGTGCTGACCACCGCCTACCTGACCGCGGCGCTGCATGTATTGCTGAACGACAGTTTCCGTTATGTCCGTGAAGTGCATGACGGCGAGCATTCCGTGCTGGAATTCTCCCTGGAACTGGACGGCATCGCCGTCAACGGCGTGGACATGATCCAGTGGGATAAGGACGGAAAGATCATCGACTTCAAAGTGATGACCCGCCCCTACAAGGCCATTGAAGTGGTACGAACCCGCATGACAGCCATGCTGGAAAAACTGAAATAACGGCCTCTTTCGCGGCAGAACAGCCACTCCCACAAACGCCCAATCGAATCACCGTGGGAGCGGCCATTCGGCCGCGATTATCCGGCTTCGCAGTGGCCGGGCCGCCCATTGACGGTTCACCGGAAACCCGGCACGTTCAATTCCTACCGCAAGGAGCGCCGTACCAGTGACTCTCTTCATCGTCTTTCTGTTAGCCATCCTTGCCGTGGCGTACTACCTGAAAACCGCCGCGCGCAAGCCGCAGCTGGTCTACCGCGATACCGGCTTTAACCGGGAAATGCTGGCTCGACTGCCGCAGCTGTCACAACGGTTCTTCCCCACACCCTGGCTGTTCAACACACATCTGCAACTGATATGGCTGGGGTTGAAAAAAGCCTTTTCCCCGGCACTGGATTATGCCCACACCGATATCCTCACCATGC
>NZ_JBNPEC010000029.1:0-4082 GCF_051117345.1 Alcanivorax sp.
GTTGGGAAGCGCTGAGCGTGAACTGGGTGTAATCTGGCTCGAGCAATTCGAAACCATGGATGACGGGTTTGACAGGGCCCGGGCAGTGTTGATCAACCTGCAGACTTTGTGGGTGGCATGGCTGTGGTAGCGCAGTGGGTTTGCGGTGCACTTTTCATCGGCGTCCTGAGCCGGTATGGCTATTGAAACAACGTCTACGGAGTCTTTTGGGGCGAATGGGCCAGCCTGATTATTCGTTTCGTTCACTCTGGCGCTGCTCCCACAATGCTTTTACCGGGGCGGAGAGTTTCTCCGGATGTTTGGGAGTGACGCTGGCGAAACAGCGATGCAGGTGCTGCAGATCCTTTTCCAGATCGCCGCTGGGCGTCAGCACGTCGGGAAAGACAATGCATTTATTCTGGTAATCCGCCAATGCCACCACGATGGGGACGCCGGCCTGGTAAGCAATGTGATAAAAACCGGTTTTCCATTTGGGGGCTCGGGAGCGAGTGCCTTCCGGGGTAACCACGATATAAAGCTGATCATGTTTGGCAAACTGCTCCACGGTCTGTTCCACCATGCCGGCGGAACGGGAGCGATCAATGGGGATGGCGCCGCATCGGCGCAGCAGCCAGCCCAGCGGGCCCTTGAACAGGTTGTCCTTGATCATCAGATGGGCATCAAGCCCGATGGCGGTTTTGCCGATCAGACCCAAAACACCGTCCCAATTGGAAGTGTGTGGACCGCCGACGATGATGGCGCTATCCACAGCCGGGAAGGGTGCCACGTTCCAGCCGGCGGCGCGCAACGACTGTTGGCAAAGTCGCTGGGAAAGACGTTGCGGCTCGGGGAAGGTGTCGTTGTTGGCCATGACAGTTCCTTAAGCGCGGACTTCCCACCAGTATAGAAGTCTCTCGCGCTTGGGGAAATCCATGGTCGGACACGCTGTTATCAGGTCCCGCAAAAGGTCTGGCAGACCCGCTCCTCCGGTGCCGGCGGCTGTCGGTAGCTGTCGTTGGGTTCGCGGTCCGCATAGGGGTCGGCCAGCGCGTTCAGCAGGGCTGTGGTGACAGCCAGGTCGCCCTGTTCCGCCGCCGTTAATGCTTCTGCCACACGATGGTTGCGGGGGATCACCGCCGGGTTGTGATTGCGCATCAAACACAGGGATGACTTGAGCGGTTTCTGGTTGCGCCCCAGGCGGGCCTGCCAACGCTGGTGCCAGTTGATGAAGGCGTCATCCTGGTAAACACCATCGGCAGGAAAGTGTTCGCTGGTGATATCGCGGAAGGTGTTGGTGTAATCCGCCTGGTGCGCTTTCATCCATTCCAGCAGATCGGTAATCAGCGTTTCATCCACCGGGTCATCACCGAACAGGCCCAGCTTTTTCTTCATCATTGCCAGCCATTTTTCGCTGTAGCGTTCGCTGAAAGACTTGATGATGGCGGTGGCTTTTTCGATGGCGCTGTCCACATCCTCGTCGATCAGCGGCAGCAGGGTTTCCGCGAAGCGGCTCAGGTTCCACTGGGTGATGGTGGGTTGGTTGCCGTAGGCGTAGCGACCCTGATGGTCGATGGAGCTGAACACCGTGTCCGGGTCAAAACTGTCCATGAAGGCGCAGGGGCCGTAGTCGATGCTCTCGCCACTGAGGGCCACGTTGTCGGTATTGAGGACGCCATGGATAAAGCCCACCCGCATCCAGTGCACAATCAGGTCTATCTGGTTGTCCATCACCGCATCCAGCAACGTCAGGGCCGGGTTGTCGGTGGGTTGGCGGTCCGGGTAGTGGCGGTTCAGGGTGTAATCCACCAGCGCTTCCAGCAATGCGGGGTTCTGCCGGCCGGCGGCGTACTGGAAGGTGCCCACCCGCAGGTGCGATGCCGCCACCCGAGTGAGAATAGCGCCGGGCAAGGCGGTTTCCCGCAATACCGATTCGCCGGTAGTCACCACCGCCAGGCTACGGGTGGTGGGAATGCCCAGGCCATGCATGGCCTCGCTGATGATGTATTCGCGCAGCATGGGGCCGAGCGCGGCACGGCCATCGCCACCCCGGGAAAACACCGTACGCCCGCCGCCCTTGAGCTGGATATCCCGGCGTGCGCCATCCGGGGTGAGCTGCTCACCGAGCAGAATGGCGCGACCATCGCCCAACATGGTCAGGTTGCCGAACTGATGGCCCGCGTAGGCCTGGGCGATGGGGTCGCTGCCGTCGATCTGCTCATTGCCTGCCAGCACTGCCGCCCCCGCCGGGCTGTCCAGTGCCTCGCCGTCCAGCCCCAGTTCTGCGGCCAGGGCCCGGTTGAACAGCAGCATCTGTGGCGCTTTCACCGGCTGTAGCGGGCAGTGGGAGAACAGGTCTTCCGGCAAATGGATATAACTGTTGTCGAACTGGAAACCGAAAGGGCGAGTCATTGTGGGCGCTCTGCAAACCATGGCCCTACAGGTTAACAGGAGGGGTCGGGCGGGGTCATTCGGTGTGGTGTGTCAGTAGTCCTGCCGATCTTGACTGTGCTGCCATAACTGGAAGGCGGTGAGCCGCTGTGGGTGATCAAGCTGCTCGGTGGTCAGCTGGCGCTGCGCCACGGGCCGGCTCAATTCCTGGTAGATAAACTGGTCATCAAAGCCGATACGGGCTGCATCGGCCTGGCTGTTGAGATAGAACAGTTTGTCGGGCCGGGCCCAGTAGATGGCGCCCAGGCACATGGGGCAAGGCTCGCAACTACTGTAGATCACACAGCCATCCAGTTGATGGCTGTTCAGGTGGTGGCAGGCGGCGCGGATGGCTTCCATTTCCGCGTGGGCGGTGGGGTCGTGCTGGGCGGTCACCCGGTTGCAGCCCTGGCCAATGATGATTCCATCCTTTACTACCAACGCGGCAAAAGGCCCTCCCAAGCCACGGCGCACATTGTCTTCCGACAGAGAGAGGACCGTCTGTATCAGGGCCTGGTGATCAAGTAACGGTGCCATGGGTCAGCGTCTCGAGCTAGTGGTGCGCCGGCATTGGTGGGTACCCCCTTACCGGCGGGTCACCTTGCCGATCACGGTGTTATCCAGATAGTCCGCCCAGGCCTGCAGCATTTCCCGGCGTTTTTCCAGATAGGCCTGGCGGTCGGTCTGTTCGTCGCCGGTCTGGCTGAGCAACTGCGACTGGATCTGCTCCGCCTGGTAGCCCAGTTCACCCAGTGCCGTGGCGGCCAGGGTGCGCAGGTTGTCGGTGGACACCGGGGTGGTGCGGGTCACTTTCTTCAGGGCGCCGCTGAGGGTGCTGGCGCCCAGATGCTTCTTGCGGTCGCGGGTGCCGGGGAAGATATATTCCTGGCGGCCGGTGATCGGCTCTATCTCCCGCAACAGCTCCACTGCCTGGCGGGGCAGGGGCACGGTAATGATCTTGTTGCCGTCCGGGCTGTCCGGATTCTTGCGGCGGATGCGCCATTCGCCGGCATCCAGATCCATGTCCGACCAGCGTGCGTTGACGATCTCGCTGGGCCGGGCCAGCAGCCAGACGGTCAGTTTCAGTGCTGCGGTGGTGGTGGTGCGGCTCCATTGTCCGAGCACGCCGCTGGCCAGATTGAAGAGTTGCTCACGAGTGCTGAGCAGGAATTCCGGCTCGGTGCCGGAGCCGGTAAGCCGGCGGCGCAGGACGCCGGTCTGCTGGAAGCCGGCCACACCGGTATCGCGGGCATGACCGTAGACCCGTTTGGCGATACCCAATACCCGCTTGCCCTTGTCCAGATGCCCCTCGGCGCCCAGGGCCGCCGCCAGGGATTTCAGATCTTCCGGGGTCACTTCACTGACCACCCGCTTGCCGATACTGGAAATCAGGTAGTTTTCCATCTGCCGCTTGGTGCGGCGGAACTGTTCTTCAGAGACCTCGAACCGGTAGACCCGTTCCAGCCAGTCCCGCGCCACGGCCTCGAAGGTTTCCACCGACGGGCTGAACACTTCCCGTTTTTCACATCGGGTGAGCGGGTCAGTGCCGTCGGCGATCAGCTCCCGGGCCTCGTCGCGAAGCTGGCGGGCAAAGGCCCGGGTGACCTCCGGACAGGGGCCAAGGGTTATGACATTGCGCCGGACGTCGCATCGGAGGCTGACTTTCCAGGTACGAT
>NZ_JBNPEC010000236.1:0-21106 GCF_051117345.1 Alcanivorax sp.
GATCATCCGTGGCAGCGATCGAACGACCGCTGCCACAAGGTCTATGTGGAAAATGGCATCAGCAATAAGGAATACCGGTGGCACGTCGTAACCAACACAGCCGCGAGGAACTGCAGGCGCTGGCCGTTCATGCGGTGCGTGAACTGGTCGCGGAACAGGGACTGGCGAAACTCAGCGTGCGCAAGGTGGCGGAGCGCATCCGTTATACCCCGGGCATGCTGTATCACGTGTTCGCCAACCTGGATGACCTGATCCTGCATGCCAACGCGGCCACCCTGGATACCCTGCTGGCGGAGATGGAAACCGACACAACCGCCTCCCCTCAGCAAGCCCTGCACCACATGGCCAGCGCTTACCTGGACCTGGCCCGGGAGCAGACCGCCCTGTGGCAGATGGTCTTCATGCATCGCATGCAGAAGGCGGCGCCGGTACCGGACTGGTATCTGCAGCGCACCGCCCAGCTGTTTGCCCAGGTGGAACAACAAGTGGCCCGACTGGCCCATGGCCAATCCGGCCCGGAGATCCACCTGGCCGCCCGCACCCTGTGGAGCAGCGTCCACGGCATCGCCGTACTGGCGGCGGAAAACAAGCTGGATGTGGCTGGGGATGTGGATGAGCAGGCCATGCTGGATTCGTTGCTGCAGCATTACCTGAATAGCTGGCCGGGAAAGTAACAAGCTACAAGCGTCAAGCTGCAACGCGAATCACCGCTACGGGTAATTGAAGACGCAACCGCCGCGCCCGGATTTTCAGCGCGGAACACTGAGCGCTCAGGCTGCGAAAAGCTATTCTCGTGTTGGAGCTTGAAGCTTGTCGCTTGCAGCTTCTCCTGAAATAAGGATGAAAAGGCGAAAAAATGAAAAAAGGGTTGTTCTCTCTGCTGGCGTCACGCCGCTTCGGGCCTTTCTTCTTTACCCAGTTTCTCGGGGCTTTCAACGACAATGTCTTCCGCCAGGCATTGATCCTGCTGATTGCCTCCGGTGCAGTCACCGCCGTCAGCGTCAACACCCTGAACAACGTGGCCCTTGCCTTGTTTATCCTGCCCTTCTTCCTGTTCTCGGCCCTGGCTGGTCAGGTGGCGGACAAGTACGACAAGGCGTCGCTGGTCCGCAAGATCAAGTTCGTGGAAGTCTGCATCATGTCCGCCGCTGCCGTTGGCTTCTTTTTTGATGCGGTGTATTTCCTCCTTGGCGTACTGTTTTGCATGGGTCTGCAATCCACCTTCTTCGGGCCGATCAAATACTCCATCATTCCCCAGCAGCTGGATGACAAGGAACTGGTATCCGGTAATGCGCTGGTAGAAATGGGCACCTTCCTGGCCATTCTGCTGGGCTCCATTTCCGGGGTGCTGTTGAAGATGGACGGTGTGGGCGATGGGGTGGTGGCGATCACGGTGGTGGGCCTGGCCTTGCTTGGTTACCTGGCCGCACGTGGCATTCCTTCGGCCCCGGCGGCGGACGATGGCCTGAAGATCAACTGGAACCTGTGGAAGGAAACCTGGCATATCGTCGGCTATGCCCGCGAGGTGAAATCCGTCTGGATGTGTGTGCTGGGCATCTCCTGGTTCTGGTTTCTCGGCGCCGCCTATACCACCCAGCTCAAGGTCTACGTGGACGACTACCTGCTGGGCACCGACGGTCTCTACGCGGTGCTGCTGGGTACCTTCTCCATCGGCATCGGCCTGGGTTCCTTTCTCTGTGAAAAGCTGTCCGGCAAACGGGTAGAGCTGGGGTTGGTGCCGCTGGGCTCCATTGGCCTGAGCGTATTCGGGGTGGATCTGTTCTTTTCCTATGCCGGGCTGCAAGGCAATGGCCAGGTAGATATCGCCGGCTTCTTGCAACAGGCGGGCGGCTACCGGGTGTTGATGGACCTGCTCGGTATCGGCGTGTTCGGTGGTTTCTATATCGTGCCGTTGTTCGCGTTTATCCAGCACCGCAGTAACCCCAAACACCTGTCACGGATCATTGCCGCCAACAACATTCTCAATGCCTTGTTGATGGTGGGCTCGGCGGTGGCCGGCATCGTCCTGGTGGGTGTGCTGGAACTGACCGTGCCCCAGTTCTTCCTGGCGCTAGCGCTGGCCAATGTCCTGGTCGCCAGCTACATCTATACGGTGGTGCCGGAATTCCTCATTCGCCTGCTGGTATGGATGCTGACCCATACCATGTACCGGGTGAAGCACCATGGCATGGAACATATTCCTGACGAGGGCCCCTGCCTGCTGGTGTGCAACCACGTGAGCTATGTGGATGCCCTGCTGTTGGCCGGAGCGATTCGCCGGCCGGTGCGCTTTGTCATGTTCAAACCGATCTATGACATGCCGGTCCTGAATTATATTTTCCGTACCGGCAAGACCATCCCCATCGATTCCAAGGTTCGTAACCCGGCGATTTATGAGCGGGCTTTCGTGCGCATTCGCGAGGAACTGGAGGCCGGCGAAGTGGTATGCATCTTCCCGGAAGGCAAGCTCACCGACGACGGCGAGGTGGCTGAATTTCGCGCCGGGGTTGAAAAGATTGTCGCCGATTACCCGGTGCCGGTGATTCCCATGGCACTGTCCGGTCTGTGGGGCAGTTTTTTCAGCCACAAGGGGGGCAAGGCCCTCACCCGGCTGCCGCGCCGCTTCTGGTCTCGTATCAAACTGGCGGTGGGGGGCGCGGTGGCACCGGAACAGGTACGTGCGGATGACCTGCGCGAACGCGTTATGGGGTTACGCGAAAGGCCCTGAATGTAGGGCGTTGCGTAAAACATACGGACAGTAACTTGCACTAAAATAAAAACCGAGCACACTCAATAATAAAGCGGTCTTTGTTTATCTCAGGCAATATCGGGAAAACGTCGATAAGCCACCAAGACCCGAAACCACAATAAGAACAGGAAACAACCGTGTCTGATTCCCCACTCTCGCCCGCAGCCCTGCGGGCGCGAATACAGCATTTGTTGTATCAGTTACCACCGGTGCAGCGTGCCGATGAACGTCTGCATCAAGTGGAACAGGATGTCCTGCAGGGACTGAAACACCGCCTGGAAGGGTTGGAGCCGCCCGGTAGTCTGGGTGGCGTAGCGGACAGTTTTCAGCAGTTGCTGGAAGTGTCTATGGAGCAGAGCCAGGAGCAGGCTCGTTCCATGTTGACCAGCCAGGTTCTGGCCGGCACTACGGCCGATGAGGCCCGCTTGTTGGCCGCCCTGTCCGATGGCAGTGGGTTTCCCATGCTGACGCTGTTCACCGGCGGCCGCCTGTCCCGCGGGGAAGTGTTGCACCGACATTCCAATATTGGTCGGGCTGCCGGTATTCAATGCACGGATTTCATCGCCTTTTATCTGAGCCGCCTGTTTGCCCGCGGCCTGGTGGTGGCATCTGGCTTCAGTGAGGAGCGGCGCATGGATTACGAACTGCTGGAAGGTGACAGCGATTATCGCAAGGCGGAAGCGGCGCTGAAAGCGCACTCTCCGAAATTGAAAGTGCGCCGTGAAACTCTCCACATCAGCCCGGTGGGCAGCAAGGTGTGGGCGTTGTTGAGCGAAGCCGCAGTGAGTGAGGAGTAGCCTGTGATTACCGATCTCAATCTGATTATGGCTGATATTCAGGCCAACTGGCTGCTCTATCTGGCCATGCCGTTTGTGGCCGCCGCCATTGGTTATTACACCAAGGTGGTGGCCATCAAAATGATGTTCAAACCCCTGAAATTTGTGGGCTGGCGGCCGTTTCTCGGCTGGCAGGGTATCGTACCGAGCAAGGCCGCCACCATGGCCAGCATCGCCTGCGACCTGATGATGGAGCGGCTGCTAAAGCCCGAAGATGTCTTCAACAAGCTGGATCCGCAGCGGGTGGTGCAGGAAATCCGCGAACCACTGATCCAGTCTGTAGAAGACATAACCCGCGAGGTGGCTGCCGAATACCAGCCGGGGCTGTGGGAATCCTCCCCGGAATCGGTGAAGAACCTGATTATCCAGCGCATCCAGAAAGAAGCGCCGAACATGGTCGAGCAGATCATGACGGATATCAAAAGCAACATCACCCGGGTGTTCGATCTCAAGGACCTGGTCACCAGTGCGCTGGTGCGCGACAAGGAACTCCTTAACCGGGTGTTTCTGGAAGCCGGCCATGTGGAGTTCAAGTTCATCCGCAACTCCGGCATCTATTTCGGTTTTGCCATCGGTATTGTTCAGGCCATCGTCTGGGCCTTCACCCATAACATCTGGGTGATTCCGCTGTTCGGTCTGTTCACCGGCTGGTTTACCGACTGGTTGGCGTTGAAGATGATCTTCAATCCGAAACAGCCGGTGCGTTATCTGGGACTGTTCGAATGGCAGGGCCTGTTCCTGCGCCGCCGCAAGCAGGTGGCGGCCCGCTATGGGGAACTGGTGGCCACGGAGATCGTCACGCCGGCGGCGGTGATCGGTGCCATCCTCACAGGCCCCATGTCCGACCGATTGTTCGGCCTGGTCCAGAAACAGGTGCAGCGCACCATGGATGAACAGGCCGGCCTGGCCAAGCCGCTGGTGGTATTCGCCGTGGGCAGCACCCGGTATCAGGAAATGAAGCGCTCCGTGTCCGAGAAGGTGATGCAGCACCTGCCGGAAACCCTTACCCACATGGAAGCCTATGCCGAAGAAGCCATGGACCTGAAGAATCTCCTGGTAGAGAAAATGCAGGAGCTTACCGAAGAGGAATTCGAGGGGTTGCTCAGGCCGGCCTTCCAGCAGGATGAATGGATTCTGATTACCGTGGGGGCGCTACTCGGCTTCCTTGTCGGTGAGATGCAGGTGCATGTGATGCTCCACTTTGCGGTACCGGTGGGGTAAATGACGAGTAGCAAGGTACGAGTTGCGAAACACCGGCAAGTCTGGGGTTTTCGCAACTCGTAACTCAACTCACCCCGGACTTTTTTATTGCAACCTGATTGATACGCCTTGCATGTGGTTCTCCCCACTATCGACCGTATCCTCAAATGTAAGACATTGACCACTATTCTTTCCTGGGGCGCCCTCTAGAATATCCTCCTTTTAAACTGACTCTCTGGGGGAACCTCATGCTTAAGGACAAACTCAAGGGCATCCTGCCCTTACCGGGATTGATCGGGACCGTCATCGGTGTATTGGCACTGGTGTTTGTGGCCAACAAATCCATCTTTTATGCCGAGCCGGGCTATGTGTACCACGTGCGCACTATCACCGGGCAGGAACAGGTGGTTTCCGACGTGGGCTACCAGTTCTTCCTCTTCGGCCGCTGGAATTCCTGGAAGCGGGCGTTGACCGTACAGGCGGTGAAGGGAGGCACGGAAGACCTGGCCTATGTGGAGGTCGAAAGCTCGGAAACCTCCGCTGCCCTGCCGCCGCAAAATATCATGTTCCTGGATCAGGTGGACGCCAATGCCCAGGCCACCGTGCGCTTTACGATCCCCTCCGACAAAGAGAGCTTCCTGCTGCTGGCCCATGAATATCGCACCCCGGAAAACCTGCTGCGTACCGCGCTTATCCCGGCGTTCAAGGAAACCCTGCAGGCCAATGCGTCGCTGATGAGCGCCGAAGAGTACTACTCCGGGGGGCGTACCGAGTTCAACACCGAATTCGAAAACCAGATGATCAATGGCATCTACATCGTGCGTCGCGAAGAAATCAGCGAAAAGAGAGTCAAAGAAGTCAAAGGCAGCGCCAACGTGGCATTGGGGACTCAGCAGAAAGACTACGGTGATGATTCCAAGGTGGTTTTCGTGGTTCGCAAAATGCTGGATGAAACCGGTATCCCCCGGCGCAAGTCCCAGCGATTTATTGATTATGGTGTGTCCGTGGTCGAAGCCCGTATCACCCAGATGGATCCGAACCAGCGTTTTGTAGAGCGCATGCAGCTCAAGCAGAAAGCGTCCGCGGATCGCGCTATCGCCCGCGAACAGCGGGTGCAGGAAGAAGAGCAACGGTTACTGGCGATCGCCCGCGGTGAACGGGAAGTGGCCGAGCGTCAGGCCAAGGCCAAAGTGGACCAGATTCAGCGCACCACGGAAGCGGAAACCGAAAAACAACTGGCTATCACCGAAGCCGTGAAGAATCAGGAACAGGCCGAAATCGACAAGCAGACCGCCCAGGTGAATCTGGACAAGGCCCGCATCGAAGCAGAAACCCGACGTACTTTGGCCGATGCAGAGGCCTATCAGAAGAAAGCGGTGCTGCAGGCGGATAACGCCCTGGCGCAGAAGCTGGATGCGGAAATCGAGATCCAGAAAATCTGGGCAGAAGCCTTCGCCCAGCGCAAGGTCCCGCAGTATGTCTTTGGTGGTGGCAACGGTAATACGCCGACCGGCTCGGATTCCGAAACCAAGGCCTTCATGCAGTTGCTGACCCTGGATGCGGCCAAGCGGCTCAACTATGACCGGGATGTGAAGAATTAAGCGTAAAAGCAAACTCCTGCAGCAGTATCGAAGACGCTGTAGGAGTTCCTCTTGAGGGACGAACTACCCAGGATGTGCCGTTGCGGGAATGACGACCCAGTTGGCTGCGTAATGTTGGATAGCCGACAAAGCAGAGGTTAAATGTTCCTCACTGGCACTCGGGTTCACACCTTGAGAGGCGCTCCTGCAGCAGTGTCACTTGCTCCTCTTTCCCCGAAGCCGCTACAGTACCCCCATGCTGCAAATCACTCCCAACCTGTCCCTGGCGGAACAGGAAATCGACCTTCAGGCAATCCGCGCTCAGGGCAGCGGCGGCCAGAACGTGAACAAGGTCGCCTCCGCGATTCATCTGCGCTTCGATATCCGCGCCTCCTCCTTGCCGGAACGCTACAAGGAACGCCTGTTAGCGCTCAGTGATCAGCGCATCACCAGCGATGGCGTGGTGGTGATAAAAGCCCAGCAGTTTCGCACTCAGGAAATGAACAAGGAAAATGCCCTGACCCGGTTGGCCCAGTTGATCAAAAGCGTGACGGTGGAACAGAAAAGCCGTAAGGCCACCCGCCCCACCCTGGGCAGCAAGCGACGGCGCATGGACAGCAAAACCAAACGCGGCAAAACCAAATCCCTGCGCGGCAAGGTGGATCCGGGCTGAAAGCTGCATGGCGTAGCTGCGCTTTCTTATTATCTGAAGCCGTCATTCGCGTTGCAGCTTGTGGCTTGAAGCTTGCCACTGTATTGACACAAACCGCCTCTCCCTTGGCGCTATCTGACCGCTCTCTTCACGCCCCCTTTTGTTAAGCTTGGATTCGCTGATTTCACCACGGAGCCGAATCCATGAAAGCTGTCACCACATCAGGCTGGGGCCTGTCTGCCAAACTGGTTCTGAACACTATCTCCGCGCCCAGCCGCCTGGGGCCCAATGATGTGCTGGTGCAGGTGCATGCGGCGTCCGTGAACCCCAAGGACTGGAAGCTGAACTACCATGCGGCGGTGGCGTTTACCCCCCTGCTGGTCAACAAGTTGCCGCCCTTTTTCGGTGACGACCTGGCCGGCGTGATTATCGACAAGGGCGGTAAGGTGCGGGACTTCGAGATCGGCGATGCGGTGTACGGGATGGACATGCGCCCGCGCACCGCGTCCCTGGCGGAACTGACGCGCATCGATCAGAAGCGCATCGCCAAAAAACCGTCGTCGCTGACGTTCCAGCAGGCAGCTTCCATGCCACTGGCGGCGCAGACGGCCTTGCAGGGGCTGCACAAGGGCAAGGCAGAAGCCGGCAAGAGAGTATTGATCATCGGCGCCTCCGGTGGTGTCGGCACCTTCGCCGTGCAGATCGCCAAGGCCATGGGCTTACACGTTACCGGGGTCTGCAGTGGCCGCAACGCTGACTTCGCTCGCGAACTGGGTGCCGACGAGATCATCGACTACACCCAGGGCGACTACCGCCACACCGCCGGCGCCTTCGATCTGGTCTTCGACGTGACCTCCTACGAATCCCCGCGTACCTGTGATGCCCTGATCGCTGAAGATGGCTGGTTCGTCTCCACCGGGGGTGACGCCCGCTCCATGCTGATCACACCGTTCTACCGTGTGTTTGGCAAGCACTGCGGCACCGTGGTGGTGGAGTCCTGGAAACGGGATCTGGACACCCTGTCGGGCCTGGTGGAAAGCGGCAAACTGCGCCCCATCATCGACAGCGTTTTTTCTCTGGCGGAAAGCCAGCAAGCTTATGATCGCAGCCGCACTGGCCGCTGTCGGGGCAAGGTGGTGATTGAGGTGCTGGCCTGAAGGAAAGGAATTGTTGGCGCCTTGCTCGCAAGGCGAATTGCCTTGAGGTTTGAGCCCTTCGCGTTGCGAGCAAAGCTTCAACGGCTAGCGGAACCGACAGTCAGTGATCGTTACGCCGATCCCGATATCTTTGCCCTCGCCGCATGCAGTTTCTTATAGCTTTCAGTAAGACGCTGATGCTTCTCTAGGCCTTCAAGCTGCATGTTGGTGGGCGTGAGGCCGTGGAAACGTACCGTGCCATTCACTGATCCCACCACTGCGTCCATGGTGTCATTACCAAACATGCGCTGAAAGTTAACCAGATAATCGTCCAGTTCCAGCTCGTCGTCCAGGGTGATTTCCAGCACCGCGCGCATGGCCTGATAGAACAGCCCGCGTACCACCGTGTTGTCGTTGAACTGCAGGAACATGTCCACCAGTTCCAGCGCTTCTTCATGACGCTGTAGTGCCAGGTTGATCAGCAGTTTCAGTTCCAGCACGGTGAGCTGACCCCACACGGTGTTCTCGTCGAACTCGATACCGATCAGGGTAATGATGTCGGTGTAGTTGTCGATCTGGCTTTCTTCCAGCCGCTCTGTCAGCTGGCTGAGCTGGTCGTCGCTGAGGCGGTGCAGGTTGAGAATGTCTTCCCGGTAATCCAGCGCCATGTTGGTGTTGTCCCAGATCAGGTCTTCCACCGGGTATACCTCGGAAAAGTCCGGCACCAGAATCCGGCAGGCCGGTGCACCCAGTTGGTCGTACACCGCCACATAGGCTTCCTTTTCCAGATCGTCGAGAATGGCGAACAGCCGCGCGGCTTCCTCGTCATTGCTGCCGGAAAAATCCCACTCGCAGAATTCCTCGTCCGCCTGGGCACTGAAGAAGCGCCAGCTCACCACCCCGGTGGAATCAATAAAGTGCTCCACGAAGTTATTGGGTTCGGTGACTTCCTGGCTGTTGAAGGTGGGCGGCGGCACATCGTTGAGACCTTCGAAACTGCGGCCCTGCAGCAGCTCGGTGAGGCTGCGCTCCAGCGCCACCTCGAAACTCGGGTGGGCGCCGAAGGAGGCAAACACCCCGCCGGTGCGTGGGTTCATCAGCGTCACGCACATGACCGGGAACTGCCCGCCCAGGGAAGCGTCCTTCACCAGCACCGGGAAGCCCTGTTCTTCCAGTGCCTGGATGCCTTCCACAATCGCCGGGTACTTGGCCAGCACGGCCTCGGGGACATCCGGCAGGGTAATTTCTTCCTCGATGATGTGCTTCTTCACCGCTCGCTCGAAGATTTCCGAGAGGCACTGCACCTGGGCTTCGGCCAGGGTATTGCCCGCGCTCATGCCGTTACTGAGGAACAGGTTTTCGATCAGGTTGGACGGGAAGTACACCGTCTCGCCATCGGAGTGGCGCGTGAAGGGCAGAGAGCAGATGCCCCGGTCCGCCCGTCCGGAGTTGGTGTCAATCAGGTTGGAGCCGCCCAGCTCTCCTTCCGGGTTGTAGATGCCCAGGCAGTAGTGATCCAGGATTTCCGTCGGCAGCGCATCGTTGGGTCCGGGCTTGAACCACTTCTCATCGGGATAATGTACGAAGTCGCTGTTGGCGATCTCTTCGCCGAAGAACTGGTCGTTGTAGAAGAAGTTGCAGTTGAGCCGCTCGATAAACTCGCCCAAAGCAGAACACAACGCTGCTTCCTTGGTGGCGCCCTTGCCGTTGGTAAAGCACATGGGCGAGGCCGCATCGCGGATATGCAGGGACCACACGTGGGGGACGATATTGCGCCAGGACGCGATCTCGATCTTCATGCCCAGGTCTTCGAGGATGGCGCTCATGTTGGCGATGGTCTGCTCCAGCGGCAGATCCTTGCCCTCGATAAAGGTGCGGTTTGCCTCGTCCGGCGTCACCATCAGCAGCGCCTGGGCATCCTCGTCCAGGTTCTCCACCTGCTCGATCTGGAATTCCGGCCCGGTCTGGATCACCTTCTTCACCGTGCAGCGATCAATGGAGCGCAGAATTCCCTGCCGGTCCTTGTCGGAAATATCCTCCGGCAGCTCGACCTGAATGCGGAAAATCTGGTTATAACGGTTTTCCGGGTCGACGATATTGTTCTGCGACAGGCGGATATTGTCCGTGGGGATATCCCGCGCCTTGCAGTACACCTTCACGAAATAGGCCGCACACATGGCCGACGACGCCAGGAAATAATCAAACGGACTGGGCGCCGAGCCATCGCCCTTGTAGCGGATAGGCTGATCAGTGATAACGGTGAAGTCGTCGAACTTGGCTTCCAGGCGCAGGTTATCGAGGAAGTTGACGTTGATTTCCATGGTGGGGCTACCGGGTTTGAGAAATGGCGGGCGTTGGGGCGCCATTATCCCGTTTTTAAGGCCTGTCGTCTTGCATGGAGAGCAAGGAATCTCCCTGCCAAGGTCGGGCATGGGCAGGGTGAGCCACCGCGGCCAAGGCCCATTTGTAGCGCTGATGGCCCGCCAGCAAGGACTTTTTGCATAAGCAGAGGCATGGGTGTGCGACAAAATGCCACATGTCCGTGCCGCAGAAATACCCATAGAATTCGCCGCCGCTGAGGTGCAAACCACTCACCACTCTGCGTCGGGTCTCTGGGGAAACTGTTATGTTGTCATCACCACACAAACCGCTGCTTGCCTGTCTGGGCCTGTTACTGTCGTTTGATCTCATTGCGGCAGAGGATGATGCGCATATCCTGGCGCCGGTGACCGTACAGGGTAAGGCGAAAGACGCCACGGTAGAGACCAAAATCGAGCTGCAACGCGAGCAGGCCCTGACGCCGGGTGCTGTCAGCCTGGTGGAAGCGGAAGACCTGAACGAGCGCAACGTGGTCAGTATTGGTGACATGCTGCGTTATGTGCCGGGCATCTGGACGGCCACTGGCGCCACCGGCGATTCCACCTTCATCTCCAGCCGCGGCTCCAACCTGGATGCCACCAACTTCGATGGCAATGGCGTCAAACTGATGATTGATGGCTTGCCGGTGACCGCTGCCGATGGCAACAACCACAACAGTTTTATTGATCCGCTGGCCGCCCGCTACGCGGTTATCGCCCGGGGTGCCAATGCCCTCACCTATGGCGCCAGCACGCTGGGTGGGGCCATCGACTTCGTCAGCCCCACGGCCCGTACCACCGATAACCAGATCTCTTTGAGTGGAGGGAGCCACGGCACCGTACAGAGCCGTATCACAGGCGGCGCCGTTGCCGGGAATGTCGATGGTCTGGTGACGGTAGAACAGCGCAGCTACGATGGCTTCCGGGATCACCAGGAACAGCAGCGTGGCAGTGTCTATGCCAACACCGGCTGGCAGATCAGCGACACGGTGGAGAACCGCTTCTACTTCTCCTATACAGACAACGACCAGGAGCTTGCCGGCTCACTCACGCGGGCCCAGTTTGATGCGGACCCTTATCAGGCGGGGAAAGACAACGAGCGCGGCAACTTCCTGAAGAATGTGGAAACCTGGCGTGTGGCCAATCGCACTCGCTGGCAGCTCAGTGACAGCAGCAATCTGGTGGTGGGTTTTTCCTTCGAGGACCAGTCGCTCTATCACCCGATTGTCGGTGGGGCTGGCCCCGGCGGGTTTAGCCTATTAATCGACAACGATCAGACCACCTTGGGCACCACCGTGCGTTACGACAAGCAGCTGGGTAACCATGATATTCTGCTGGGGCTCAATTACGGCGAAACCTGGGTGAAAGGCGGCAACTACTCCCACACCGGCGGTATCCGCGATGCCCTGGTCACCAAGGTGGATAACAAGGCGGACAATCTGGAAGTCTTCGCCATGGACCGCTGGCACTTTGCCGAGCGCTGGACCCTGGTCTACGGCGCCCAGGCGGTCACCGGCACCCGGGAAGTGGATAATGTGAGGGTATCGTCCGGTGCGGAACGCAATCCGAACGATACCTACGAATCCTTCAATCCACGCCTGGGTGTCATTTACCAGGTGGCCGATCGCAGTGAACTGTTCGCCAACGTCAGCAAACTCTACGAAGCCCCCACCCTGTACGAACTGGAAGATGAGGCACAGGGAAACAACGACACCCTGGACGCCATGCAGGGTGTGGTCGGCGAAGTGGGAACCCGTGGTGTGGCGCCGCTTGGCCAGGATAGCGAGTGGAACTGGGAAGTAGCGGTTTACTACGCCCAGATCGAGGATGAAATTCTCTCTGTTGAAAAGCCGTCTGCACCGGGCACCAGCCTGGTTACCAACGTGGAAGACACCATCCACGCCGGGGTGGAAGCCCTGGTGGGCGCCAGCTTTTCGCTGGGTAACGGCAACCACCGTATCGAGCCACTGCTGAGCCTTACCTACAACGACTTCACCTTCGACAACGACCCGCTCTACGGCGACAACCATTTGCCGGTGGCCCCGGACTTCTTTATCAAGGGCGAAGTCATGTATCGCCATGCCAACGGCTTCTTTGCCGGCCCCACCTTCGATGTCGTCGATGACCGTTTTGCCGACTTTGAAAACAGCTATGAAGTGGACGGCTATGAACTGCTGGGCTTGCGTACCGGTGTCACCCGTGATGGCTGGGAAGTCTACCTGGAAGGCCGTAATCTCACCGACGAAGCCTATGTGTCCAACCTGAGTGTGCGTGAAGATCTGAGCAATGCGGTTGCTGCCAGAGACGCGGCCATTCTTCAGGCTGGCGAACCACGGTCCGTCTACGCCGGTGTGCGGTTTGATTTCTAGATCCGGCCAGGCCAGGAGAGCAGCATGACAGGTAGCGCATCCGCACCATCCCGCGCCGGACGTTTCTACCGGGCCGTATGGCGCTGGCACTTTCTGGTGGGTGTGCTGGTGCTGCCCTTCCTGTTTCTGCTGGCATTCAGCGGCTTGCTGATGTTGTTAAGCAAGCCATTGGACACGGCGCTCAACCAATCCCTGCAGACGGTGGAAGCGGGCGCCGATCCCCTGCCCGCTTCAGTGCTATTGCAGACCGTCGAGCAACAATACCCGCACGCTGCGGTGAAATTATATCTGCCACCTCAGGGCGCGGATCAGTCGGCGCGGTTTTCCCTGCAGCCCCATTTCCATGCGGGGCATGGCGGCCACCATGCCCCGGCGACGGTGGTGTATCTGAATCCCTACACCGGCGAGCTGCTCGGGGACCATGACCCGGCAGCAAGCCTGTATGCCCGTATCAAGGAGTTCCATGGCTCGCTGTTTCTGGGCGACCTGGGTGACGCGCTGATCGAAATCGCTGCCGGTCTGGCCGTGTTGATGATTATTACCGGCCTCTATCTGGCCTGGCCAAAGGGCGGGCTGCGTGTGCTGATGCCGTCTCGCTCCCTTCGCAACCGCGAGGACTGGCGTGGCTGGCACTTGAGTATCGGCTGGCTGATTGCGCTGCCGCTGCTGTTCTTCCTGATTTCCGGGTTGGCCTGGACCAATATCTGGGGTGGCCAGCTGGTACAACCCTGGGGCTCCCTGCCTGGCACCGGTTTTGATGCCAGTAAGGGCACACCAACCGTGGTGCAAGAGCATGCCTCCATGAACGAGGCAGGCCTTCATCGTGTGCCCTGGGCGGTGGAGCAAACCCCCATGCCGCAGTCCACGCCAGGCAATCACCCCTTGCGCCTGGATGCTGTGGTCAGCGAGGCCCGCTCGCAGGGCTTTGGTAACTTCCGCGTACATTTCCCGCAGCAAGACAGTGGCGTCTGGACCGTCTCTGCCACCACCATTGCCGGTGATCTGACCAACCCGGGTGACGAGCGCATTCTGCATCTTGACCAGAGTACCGGGCAGGTACTGCAAGATATTCGCTTCGCCGACTACCCGGCCATGGGCAAGGCCATGGCCGCGTCCATCCCTTTCCACCAGGGTGACCTTGGCCTGTGGAACTGGCTGCTGAACCTGCTGCTGGTCACTCTGATTCTGGCACTGACCCTCACCGGGGGCCTCCTCTGGTGGAAACGACAGTCCCGCCGGGCGCCGCCTCGCTCTGAGCCAGCACCAGCGCGAACGGTGGCTGCGATCATGCTGGTGATCGCCGTCGCTTTCCCGTTATCCGCAGCGGCCCTGTTGGCGATCATCCTGGTGGATGCACTTTTGTCGATGCGGAAAGCCGATCCGACAACACCTTAGCAGCAACGTCTCTCCCCGCCCGGGCCGGGCAGGCAGTCTCGCCCGGCTCTACCTTTACCCTTCCGGCGCAAACCTTGATCCATATCTAAATCCGTCGCCCGGCCCCCTGCTAGCGTACATACCCCGCATCATCTACAGGAGACGGATCATGCGCATCGTATGGGGCCCGGCCTATGAACTGGGCATCCTGGTCATCGACCAGCAGCACAAACGCATCGTGGACTACATCAACGACCTGGATCGTATGGTCGGCGAGCCCGGCGCCCAACTGGGCGTGGCCCGTGTTCTCTATGATTTGGTGGACTACACCGAGTCACACTTCAGCTTCGAGGAAGCGCTCATGGAGCGGGCCGGTTATGACGAGCTGGATGACCACCACTCTCTGCACCGCAAGTTCACCTTTCATATCGAGTCCCTGATGCGCCGCCATGAAGAAGGCGTCGACGTGGCAGAGCCGCTATTGCAGGTGCTGGAGCAGTGGCTGCTACACCACATTCTCGAAGAAGATCGTGCCTATACGGAACAGGTACGGGATTTTATCGACGGTATTGGCCGTGAGCGCTTGGGTGGCTGGGTGAATGATAATTTACGCAAGCATTTCCGGGTGTCGTAGTCGTTATGGCGGCTAGCGCATTAATGGCGCTCTGATATCCACTGCCACCAAGGCGAGCTGTTGCGTTAGGCGAGGGATTACGCGGAGAATCAAGCGAGGACACACACAAAGTGAGGGAGTCACGAGTGGTAGAGTCGCGTCGCGTAACCGTGTTTTATGACGAGGTAATGCTCGGCCATAACCCTCAGGTGGATTTGCCCTTTCTTCCCAGCCGGGTGGAAAAGCGGGTAAGGAGTATTCTGGGTGGGCTGAATTTCAAATGGGACTACCCGGAACACCCCGGCCGGCTCACCGCCATCATGGACTTGCTCAAGCAGGAACCCATCCCCGGATTACAGTTCCAGTCAGGCTCGCCCGCCACCTACGAACAACTGGGGCGTGTCCACACCACCACCTACCTGGATCACATCTTTTCCCTGGCAGGCAAACGCGCCTGGCTGGACAGCGACACCACCGCCGTTTCACCGGAAAGTATTTCGGCAGCCAGCTCTGCGGCGGGCAATGCCATTGCCGCCGTGGAGAGCGTGGTGAAGGGCGAAACGAAAAGCGCATTCGCCCTGGTTCGTCCTCCCGGCCACCATGCCGAACCGGTGCGAGCGCGCGGGTTTTGTCTGTTCAATAACGTGGCCGTGGCAGCCGCCCATGCCCAGGCAAAACTGGGTTGCGAACGCATCCTGATTGTTGACTGGGATGTACACCACGGCAACGGCACCCAGGACATCTTCTGGGCCGACCCGGATGTGCTGTTCTTCGACACCCACTGCGCCGCGCCGTTTTACCCGGGCTCCGGTAACCTTAATGAGGTGGGCGCCGGCCTGGGTGAGGGCTATACGGTTAACGTTCCCTTGCCGGAAGCTTCTGGTGATATCGCCATGGAAAAAGCTTTCCGCGACATTTTGATTCCCGCTGCAGACCGTTTTGAGCCCGACCTGGTGCTGGTCTCCGCCGGCACCGATCCCCACCACAACGACATGGCGTTCAATCTGAGCTACGACGGCTTCGCCGCCCTCACCGGCATCGTCCAGGGCATTGCCGACAAACATTGTGACGGCCGCCTGGTACTGGTGCTTGAGGGTGGTTACAACCTGACCTCGCTCGCCCGGGGCGTGCATACCATGTTGACCGTAATGGCCGGCGCCGATGTGCCGGAACTGATGGAATGCGGATTACGTGAGGTGATGGAGGCGGCGGAGTTTCATCGGGATGCGTTTGAGGAGGAGTAGGGATTGCGGGTTGTGTGGGTAGTATTTTTTGCTATCTGTAACCGCTAAAGGTAGTCAAAAATTTCTGCACTTGTACATGATCAAAGGCCTTACCCATTTTCCTGTTTCGATCATGTCACGCTGGGCAGTTAACTGCCCGGTATGGCCAACCACTAAAACAGTATTCACCATGAAAGCATCATGGTGATGTGCTCTGTTTCCATCGTCACATCGGTGGAGTGGAAGCGGTGTTCGGTTCGTCAGGCGACGGAGCCAAACACCTGAATGATGTTGCCCAACCGCGCGGTAAACTTGTCGCCGCTGTTGAGTGGGCCGACGCCGGCGGGGGTGCCGGTGAAGACCACGTCGCCCGGTTCCAGGGTGAAGGTCTGGCTGATTTCGCGAAGCAGCTCGAAGGTGGGAAACAGCATCTGGCCGGTGTGACCGTGCTGGCGCACCTCGTCGTTGATTTCCAGGGTGACGTTGAGCTTCTGCTTAACTGAGATGCCACGGGCATCGATGAAGCCGGAGACCGGGGCGGCGCCGTCGAACGCCTTGGCCCGCTCCCAGGGGTGGCCTTTTTCCTTCAGTGTGTTCTGCACGTCACGCAGGGTCAGATCCAGGCCGACGGCGTAGCCGGCGATGCTGAAGCGGACGTTGTCCAGGTCGGCTTCCTTGTGAATCCGTTTGCCGATCAACACCACCATTTCCACTTCGTGGTGCACCTCGCCCTGCCCTTTGGGCAGTGCGAGAGGTTCATGCAGGCTCACCAATGCGGTGGCGGGCTTCATGAACAGAATGGGGGCATCCGGCACGTCATTGCCCAGTTCTCTGGCGTGGTCGGCGTAGTTGCGGCCCACGCACACCACTTTGCCCACAGGAATGTCGATGGGGGCGCCGTCGATCCAGCGGTGTTGGTAGCCGTCCTGATCCACCGGGGTGTTCACTGCATCAAACATCGAACAGTTTCCCGGGGTTCATGACGTTGTTGGGATCGAATACGTGTTTCACCGCTTTCATGCAGGCGATTTCTTCCGGGCTGCGAGAATATTCCAGGTAGGGTTTCTTGGTCATGCCCACGCCGTGTTCCGCAGAGATGGAGCCGTTGTATTTCTCGACAATCTCGAACACCCACTTGGAGACATTGTTGCACCGGGCGAAGAAATCTTCCTTGGCCAGGTCGGCGGGCTTGAGGATGTTCAGGTGCATGTTGCCGTCGCCGATATGGCCGAACCAGACGATCTCGAAGTCCGGGTAGGCGTCCTGCACCACGGTGTCGATGTCTTCCACGAAGTCCGGCACCTTGGAGACGGTGACCGAGATGTCGTTCTTGTAAGGGGTATGCGGGGCGATGGATTCGGAGATGCGCTCACGCAGCTGCCACAGCTGATCCAGCTGCTGCAGGGACTGGCTCATGACGCCGTCCAGCACCCAGCCTTCTTCCACACACTTTTCAAAGATGGCCATGGCCTGATCGCCGGTGGCTTCGGACAGTTGCTCGAATTCCAGCAGGCAGTAGAAGGGGCACTCGGTGTCGAAGGGCTTGGCCACGCCGTGTTCCAGTACGTGGGCCATGGCCTTGTCGGAAAAGAACTCGAAGGCGGTCAGGTCGATGTCCTGCTGGAAGGCGTGCAGGATCTTCATCACTTCGCGGAAACCCGGGGCGCCCAGTACCAGGGCGGTCAGGTCTTTCGGCTGGCGGGCCAGTTTTACGGTGGCTTCTACCACGAAGCCCAGGGTGCCTTCGGCGCCGATGAACAGGTGTCGGAAGTCGTAGCCGGTGGCGTTCTTGATCAGGCCCTTGTTCAGGTCCAGCAGGTCGCCCTTGCCAGTGATCACCTTCAGTCCGGTGATCCAGTCGCGGGTCATGCCGTAGCGGATCACCTTGATGCCGCCGGCATTGGTGCCGATGTTGCCGCCGATCTGGCTGGAGCCGGCGGAGGCGAAGTCCACCGGGTAGAACAGGCCCTTCTCTTCGGCGAACTCCTGCAACTGCTGGGTAATAACGCCGGGCTGCACGGTGACGGCGCGGTCGAATTCGTTGTAATCCAGCACCTTGTTCATGCGATCAAAGGCCACCACCAGTTCGTTGTTGGCGGCCACGGCACCGGCGGACAGGCCGGTGCGGCCCCCGGAAGGCACCAGGTGCAGGCCGTGATCATTGGCGATCTCCACGATCTGCTGCACTTCATCGATGGTCTCCGGCAGCGCTACCGCGCAGGGGGCCGGGGCCCATACCTTGGTCCAGTCGACCCCGTAGCGCTCCGCGCTTTGCGGGTCGGTAAGGAGGCGATTGCCAAGCAAATCAGTCAGTTGCTCCAGCGCAGCATGGGCATGGGCGGTCATCGACAGGTCTCCTGCAGGGGTAAAACGCACGATCTTGAGGCGTTCTCACGGCAACTTGAGCAATCCGACGGCGCGGCTGCTCTCAATTTGAGCGGGCTATGTTAACATACGCGCCCATTTCACAGGCTACCGAGACTTCAATCATGGCCGATACTTCTCTTGAGAAGGACAAGATCCGCGTTCTCCTGCTCGAGGGCATCCACGAAAATGCCGTGGAGAACCTGAAAGCGCACGGCTATAGCAATGTGGAGCTGCTGCCCACCGCGCTGACCGGCAACGATCTGGCAGACAAGATCAAGGATGCCCATTTCGTCGGCATTCGCTCCCGCACCCAGCTCACCGAAGAGGTGTTCCAGGCGGCGGAGAAACTGATCGGCGTGGGTTGTTTCTGTATCGGTACCAATCAGGTGGATCTGAATGCCGCCTTGAAGCGTGGTATCCCGGTATTCAATGCTCCCTATTCCAACACCCGCTCGGTGGCCGAGCTGGTGATTGCCCACACCATCAACCTGATGCGCGGCATTCCCGAGAAGAACGCCTCCGCCCACCGCGGTGGCTGGCTGAAGTCTGCCAAGGACAGCTACGAAATCCGTGGCAAGACCCTGGGTATCGTGGGTTACGGCAACATCGGCGCCCAGGTGTCGGTGCTGGCCGAATCCATGGGCATGAAAGTGAAGTTCTACGACGTGATTCCCAAGTTGCCGCTGGGCAATGCCGAGCAGGTGAGCAGCCTCACCGAGCTGTTGGGTCAGTCCGACGTGGTCAGCCTGCACGTGCCGGACACCGCCGCCACCCGCTGGATGATCAAGGAAGAACAGATTCGCGCCATCAAGCCCAAGGGTTACCTGATCAACTATGCCCGCGGCAAAGTGGTGGACATTGATGCCCTGGCCGGCGCCCTGCGTGATGGCCACCTGTTGGGCGCTGCCATCGACGTGTTCCCGGAAGAGCCCAAGGGTAACGACGACGAGTTCATCAGCCCGCTGCGTGAATTCGACAACGTGATCCTGACCCCGCACATCGGTGGCTCTACCCAGGAAGCCCAGGTGAACATCGGTACCGAAGTGTCCGAGAAGCTGATCCGCTACTCCGATAACGGCGCCACCCTGGGCGCGGTGAACTTCCCGGAAGTGGCCCTGCCGGCGCACCCGGACATGCACCGTCTGCTGCACATTCACAAGAACGTGCCCGGCGTGCTCACCCAGATCAACACCGTGTTCTCCGAGAACGGCATCAACATCTGCGGTCAGTACCTGCAGACCAATGAGGAAATCGGTTACGTGGTCATCGATGTGGACAAGGGCTACAGCCAGCTGGCGCTGGAGAAGCTGCGCACCATCGACGGCACCATCCGTACCCGGGTGTTGTTCTAGACCAGCGGCTGTTTCTCGGGGAGCGGCTGTTCGGGCCCTCCCCCGGAACTGTGAAACGCTCGACAAAAAGCCGGTGGCGGGCTACCTTGCCTGCTCCGGCTTTTTTCGTATCTGACTATGAGACAACTCAGGAAAGGATGCCTGTTGGTTGCAGGGCTGCTGGCATTGTCCGGCTGTGCCACAAACTCCCTGTTTGTGCCCTACCCCAATCAGGCCCAGCAATGGAAGGCCTCGCTGGCCACCGCTCCGGTGACCCCGGCGGCCACCCAGAAGCTGGAAAAAGCGGCCAGTGGCGGCGACGGCGTGCTGTATCTGCAGGAACTGGGTCGAGTCAGTCAGCTTACCGGCCAGCGTGAACAGAGCCGCGAGGCTTTCGCCGGTGCCATTCAGAAATATGACGACGAAGACGCCAGCGCTCGTATCCAGGTGTCTTCCCTGACCGCGTCTGCCTCCTCACTGATTACCAACGATAATGCCCGCGGCTACATAGCGCCGGATTACGAACGCATCTTCACCCATGCCTATCAGGCCCTGAATTACTGGGATGCCAACGATCCCACCGGCACTGCCGTGGAATTGCGTGGCGCGGCCCTGGAGCAGCGGGTCGCCGCCGACAAGCGCGACAAGGAAATTGCCAAGGCCGAGGAAGCGGCGGAAGAAAACAACGTGGACCTGAGCCAGTTCGATGGCTATTTCCAGGGCATCAATGCGGTGGCCGGGGAGGTCAAGGCCAGCTTCCAGAATGCCTGGACCTTCTACCTGTCCGCCCTGTTCTGGGAAGCCCACGGTGAATACAACGATGCCCTGGTGGACTACAAGAAGGCGCTGGAGATCCACCCTGAGCTGGACATGCTCAAGGAAGACGTACAGCGAGTGTCCAATGCCATGAAGGGCCGTCCTGCCGAGGACGGCATGGTGGCAGTGCTCTACGAGCAGGGCTTCGTGCAGGCCCGGGAAGAATTCAGCCTGCCCATTCCCACCGTCCACGGTATCTTCTCGGTGGCCTTCCCCACCTATTCCCTGACCAGCAAGCCGCGCCCCAACAGCCTGCGGGTGCTGGACAGCGCCAGCCAGCCACTGGGGGAAACCGTAGTGCTGGCCGATGTGGGCGCCCTGGCCGCCAAGGATCTGAAAGAGCGGCTGCCCGGCATGCTGGTGCGCCAGACCCTGCGTGCCAACGCCAAGTACAACCTGCAGAAAAAGGCCAATGACGATTTCGTCCCACTGGCGGCCTTCGCCACCCAGCTTTATAACCTCGTCATGTAGCAGGCGGAACGGCGCAGCTGGTTGACTCCGCC
>NZ_JBNPEC010000111.1:0-20821 GCF_051117345.1 Alcanivorax sp.
CAGCTGCACCTTGCCCTGAACGTGGACCGGGGCGGCGAGCAGAACTTTCCCTACCCGGTGTGGCCGCGCCGTTGCCTGATGCCATCGTTCACGGTGCGCACCCAGCAGTCCCGATCCGTGTATTACCGGCTGGAGGTTCACCTGCGTGAAGGCGGGTTGAGCTATGACCTGATGGGCTACAGCCGTGATCAGGTGATCGAGGATCTGATCGACCATTTCGAAGCGCACCTGCAGTACCTGCACATGCGCCGGGAAATGGGCAGTAACGTGGACGATTCCAGCGAGCCGGGACCGGCTTGAAGACAGGACGGCAACGAGGTGAAGCATGACCACCTTTGATCAGGAAATGGATTACGTGATTGTCGGTGCCGGCTCCGCCGGTGCCGTGCTGGCCAACCGTCTTAGCGAGGATGGCAGCAACCAGGTGCTGGTGCTGGAATTCGGCGGCAAGGACAACTCCATCTTTATCAAGATGCCCACCGCCTTTTCCATTCCCCTGAACATGGACAAGTTCGACTGGGGCTTTCATACCGAACCGGAGCCGGGCCTGCACGGGCGCAGTATTCACCAGGCGCGCGGCAAGGTGATCGGCGGCTCGTCGTCCATCAACGGCATGGTGTACGTGCGGGGTTGCGCCGGCGACTTTGCCGAGTGGGAATCCATGGGTGCCGAAGGCTGGGGCTATGCGGATGTATTGCCCTATTTCAAACGGGCGGAAGGCTGTGTCTACGGTGGCGATGACTATCGCGGCGCCGACGGGCCACTGACCACCTGTAACGGCAACAACATGAAGAACCCGCTGTACCGGGCCTTTATCCAGGCCGGTGAGGAAGCGGGGTACGGCTATACGGAAGACTATAACGGTTTCCGCCAGGAAGGGTTCGGGCGCATGGATATGACGGTGCGCAACGGCGTGCGTTGCTCCACTGCCATGGCTTATCTGAAGCCGGCCATGAACCGGCCCAACCTGGACGTGAAGATGCACGCCCTGACCACCCGCGTGATCATGGAAGGCAAGAAAGCGGTGGGGGTGGAATATCGCCGCGGTGGCAACACCTACAAGGTGAAGGCGCGCAAGGAAGTGATTCTCTCCGCCAGTGCCTTCAATTCCCCCAAGCTGTTGATGCTGTCCGGCATTGGGCCGGCAGAGCATCTCAAGGAAAACGGTATCGAGGTGGTCCATGATCTGCCCGGGGTAGGGCAGAACCTGCACGACCACCTTGAGGTGTGGGTGCAGCAGGAGTGTACCCAGAAGATTACCCTCAATGGCTGGCTGGGGCCGCTGGCGAAAGCCTGGATCGGCGCTAACTGGCTGTTCCTGCGGCGCGGGCTGGGCACCTCCAACCACTTTGAATCCAACGGCTATATTCGCAGCCGTGCCGGTTTGCAGTACCCGGATATCCAGTACCACTTCCTGGCCGGGGCCATTGCCTACGATGGCTCCAGTGCGGTGAAGGGGCACGGCTTTCAGGTGCACCTGGGGGCCAACAAGCCGCTCAGCCGTGGTTGGGTGAAGTTGCAGTCGAAAGACCCGGCGGCACCGCCCAGCATGTTCTTCAATTACTTCGACCGGGAAGAGGATCGCGAAGCGTTCCGGGCCGGGGTGCGTTTCACCCGGGAAATTTTTGCCCAGCCGGCCATGGACCCCTATCGCGGTGCCGAGCTGTCACCGGGGCCGGATATCAACAGCGATGACGAACTGGACGACTGGATGTCACGCACCGCGGAAACCGCCTATCACCCGGCGGGTACCTGCCGCATGGGTACCGACGAGATGGCGGTGGTGGACCCGCAGTGCCGGGTGCACGGGGTGGAGAATCTGCGGGTGGTGGATTCGTCCATCATGCCCACGGTGACCAACGGCAACCTGAACGCACCGACCATCATGATCGGCGAAAAAGGCGCGGATCATATCCTCGGCAAATCCCTGCCGCCATCCACGGCACCCAGCTTCCATGCGGACGGCTGGGAGGACTATCAGCGCAGCGGGATGCCGAAGCGGCAGGTGTGACAAAGAGACGCAGCATGCTGCACGCAACACGCTTGCACGCTACCCCAGAAAATCGCCCCCTCCCGTTTACGGGAGAGGGGGGCGTGCAAGCGTGTTGCGTGAAGCGTGCCGCATCTCTTAATACGGTGAATCCACATCCTCTTGCGCCACGTACACCGTCTTCAGGCGGGTGTAGTGGGCGAAGGCGCGGCGGCTGTTTTCCTTGCCGATGCCGGATTGCTTGAAGCCACCGAAGGGCATTTCGATGGGCGTCAGGTTGTAGTGGTTCACCCACACAATGCCCGCCTCGATGCGCTCCGCCATGCGATGGCCGCGATTGATGTCGCGGGTGAACACGCCGCCGGCCAGACCGAAGTCGGTGTTGTTGGCGCGGGCCACCACCTCGTCTTCGTCACGGAAGCTGAGCAGCGACAGCACCGGGCCGAAGATTTCCTCGCGGACGATACGCATCTCGTCATTGAGACCATCGAACACCGTGGGTAGCACGAAGTTGCCGTCCGGCAGGCCGTCCACGTCTGCCTTGCCGCCACCAATCAGTACCTGGCCGCCTTCTTCCTTGCCGATCTCGATATAGTTGAGCACGTGCTGCATGTGCTGGCGGCTGATCAGTGGGCCCACTTCCGTGGCCGGGTCCGTGGGGTCGCCCAGGGTGAGGGTGCCGACACGGGCCAGCAGTTTTTCCACAAAGGCATCCTTGATGCTCTCGTGCACGAACACCCGGGTGCCGTTGGTGCAGATCTGCCCCTGGGTATAGAAGTTGGCGAGCATGGCGGCGGACACGGCGTTATCCAGATCCGCATCCTCGAAAATGATCAGTGGCGATTTGCCACCCAGTTCCAGGGTGACGGCTTTCAAGGTGTCAGCGGCGGCGCGCATGACCGCCTTGCCGGTGGGCACGCCGCCAGTGAGCGACACCTTGGCCACCTGCGGGTGGCCGGTGAGGGCTTCGCCGGTTTCCCGGAAGCCCTGCACCACATTGAAGATGCCGTCGGGCAGGCCTGCTTCCTTGAACAGCTCGGCCAGACGCAGGGCGGAGAGAGGCGTTACCTCGGAAGGCTTGAAGATCAGGGCGTTGCCGGCGGCCAGGGCCGGGGCGGCTTTCCAGCTGGCGATCTGCACCGGATAGTTCCAGGCGCCGATGCCGGCGCACACGCCCAAGGGCTCCGGGCGGGTGTAGAAAAAGCCACCGGACACCTGCTGGTATTCCCCCTGCAGGGAGCTGGCCTGGCCGGCGAAATATTCCAGGCAGTCGATGGCGGAATCCACATCCGCTTCCGGGGTTTCGGCGATGGGCTTGCCGGCATCCAGGGTTTCCAGCTGGGCGATTTCGTCGCGGTGTTCGCGCAGCAACTGGGCGGTGCGCATCAGGATGCGACCGCGTTCCACGCCGCCCAGGGCCTGCCAGGCAGGCTGGGCCCGTTTGGCCGCCTGCACGGCACGGTCCACATCGTCGGGGGTGGCCTGGGCAACCCGGCAGATTACCTGGTTGGTGGCCGGGTTGATGGTGTCGAAGAACTGGTTGTCGCTGCCTGCGCTATAGTGGCCGTCGATCCAGAGCAGCCGGTCCTGTTGCTGTGTCATGACATCCTCGCCGGGTCGCTGTTGGTGGTCCCTTACCGACCACGATAGCGCGCATTGATTCCCCACGAAACCGGGCCCGTGTTTGGTTTTCGCTATTAACTATTCACTGTTAACTATTAACTGCTTTTCAATGCATTGCCTGGCCAAGCTTGTCCAGATAATGACGCAGGCCACTGTGCAGGGGTTCATCGAGCTGTTCACTTTGCCTCTGCATGTCATTGAGCCACTGGCCTTGGTGGTCGTTGTGGTGCCATTGGTGGTAGCAGTACACCTGTAGCAGAAAACTCTGCAGGAAGGCGGGTTTTTCCAAATCGCTGTCGTTGGCCAGGGGAATGCGCGGGAATAGTTCGTGGAGCTTGCGGGCGAAGGCGCCGGAGGCCATGCCGATCTGCTGGCCGCTGGTGTTATGCACCGGGGTGCTCAGGTGGCCACAACTGGGGGAACGGCCTTTCAGTACAAAGCCGCTGAGCGGTTCGTGCAGTTGCGTCGCCACGTTTTCCAGGGCCTCGGTGACATCCTGCTGCGGATTCTCCACGCCTTTGACACGCAGATCGTCGTCTACCTGCACTACCTGAATCGGTGGGCGCGGTACCGGCAGGCCGATGGCCACTTCCGGGCAGGTGTCGCGAAAGCGCAGCAGGGGGCCGAGCTGATGAACCAGGATGGCGCTGTGTTTGTGGTCGCCGTCGTAGCGGACCTTCTGGCCGAGCAGGCAGGCGCTGACGCCCACTACCGGTTTCTGCCAGTCATGCTGTGGCAGGGTGAAGCCCATCTTTTCCAGCAAATCCGTTAGCATGGAACACCTCCCTTCTTCCCCGATAAAGGTGACCGAACATGCAGGGCGTTTTTCTCGACAGCGATACCCTCAATCCCGACGAGATGGACTTCTCCGCCCTGGAGGCGTTGATGCCCTGGACGTTCCATCCGCTGACCCGCCCGGAAGATCGGCTGGCGCGTCTGGACGGTGCCCAGGTGGTCATCACCAACAAGGTGGTGCTGGATGCCGCCACCCTGAAAGCCTGCCCGTCTCTCAAGCTTATCTGCATTTGTGCCACCGGTACCAATAATGTGGATCTGGAGGCGGCCCGGGAGCAGGGCATCACGGTGTGTAATGTGAGTGGCTATGCGCGGGCGTCGGTGGCCCAGCACACGTTAACGCTGATGCTGTCACTGGCCACGCGCTGGCATCTTTACGATCGGGATGTGAAGGCCGGCGCCTGGAGCCGGGCGCAGCAGTTCTGTCTGCTGGATCACCCGATCATGGAACTGGCCGGCAAGACCCTGGGGTTGATCGGGCATGGCGATCTTGGCCGGGAAGTGGCGCGACTGGCCGAGGCGCTGGGCATGCAGGTGCGGGTGGCGGAATCTTTTCAGCGCCATGGTGGCCAGTCCGGGCGGGTGTCGTTGGCGGAGCTGTTACCGCAAGCGGATGTGCTCAGCCTGCATTGCCCGCTGACGCCGCAGACCGACAAGCTGGTGAATGCCTCGTTTATCGCCCAGATGAAACCCGGTGCGCTGCTGATCAACACCGCCCGGGGCGGCCTTATCGATGAACCGGCTCTGGCCGAGGCGTTGCGCAGCGGCCATCTGGGCGGTGCCGGCCTGGACGTGCTCAGCAGCGAACCGCCACCGGCGGATCATCCGTTGCTGGCCGACGATATCCCCAATCTGATCATTACTCCGCATAACGCCTGGGGCACCCGGGAATGCCGGCAGCGATTGCTGGACGGCGTGGTGGAGAATATTCGTCAGTGGCAGGCGGGCAGCGCGATTAACGTGGTGAATTGATGGTTGCTGTAGGAGCGTCGCTCGCGGCGCGATTCTTGGCCTCGATCAAAAGCATTTTCACCACAGAGGGCACAGAACACACAGAGAAACCCTTTTCTTGTCCTCAGTGACCTCTGTGGTAAATCGATCTTTTCTGAGGTTGGGTTATCGCGCCGCGAGCGACGCTCCTACGGTTGGGGTTGGGTCAGCCCTTCTTCTTCAGCTGGCTGGCCAGCAGTTTGTCCATGCCGCGAAACAATGGCTGTGGCAGTTTGGTGGCCGGGCCCGGGAGGGCGGCGAGCAGCACGCTGCCCAGTTTGCCCATGGGGCGGGCGATGCGTGCCGGGCGTTTTTCGCAGGCTTCCACGATCCAGCCGGCGGCTTTTTTCACGTGCATCATCGGCATGTATTTATAGATGTCGGTGCGTGATGACATGGGCGTGCGCACCATGGGGAAGTACACCACCGTGGTGCTGATGCCCTGGTGCCCCATCTCCGCCTGCAGGGAACGGGTGAAAGATTCCAGTGCGCTCTTGCTGGCCAGGTAGGCGGAAAACAGGGGGATGGGCACCTGGGTGGACAGGCTGGAAATATTCACCACATGGCCATGGCCCTGTTCCAGAAAACGCGGCAGCAGTTTCAGGGTCATGGCCACGGCGCCGATGTAGTTGAGCTGCACAGTGCGGTGATAGTCGTGCAGGCGGTCCAGTGATTTTTCGATCGGGCGGCGGATGGAATGCGCGGCGTTATTCACCAGCGCATCGATGCGCGGCTGCTCTGCCAGGATGCGCGTGGCGCAAGCCTCGATAGCCACGTTATCGCTCAAGTCACAGGGGTAGATAAAGGCACAGCCGCCGTCTGCTTCTATTGCGTCTTGGACCTCACGCAGCTGCTCTTCCCGTCTCGCGACCAGGCACACGGTGGCGCCACGGTGTGCCATGATTTTGGCTGCCTCGGCACCGATGCCACTGGAGGCGCCGGTCAGTACAATGGTCTGGCCATTCAGTTTCATGATGTTTCCCTGTCTGTCGTTGGCTCAAGTGTGCCGAGATTGGGGGGGGGCGCCAAGGTCCGGAGGGGACGAAGATGTGGTTTCAGAAAACTTTGACGCTGGCGGCGCAACGCCGTGGTTGTCATCTGGTGACCCGTGAGGTGCTGCAAGGCTTGCCGGAGCTGGCGGAGGTGAAGGTGGGCTTGTTGCATTTGTTTATCCAGCATACCTCCGCCTCACTGACCATCAACGAAAATGCCGACCCGGATGTGCGCGGTGATCTGGAGCGGCACCTGAATGTGATGGTGCCGGAAAACGCGCCTTATTATGAACACACCCTGGAAGGTCCGGACGACATGCCCGCCCATATCAAGAGCGTGCTGATCGGCCCGTCATTGAGCCTGCCAATCAGTAATGGCCAACTGGCGCTGGGGACCTGGCAGGGCATCTATCTCTGCGAACACCGGGATCATGGCGGGGCGAGACGGGTGGTGGCGACGATTCAGGGGGAGTGATCAGCAGACGTCGCAGCCGCGTCATCTACAAGGCCGCTGTAGGAGCGCCCTTCCAGGGCGCGAACCGAGCGTAGCGAGGCGACAAAACTTTCAGAGAATGTCAGGCCTACCTGGAGAAACCTGTCAGGTTCGGCAAGTCCTGATCGCCCTTTGGGCGATTCCTTGCTTCGCCAGGTTCGCACCTCAAGCGGCGTACTCGCTACGCTCACCCTTCGGGCCGCACGGAACTACGTGCGTTACTCCGCTACGCTCCGTTCCTGCAGCGGCTTCGTGGAGAAGTGTGTCAGTACCGAGTCGCGAGAAGCGAAATCCCATATCTCAGGTGCCTTTCGCGACTCGCTTCCCGTGACTCGTAACGTTATTCAGCTACCCACTGCAGAAACTCCCGGCGTTCTGCCGGGGTGGCCTGCTTCCATTGAGCCTTGAGGGTGTCCAGATAGCTGGCTGCCGGTGCAGGCGCTGCCTGGGGGGCAGAGCTGGCGGTGGCAGTCGGTGCCGGCGTGGAGCTTTGCTGGGGGGCGATGTTCTGGCTGGAAGCGGTGCTGACGTCTTCGCCGGTGATGGGGGCGAGGAAGCCGCGCTTGAGGATCAGGTTGGATTCCTCGGCGGCCACTTTGTCACCGGTGGCGGTGTTCAGGGTCCAGCCGCTAAAGGTGTCTTCCAGGGCACGGGCCTCTTCCACGTTGGCCGGTTTGTCGTAATCCAGCTGCCATGTCTCGCCGGCCTTGCCATCGACGATGAAGTTGGCCGGGTTGGTTTTCACGATGTCGTGGTTGTCCGCATCCAGCTGCCACAGTTCCTTGTAGTAGGCGAGGATCTCGTAGCGGCCGGGGGTCAGCTTGAGTTCCTTGAAGTCGGTGGCGAAGAAGGTATTTACGCCATCCACTTCCTTGCCGTTGATGGTGAACACTTCGATTTCACTGGGCACGCGCACGGTCAGCACCTGGCTGTCGGACTTGGCGGGGCCGTCATAGAGCTGAACCACCGGGCTGCGGGCACAGGCAGACAGGAACAGGGCGCAGAGAATAAGGGGAATAAGGCGCAGGGACAGCATGGTCTCTCCTAGGTAGGCGCGGACCCGCCAGTCTGGCGGGGCCGGGTGACAACTTTGTGACAATGGCAAAATCAGAAGCCCCAGGTGTCGACCCGGGCAGGTGCCACGTTGCGATTCAGGGTGCTCAGGCCGCGGGCACAGCGCACGATCCACCAGATGGTGATCACCACCATCAGCAGCCAGCCGATAAAGGCCAGGGTAGTGATGCCGGCAATGACGCTGTAGAGCAGGCCGATCCAGAAGGTGCGGTACTGGAAGCGGAAGTGCTCACGCAGGGGCGGCGGGGCATCCGCGGCGTGCAGGTGGGCGATGATAACCCCGGCAACGGCTGTCAGCCCGCCGGTGATCAGGCCCACCAAGTGTAGTACATAAACCGCCCGGGCCATGCCCAGGGACGATGTCTGGCTCATTGCGGGTCTCCCTTGCTGCGATAGGTTCTTGCCGGGCTGGCGGGTTCGCTGTTGCTGGCATCACAGGTCTGCACGCAGGCGTCCTGTGTGTCGAAGGGCACGCTGCCCTTGCAACCACCCCAGGTAAAGCTCTTGCAGCTGTCGCTTTCCTGATCGTAGTAATAGCGCTGGAAAGCGGCCTTGCACATGCCGGTTTCCGGCGGCTGATAACAGGCATCCGGCAGCTTGCCGGCCTCGGTACCGTTCTGACAGCCGGTCAGCAGGGCGATGAAGATCAGGGGGAAAAACAGTCGCATGGGGTCGTCCTTGTGGTTGATCAGTAACGGCCCTGCCAAACCGGCAGGGCTTCCAATAGGTCACTTTACTCCGTCGGGCGTACGCTAGTCAGCCCGGCAGTGTTTCTGGTCTTTGGGCAGGGTGTCGCCGCGCAGGCGAATCACGGTTTTCTGCAACAGCAGGTTGTTGGGCAGGGTGTAGCGGTGGCCGAGCTCGTCCTGCACGGTGATGAAGATCAGCCCCATGTAGCGGATCTGCCCGGTGACCGTGTTGTCGCCATCCAGCAGGCGGATGCGATCGCCCACCCGGTAGGGGGCGCTAAAGAACAGGATGATGGCCGCGGTAGTGTTGCTGAGCATGGACCAGCAGGCAAACAGGGCCACACCCAGCAGGGCCATCATCGATGTGGCGAACACCATCAGGCCGCTGCCGTTCAAGCCCCAGAGGATGCCGATGGACAGCAGTGTCAGTACCACGCAGGCGCTGTTGATAACGACGGCTGTCTGGAAGATGCGGGCCCGGCTGAAATCACGGCGGCGGCCCAGTCGCCGGGTGGCACCTCGCAGTACCACGGACAACAGCCAGGCCACCAGAATAATGGCGATCGTCAGGCCCCATTTCATTGCGCTGGATTCCATCTCTACCTCAACCGTGCTTGCCGGAAACGAAGGGATTGTTGGCCCGCTCGTGACCAATGGTGGACATGGGGCCGTGACCTGGGATGAAGGATACATCGTCATCCAGGGTGAGCAGCTTGTCTTTGATTGCCTGGACCAGGGTGTCGAAATCGCCCTTGGGGAAATCGGTACGGCCGATGGAACCGTTGAACAGCACATCGCCGACCACCACCAGTTTGCTTTCTGGCTGGTAGAACACCACGTGCCCGGGGGTGTGGCCCGGGCAGTGACGGACCTGCAGGCGAGTGTCGCCCACGGTGACGGTGTCGCCTTCCTCAAGCCAGCGGTTCGGGGTGAACGGGCGCGAGGGGGGGAAGCCCATCATCTGCGCCTGCTGGGGCAGCATGTCGATCCAGAACTGGTCGTCGGTGTGCGGCCCTTCGATGGGCAGATCCAGTTTTTCCGCCAGCTCGGCTACCGCACCGATGTGATCCAGATGGGCGTGGGTAACGAGAATCTTTTCCGGCGTGCCACCGACCTGTTGCAGGGCTTCCAGAATTTTTTCCAGATCCCCGCCGGGATCGACGATGGCCACCTTGTCGGTGGTGTCGCATTTCAGGAAGGAGCAGTTTTGCTGGAAGGGCGTGACCGGCAGGATGGCGTACTTCATGGCTGTCTATCGGGCTGTCTGTTATTTGAGTGAGAACGTGCCGGCAGTATAGCCGCAAACCGGAATCCGGTTCATTCCCTGCAAAGCGTAAATAATGGCAAATTCCGACGTGCTGCCGCGGCGGGGGACGGAGGCGGTGCTATTTTAGCGCCTTTATCTATCTCGCAAAGGAAAGGGAACCATGGAAATGGAACAGGTGCAGCCTTATCTGGATAAGGCTATCGAGCTTGGAATGGGCTACCTGCCCAAGATAGTGCTGGCCATCATTACCCTGATAGTAGGGTTCTGGATCATTGGGCGGGTCACCAAGGGACTGAACCGGGTGCTGGGGCACAAGGCGGTGGACGACACTCTACAGAAGTTCATGACCAACTTCGTGGAAGTGCTGCTGAAGATACTGTTGCTGGTGGCAGTGGCCGGCATGATCGGCGTGCAGACCACCTCCTTCATTGCCATGCTGGGCGCCATCGGTCTGGCAGTGGGACTGGCTCTGCAGGGTAGTCTGGGCAACTTTGCCGGCGGTGTGCTGATCCTGTTTTTCAAACCCTACCGGCTGGGAGACATCATCGAAGCGCAGGGCCACATGGGCAGGGTGCACGACATCCAGATTTTCAACACCATCCTGATCACCTATGACAATCAACGGATCGTGATCCCCAACGGCCCCATGTCCAATGGCTGCATCAAGAATGTTTTCTGTGAGCCGCAACGGCGGGTGGATATCGAATTCGGCATCAGTTACGACGACAGCATTGAAGATGCCCGGGCGGCGATTCAGTCAGTGATTGATAATGACGACCGGATTCTTGGTGGCGGTGCTTTCAACCCCAATATTTTCGTCTCCGCCCATGCGGACAGCAGCATTAACATGCTGACCCGGGTCTGGGTGAATTCCGAAGATTACTGGCCGGTATATTTCGGCCTGTTCGAGCAGGTCAAGCTGGCCTTCGACAAGGCGGGTATTACCATCCCTTATCCGCAGCGGGATGTGCATCTGTATCAGCAATAAAGACAGCGACTAGCTACTAGCTGTCAGCTTCGAGTAAAAGAACAAACTCGTAGCTAGTAGCTAGTAGCTGTAGGCGAAGCCGTGCTGATCTATCGCTTTTCGATCGTCACCGGCAAACCGTCCTTGGGCATGATCAGCGGCACCTGCTGTACCGGCATCTGGTAACCCGGTTTCAGGCTGACCTTGTAGCGCTGCAGAAAGTGGAACAGGAAAGTCTTGGTCTGCAGCTCGGCAAAGTTCAGGCCCAGGCACTTGTGGTGGCCGCCGCCGAAGGGAATCCACTGATAGAAGTGCTTCTTGTGTTCGGCGCGTTCGTCGCTGAAACGTTCCGGGTCGAAGGTGTGCGGGTTGCTCCAGTACTCTTCCATGTAATGGGTGAACAGGGGAGAGAGGTTGATCAGGGTATTACGCGGCAGAGTGTGGCCCTGGAAGGTCACTTCCTTGACGGTGCGGCGCGGGAAGGCGGTTAGCGGCGGGCGCATGCGCAGGGTTTCGCGGAATACCCAGCCGGTTTTTTCCAGCTTGGCCAGGTCGTCGTAGTCCAGGCTGTCCTTGTTCAGGCCGGCCATTTCCTCGGCCAGTTGGTCCTGCCAGTACGGGTGCTGTGCCAGCAGGTAAATGATGGAACACAGGGTGCTGGTGGTGGTGTCGTGGGCGGCGAACAGCAGGAAGATCATGTGGTTCATCACGTCCTGATCGCTCAGGCCGCCTTCCTCGTCGGCAGCCTTGCACAACTCACTGAAGAAATCCGATGTGGTACTGGCCCGTTTCTGCGGGATCAGATCGGTGACGAATTTTTCCAGGTAGCGGCGTCCTGCCATGCCCCGGTGCCACAGGGTGCCGGGGATGGGCAGGCGCAATACCGCCAGCGAGGCATCTGCGGAGTCGATAAAGGACTGGTTCACCTTGTCGGATTCCGGGCCCATCTCCAGGCCGAAAAAGATCTGCGCGCCCACGTCCAGCAGTAGTGCCTTGATATGGTCAAAGAAGCTGACCGTTTCGCCGGTCTGCCAGGGCTGTATCTGGCTGCTGATATGGGTGTTCATGCGGTCCAGGTAGCTGGCCAGTGCTGGCTTCTTGAATGCCTGCTGCATGATGCGACGATGGAGTTTATGGTCGGCGAAATCGCGCAGCATGAGCCCGTCGGTGAACAGCTTTTCCAGAAACGGGTTCCAGGCGGCGCGACTGGAAAATACGTGCTCCGGGTCCTTGAGGACAAACTCGTTGGCTTCCGGCCCCAACAGGGTCACGCCCCGCTGAAACAGCACCGAGCCCTTGGAGACCAGGCCGTATTTGTCGGCCCGCCGGGTGACCAGCTTGTGGTAGTCCTTGAGGAACGCAATGGTGTCGCCCAGTAGCGGCGTGCCGTAATCCCCCGGAATATGGTCCAGCTTGCGTTGTGGCAGGCGCGGCAGGCGGGCGGCATCCTGCTGGGCGGTTTCCATGCTGCTGCTCATTGTCAGCTCTCCAGATAAACACTTTGTATAGCGTCAATTTACGGTGAGCAACCCGCGGCGAACAGGGGGCTGTTGGCAACGGTCAATCCGGGATGTGCTGTCCAGCCACCATGGCATGGCTCGTGCTAGCATTGGCGCCATCAGCAAGGAGAAACCCTATGTCCAAGCCTGCGGCAGACTTCGAGCCCCTGGCCCTGGCGGTATTGACCGTCAGCGATACCCGCACCCCCGATAACGACACCTCCGGTGACCTGCTGGTCCACCGTCTGGAGGAGGCCGGCCATCACCTGCAGGCCAGGCAGATCGTAAAAGATGACATCTACCAGCTGCGCAAGGTGGTGTCCGAGTGGATTGCCGACGAGCGTATCCAGGGCATTATTACCACCGGCGGCACCGGCTTCTCCGGACGCGACTCCACCCCGGAAGCCCTGGGCGTGTTGTTCGACAAGCACATCGAAGGCTTCGGCGAGCTGTTTCGCCAGGTCAGTGTGGAGGACATCGGCTCGTCCACCATTCAGTCCCGTTGCCTGGCCGGGCTGGCCAACCGCACGGTGATCTTCTGCCTGCCCGGCTCCAACAATGCCTGCGCCACCGGCTGGGATCGCATCATCAGCGACCAGCTGGATGCCCGTCATCGGCCCTGTAACTTTGTCGCCCAGATTCGGCGATGACAACGATGCAGCATGGAGGGATGCGCCGATGAGTTTGATGCTGGTAGAGGATGCCCTGGCCCGGTTGCTGGACAGCGCAGTGCCGTTTGCCCGGGTGCAGGAGATTGCCCTCAATCAGGCCCGTGGCCAATACCTGGCGCAGGATGTGATCTCCCGCGTGGATGTGCCGGCCTTTGATAATGCCGCCGTGGATGGCGTGGCCCTGCGCTATGCGGACCTGGATGAGCCAGGCCTGACTCTGCCCATGCCGCTGCGCATTGCCGCCGGTGATTCGCCCGGCACGCTGATGCCGGGGCAGGTGGCGCGTATCTTCACCGGCGCGCCGGTGCCTGCCGGGGCGGATACCGTACTGATGCAGGAAGACTGTGAAATCGCCGACGGTCGGGTGCGGCTTCCGGCACAGGCGTCGGTCAGCGACGGGCAGAATATTCGCCCGGCGGGCCAGGATGCCCGGCTGGATGAAGTGGTGATGCGTGCCGGCCAGCGCCTGACCCCCCAGGCGGCGGGGTTGATCGCCTCGGTGGGTGTGTCCCGAGTGCAGGTGTTTGCCCCCAGGGTGCTGGTGCTGACCAGCGGGGATGAACTGCAGGCACCGGATGAAGCGCCGTTGCCTGGCAAGATCTATGACAGCAACGGCCCACAACTGGAGCAGCTGCTGATTCAGAGTGGTTTTACCGATGTGCAGCGGGAGCATCTGCCCGACGACCCGGCTATTATTCACGCCTCCCTGACACGTGCTCTCACCGACCCTCAGCAGCGCCCGGATGTGATTATCTCCACCGGCGGTGTGTCCGTGGGCGAAGAAGATCATCTGCGGGCGGTGCTGGAGCAACAGGGCCAACTGGATTTCTGGCGACTGGCGATCAAGCCGGGCAAGCCGTTTACCTACGGCAGTGTGGATGGCATCCCGTTTTTCGGTCTGCCCGGCAATCCGTCTGCCGTGCTGGTCTGTTACCTGATGCTGGTGTTGCCCACCTTGCGTCGTAGTTGTGGCGCCGACAATGTCTTGCCGGAACCCTTCCGGTTGCCGGCGGATTTTTCTGTCAAAAAAGCCGGCAAGCGACAGGAGTATTTACGCGTTCGCTGCGTACAGAATGGCGGGAATCTGGTGCTGGAGAAGCACCCCAATCAGAGTTCCGGCATGTTGAGTTCTGCGGTGTGGGCGGATGGGCTGGCGGTGGTGCCGGTGGGGAGAACAGTCTCTGAAGGCGAAACGCTGTCTTTCTTTCCATTCGCGGATTTGCTGGGATGATTGAGCGATGACATTCTATTTATGGCGCTTATTTTTTATCGGTGCAGGCCTTTTGGTTTGTGTCGGTGGCGGAAAATATCTGGCTGAAGACGTTGTCTATCTTGTCAGCGAACTCTCGTTGCTTGATATCTTCGACTACCTGATTCCATTTCTATTGCTGGACCTTGGTATATCGACGGTTTTTTACGGCCTGGGTGGAATGATTGTCGGATATGCGAATGTTGTTACGGCGAGAATAGATGGGACCTGGCTTGCCCTGGGTTATGGGGGAGTCACGGGGTATATGCGTTATATCGAGGAAACGGGCTGGCCGCTCTGGTATGAAGTAGCGGTGGTAGTGATGATCCTTGCGGGAGTGATGGCGGGCGTCGAAATTGGTCGAAGACTGTATCTCAATTCCCATCCGGATTTTTTTAACAGCTAATTTTTTTGGTGTTCTGGTTTTGCACCTGCAGATTGTTATGGAACGGGACGTTTCGTCCGCGTTGCAGAGCCTTTGCTTATATACTGGTCGACACATTGATGGAGTAAACGAATGACCCTGGAATCCACCCTGCTGGCGCGAGCTGACTCGACCTGTGAATTGTGCGGTGCCGGTGAGGCGCTGGCGGTGTATGCGGTGCCGCCGGCAGGGGATGGCACGGCGGCGCAGAGCGCCCTGTTGTGCGAAGCCTGCAGTTTTCAGATCGACAATCCCGGCAATGAAGATATCAATCACTGGCGTTGTCTGAACGACAGCATGTGGAGCCAGGAGCCGGCAGTGCAGGTACTGGCCTGGCGTATGCTGACCCGGTTGCGGACGGAAGGCTGGCCCCAGGATTTGCTGGATATGCTCTATCTGGATGAGGAAACACTGGCCTGGGCCCAGGCCACCGGGGAAGGGCAGAGCGACGACGAAAAAGTCGAACATCGCGACAGCAACGGCGCCGTGCTGGAAGCCGGTGATAGCGTCACCCTGATCAAGGACCTCAATGTGAAGGGCGCCAACTTCACCGCCAAGCGTGGCACACCGGTGCGCAATATCTCGCTGGTGCAGGATAACCCGGAGCAGATCGAAGGCCGGGTGGAAGGCCAGCGTATTGTCATCCTTACCCAGTTCGTGAAAAAGAATTGATGCCACATTCCCTGATTCTCGGCGGTATCCGTTCCGGCAAGAGTTCGCTGGCGGAACGGTTGGTATCGGAGCAACCCGACCCGGTGGTCTATGTGGCCACGGCCACTGCCGGGGATGGCGAAATGAGTGAGCGCATTCGTCGTCATCAGCGCCGCCGTCCTGCCAGCTGGGGCCTGGTGGAAGAGCCGGTCGAGCTGGGCAGCCTCTTGAACCGGCAGGCGACCCTGTCACCACCGCCCTGTGTGTTGATCGATTGCATGAGCCTGTGGGTGAGTAATCTACTGCATGCGGGCGATGCCCTGTTTGTGCGCGAAAAGGACAGTTTCCTGACGGCGTTGGCGGGCTACCCGGGGTCGGTGGTTGTCGTCAGCAATGAGGTGGGGCTGGGCATCATCGGCATGGACCCGCTCACCCGCCGCTTTGCCGATGAGCTGGGCTGGTTGAATCAGGCGCTGGCAAAAAAATGTGATCGGGTGGTGATGTCGGTGGCAGGGATCGCGCAGACGTTGAAGGGGGAAGCTCTTTTGTAGGAGCGCCGCTTGAGGCGCGAATCCCAGATGGCTTGTCGAACCGGACCGGTTTCTCCAGATAGTTTTCAGAAGCCCTCAGATTTTGTCGCCTCGCTACGCTCGGTTCGCGCCTCAAGCGGCGTATTCGCTACGCTCACCCTTTGGGCCGACCTACGGTCGTTACTCCGCTTCGCTACGTTCCTACAGCGGTTTTATAGAAAGGTAGTGAGGTTTTATCCGTGCCTTACCAGACAACTCAGCGTGCCATGCTCAGTGTTATCAATCCGCACCTGGGAGCGGCAGGCGAACGGTACCTGGAATCCTGCCATGGCCTTGCTGGGGCTCATTCCCAATACATGACTCAGTACCATGCGGATAACGCCGCCGTGGCAGACCAGTAACACCCGCTGCCCTTTCATGGCCTGTTGCCACAGTGACCAGGCATCGCCGATGCGTTGGTGAAAATCCTGAATGGTTTCGCCGTTTACGGGCGGATGATTTTCCGCGTCTCGCCAGAAGTTGGCCTGGTGGTCGCCGTATTCGTCTGCCACCTGTTCGCGGGTTTTTCCTTCCCAGTCACCAAAGCTGATTTCCCTGAAATCGTGGGCCACGGTGAAGGGAATATGCTGTTGCCCGGACAGCTCGGCGGCGAACTCCCGGCAGCGCAACAGCGGTGAGGTGAGGATATGGTCCCACTGATCGTCCGCCTGGATGGCCTCGCGCATCTGTTGCCAGCCCAGTTCGCTAAGCGGGTCATCCTTGTGGCCCCGGTACATGTGGCCCCCGGCGGGTTCGCCATGGCGGATCAGATCAAACAGGGTGGTGGTCATGCTCTACTCCGCGTTGTTGACGCCGGCATCGGCAAAGGTGGCCATGCCGTTATGCAAGGCGCAGGCACTGCGAATTATCGGTACCGCCACCGCCGCACCGCTGCCTTCCCCCAGGCGCATGGACAGGTTGAGTAGCGGCTGGGCATCCAGTGCCTCCAGTAGACGGGTGTGGCCGGGTTCCCGGGAGTGATGCGCGAACAACAGCCAGTCACGTAGCTCCGGCCGTAAGCGCACGGCGGCCAGGGCGGCCACGGTAACAATGAAACCATCCACCAGCACGGGAATGCCTCGGGCGGCGCAGCCGATCAGGGCGCCTGCCAGGGCGGCAATTTCAAAACCGCCCAGAGAGGCCAATACAGCCAGCGGGTCCCGGTTATCACCGTGGCGGGCCAGGGCCCGGTCGATCACGGTGACCTTGTGGCTGACGCCATCTGCGTCCAGGCCGGTTCCGGGCCCGGCCAGCGACACTGCCGGTTCGGCGAGCAGGGCACAGGCCACGGCGCTGGCGCTGGTGGTGTTGCCGATACCCATTTCACCACCGATAAAGAGCTGGGCCTGCTGGTCCGCCGCACGTTGGGCGGCACGGTCACCGGCGGCCAGGGCCTGTTCCAGTTGTGCCGGTGACATGGCGGCCTCGCCGGCCAGGTTGGCGGTGCCGGGGGCGATGCTGTCATCAATCACGCCGTCGGTGACAGGCGGCGGGGTGGCGGTACCCAGGTTTATCACCTCCAGCCTGGCCTGAAGATGCCGGGCCATCACGCTGATGGCGGCCCCGCCCGCCACGAAGTTGGCAATCATCTGCCCGGTGACCGCCTGGGGAAAGGTGGAAATGCCTTCTGCGCAGACGCCGTGGTCGCCGGCAAAGACCGCGATGCTGATGCGGTCGGCACCGGGTGCATCAGTGTGCTGGAGCGCAGCCAGATCAACCGCCAGTGCTTCCAGGCGACCCAGCGAACCGGCGGGTTTGGTGAGCTGGCCCTGGCGTTCCAGAGCCCGTTGCCGATGGGGTTCACTGGGGGCGACAATCGGTTGTTGCCAGGGGTGAGTCAGGTGCACGGAAAACTCCAGGAAGCAGGCGGCGAGGCCGCAAAGCGGCAAATCCTCTGCCCCGGTGGGGGGAGTGTCAAGTAGACTGCCCGCCTCGAATCATTGTCAGAACCCCTGTAACGGATACTCGATGCTGTCTTTTCCCCTGTTCTGTGCACTGCTTGTCGGCGTGATGCTGGATCACTGGCTGGGCGAGCCCCGCAGCTGGCATCCGCTGGTGGGGTTTGGCCGGCTGGCGATGGCAGTGGAGAAACGCCTTAACCGTCAGGGTGGTGTATCCGCCGGCGCCCTGGCCGTGGTTATCACTGTGGTGCCCTGGGTGCTGGCGGCAGTGGTATTGCTGCAGGTGTTGCCGGGCTGGGCCGGTTGGGGGCTGCAGGCACTGGGTCTGTGGTTGGTGATCGGCGGGCGCAGTCTGGAAGAGCACGGTCAGACGGTGATCGTGCCGTTGCGCCGTGGAGATCTGCTCACAGCCCGGCAACAGGTGGGCCGCATGGTCAGCCGTGACACCGTCGATCTGGATAACGAAGGCGTGGCCCGGGCGGCCACCGAGTCGGTGCTGGAAAACGGCGCCGATGCCCTGTTTGCCAGCCTGTTCTGGTTTGCGCTAGCCGGGTTGCCCGGGGCCTTGTTGCATCGGCTGGTGAATACCCTGGATGCCATGTGGGGCTATCGCACGGACCGCTTCGAACGGTTCGGCAAGGTGGCCGCGCGACTGGATGATCTGCTCGGCTGGGCGCCGGCGCGGCTGACGGCCATCAGCTATGCCCTGTGCGGCCGTTTCGCAGCAGGTCTGCGCTGCTGGCAGCAGCAGGCCGGGGCGTGCGACAGCCCCAATGCAGGCCCGGTGATGGCCGCCGGGGCGGGCGCCCTGGCTGTGCTGCTGGGCGGCGGTGCGCCCTATCATGGCGGCTGGAAAGACAAGCCGTGTTTGGGCGAAGGAAAGATGGCCAGTGCCGACAGCATCGCCGCCGCCATCGCCCTGATGCAGCGAGCCTTGGCACTGTGGCTGGTAGTGTTGCTGGGAGCGAGCCTGTGAGCTTTCCTGTGTGTGAGCACCATGGCGGGCGTTTGCATGAGGCCGCCCGGCGTTGGGGCATTCCGGTCAGTGACTGGCTGGACCTGTCCACCGGCATCAGCCCCTTTGGCTGGCCGGTCCCTGTATTGCCCGCATCTGTGTGGCAGCGTCTTCCTGAAGAGGATGACGGGCTGGCGGCGTGTTGCCGTCACTGGCTCGCCGTGCCCGCAGACGCTGGCTGCCTGCCGGTGCCGGGGAGTCAGGCGGCGCTGCAGCTATTGCCCCGGTTGCGCACGCCCTGCCGGGTGGGCGTGCCGTCGCCGGGTTACCGTGAGCATGGGCTGGCCTGGCAGCGGGAAGGACACAGTGTTGTTTCATTGTCTTTTGAACAGATCGATGCGGCCTTGCCGGATCTGGATGTGCTGGTGTGTATCAACCCCAATAATCCCACCGGGCACCTGTACTCGCTAGATACTCTGCTGCGCTGGCATCAGCAGTTGGCGGAGAAGGGCGGCTGGCTGATCGTGGATGAAGCGTTTCTGGATGCCAGTGAGGGTGAGTCGCTGGTTTCCCATTGCGGCAAGCCGGGCCTGATTGTGCTGCGCTCCCTGGGCAAGTTTTTCGGCCTGGCCGGGGTGCGGGCGGGTCTGGTGCTGGCTCCCATGGCGCTATGTGCTGCGCTGGACGAGAGGCTGGGCCCCTGGGCACTGAGCCACCCGGCCCGTTGGGTGATGACGCAGGCGGTGCAGGATCGGGAGTGGCAGCAACAGCAGCGGCAGCGTTTGCGGCAGGCCAGACGGCGGCTTAACGGGCTGTTAGCACAATCCGGTTTGTTCCCGCAGGGCGATAGTGACCTGTTTGCCTGGTGCCTGCACGATAAGGCCGAGACGATACGCAATAGCCTGGCGCGCCAGGGTATTCTGGTGCGGCATTTCGACAAACCCGGTGCATTGCGTTTCGGATTGCTCGGCAATGAAAATGATGAGCAGCGTTTGTTGTTGGCGCTACAGGCGTTGCCGGTTTGATCTTTCCCCTGCGAGCATGGCTCCTGCAGAGCATCTATTAGTGATGCTCAACTTTTCCTGAATTTTCCTCAAGCAACACGTATCCGTTTGCTTATTACCGCCGCCGTTGGTAATTTCGCGCCACCTTCCGGTGCCCGCCTGTTCACACACAGCCGGGTTAAACGGGAAGTCGGTGTGCTTTGCGATCTCCGCAAAGCCAGTCCGACGCTGCCCCCGCAACGGTGATTGAGTCAATCGCGTTTCGTAGTGCCACTGTGCCGATACCCGAAAGGGTGCATGGGAAGGCGAACGCGCCGAGGGAATACACCTCGCTCATCAGCCCGGAGACCGGCCAGAAGGTGAACTTGGCGTCGCGGTGGGCGATGGCGGGGTGTAGCGGTGCCGTCCGGTGCCGGTTATCCCTGTTGTGTCTCCGCGGCTGAATCCAGGCCGTGCGGGTGGGCACGGCAACAGGGGATCTCCTTCATGTCTTTGCGTTTTTTTGCGGCGTCTGCCGCTGTGTCCTTGTCTGTCTTGCCATTGGCCGTTCAGGCCGAATCTTCCTCGCCACAAGCCGTGGCCATGCTTGATCCGGTGGTGGTGACACCCGCTCTGGTCAGCCGCACCACGGAGGCATCTCTGTCGTCTGTCACGGTGGTGGACGAACAACAACTTCGCGACCAGCAGCCGGTGGATATGGCTGACATCCTGCGTGGCCAGCCCGGTGTGGATACCACCAGCAATGGTTCCTTCGGCAAGAATGCCAGCGTCTTCGTGCGGGGTACGTCCAGTGATGCAACCCTGCTGTTGGTGGACGGGGTGCGGTTGCGGTCCGCCACCGCCGGTAGCCCGGCCTGGCAATATCTGCCGCCGGCCATGCTGGAGCGGGTGGAAGTAGTGCGTGGACCCCGCGGTTCCTTGTACGGCGCCGATGCGGTGGGCGGCGTGGTGCAGCTCTTTACCCGCGATGACGGTAGCTGGCTGGATTTCGGCGCCGGCAGTTTTGGCACCATGAATG
>NZ_JBNPEC010000030.1:0-20688 GCF_051117345.1 Alcanivorax sp.
GCACAGGGACTGAAAGCACAGGCCTCCCACGCCGGGCTGAAAGACGAGCCCCGCCATCAGGTGCAGGAGGCGTTCATGGCGGGGGAGACTGACATCGTGGTTGCCACCATCGCTTTTGGCATGGGCATCGACAAGGCAGACATTCGCGCGATCTACCACTACAACCTGCCCAAATCCCTGGAAAACTATATGCAGGAAATTGGCCGGGCCGGTCGCGACGGACAACCCTCCCACTGCCATCTGCTGGCCAACCCGGATGACCTGACGGTGCTGGAGAATTTCACCTATGGGGATACACCGGACAGTGAGTCGCTGGCCGCGCTGATTCGCTGGTTATTGGCGCAACCGGCGCAATTTGATCTTGCCGTTCACGAGCTGTCAGGCCAGTTCGATGTTCGGCCTCTGGTTATCAACACCTTGCTGACCTACCTGGAACTGGAAGGGGTAATCCGTGCCACGGCGCCGTTCTATACCGAATACAAGGTGGCGTTCCAGGCACCGCGGGAAGAGACTCTTGCCAGCTTCAACCCGGAGCGGGCCGCTTTTCTCGAGCGCCTGTTTGAGACTGGCAAGCAAGGTCGAATCTGGCTGACCCTGCGCCCCCTCGATGCCGCCCAGGCGCTGGGCGAGGACCGCTTACGTATTCTCAATGCGCTCAACTATCTGGAACAGCAGCAGATGATCGAGTTACGGGTGGCCGGCGTGCGTCAGGGATATCGGATGCTGAACCCGCCAGCGGACAGTGAGTCCCTGATTGTGCGGATGCAGGAGCAGTTTGTCCTGCGCGAGCAGCGTGATATCCAGCGTCTGCAGCAGGTGTGTGACTGGGCGGAGAGCGCCGGATGCCATCAGCAGGCATTGGTCGGCTATTTCGGCGAGACCCTCGCGCAGCCCTGTGGTCAGTGCAGTGCCTGCCTGGGCGAACAGCCAACGTTGCCGTCCCGTCACCACAGCCCATCGGACCCGGCAGTGATTCACGCCATGCGTGAGGAAAATCACCCGGCCCTGGCCTCGCCTCGGCAGTTGGCCCGCTTTCTCTGTGGCATCACTAGCCCCAGAGCCAGCCGAGCCCGCCTGGCCCGGCACCCGTCGTTCGGGTCACAGATGGGCGCGCCATTTTCCGAAGTGCTAGCTGCCTGCGAGAACGTCTGATGCCGGGAACCTAAGGTGAGGTCCCGGCAGGAGTTTCGAAGAGCGAGTTGCGAGTCACGAAAGGTCGGCTCGGTTTTGCATTTCGCAACTTGCACCTCGCAACTCGCTGGGCCTGATAAGTCGCACCAGACGTCGGAATAAGGCCTTAGGCGATCCGGGTGAGTTTGTGCCGGGTATCGTGCAGCACCACTTTTTACGCTCCCGAGAGCGATTCCGATTGAGGCGAGGGGCGCCTTCTGTTAACATTTTCTCCCGTCCTGATGTAGCGCAAGCCCCTGAATTTTCAGGTGTTCAACCATCACTTGCGTAGCTGGCCAACCCGATTCAGAAAGCCCCTTGCCCGTGTCATGCGTGCAGGGTGTTTTTTTATTGGTGCCGGTTACACTGGTGAGAGTGCTACCAACCCACTAGCAATCTGGTGAGTGCATGTCACGTTTCATCTTTGTCACCGGCGGTGTGGTGTCGTCTCTGGGTAAGGGGATCACTTCAGCATCCCTGGCCACTTTGTTGGAAGCCCGCGGCCTCAACGTCACCCTGATCAAAATGGATCCGTATATTAATGTGGATCCCGGCACCATGAGCCCTTACCAGCACGGTGAGGTATTCGTGACCGAAGACGGCGCCGAAACCGACCTGGACCTGGGTCACTACGAGCGTTTTATTCGCACTCGCCTGAGCCGTCGTAACAGCTTCACCACCGGCCGTGTCTATCAGGACGTGCTGGACAAGGAGCGCCGCGGTGAATACCTGGGCGCCACCGTGCAGGTGATCCCCCATATTACCGACGAGATCAAACTGAAGATCCGAGAAGGGGCAGGGGATGCTGACGTGGCCATCGTGGAAATCGGTGGCACCGCCGGTGACATCGAATCCCTGCCGTTCCTGGAAGCGGCGCGGCAGATGCGTGTGGAGCTTGGCTCCAGCCAGTCCCTGCTGGTGCACCTGACGCTGGTGCCCTATATCGCCACTGCTGGCGAGATCAAGACCAAGCCCACCCAGCACTCTGTCAAAGAGTTGCGTTCCATCGGCTTGCAGCCGGATATTCTGGTGTGCAGGGCAGATGATCCGATACCGCAAAGTGCCCGCGACAAGATCGCCCTGTTTACCAATGTGGAAGCGCGGGCGGTGATTTCCTCCCCGGATTGCAAAACCATCTATCAGGTACCCCGTGGTATGCACGAGCAGGGCCTGGATGACATCGTGGTGGAAAAGTTCGGCCTGGATCTGCCGGAGCCGGATCTGGGCGAGTGGGATCGTGTGGTAGAAGCCCAACTGGATCCGGAAAGCGAAGTCACCGTCGGCATGGTGGGCAAGTACATTGAGCTGGTCGATGCCTACAAGTCACTCAATGAAGCCCTGATCCACGCCGGCATCAGCAACCGGGCAAAGGTGAATATCCTTTATCTGGATGCGGAAGATATTGAACGCGAAGGCACCGCTGTGCTGGAAAACCTGGATGCCATCCTGGTCCCCGGTGGCTTTGGCGACCGCGGTACCGAAGGCAAGATCGCGGCCATCCGTTATGCTCGCGAAAACAAGGTGCCGTACTTGGGCATCTGCCTGGGCATGCAGTTGGCAGTGATCGAATACGCCCGCCACGTGGCCGGTATCGAAAATGCCCATTCCTCCGAGCTGCGTCCGGATACGCCGGACCCGGTGGTGGGGCTGATTACCGAGTGGACCACTGAAGACGGTCGCAAGGAAAAGCGCTCCAGGGAATCCGATCTGGGTGGCACCATGCGTCTGGGTGGCCAGGAATGTATTCTGGAAGCGGGTAGCCGAGCGGCTGAGTGCTATGGTGGTACCAGTATTATTGAGCGTCACCGTCATCGATACGAGGTGAACAATAATTACCTGCCACAGCTGGAAGCGGCCGGACTGAAGATTGTTGGCCGTTCAACCGACGGCGAGTTGGTGGAAGTGATTGAGGTGGCAGACCACCCCTGGTTTGTGGCTTGTCAGTTCCACCCGGAGTTTACCTCTACGCCTCGTGATGGACATGGTCTGTTCAGGGGCTATGTGGCGGCGGCTCTGGCGGAACAGAAAGCACACTAAGGAAAGGTGTACGCGTTATGCAGAAGACCATCAAGCTCGGTGAGCTGGAATTTGCCAACGACAAGCCCATGGCCCTTTTCGGTGGCATGAATGTGCTGGAATCCCGTGATCTAGCCATGCAGGTGGCGGAAGCCTATGCGCAAGTGACCAGCAAGCTGGGCATTCCCTGGGTGTTCAAGGCCAGCTTCGACAAGGCCAACCGTTCCTCCCTTAGCTCCTACCGGGGGCCGGGTATGGACGAGGGTCTGAAGATCTTTGAAGAGATCAAGCAGACCTTCAATTGTCCGGTGATCACAGATGTGCATGAGCCCTATCAGGCAGCACCGGTGGCCGAGGTGGCGGATATCATCCAGCTGCCGGCCTTTCTCGCGCGGCAGACAGATCTGGTGGTGGCCATGGCAAAGACCGGGGCCATCATCAACATCAAGAAGCCCCAGTTCCTGGCTCCCCACGAAATGAGTCATATCCTGCACAAGTGCGAGGATGCCGGTAACGACCAGCTTATCCTCTGCGAGCGCGGTTCCAGCTTCGGGTACAACAACCTGGTGGTGGACATGCTCGGCTTTGGCATCATGAAACAATTCAATTATCCGGTGTTCTTCGACGTGACCCATGCCCTGCAGAAGCCGGGCGGGCGCGCGGACAGCGCCGATGGTCGTCGTGCTCAGGTGGCTGAACTCGGTCTTGCCGGCATCAGCCAGGGCATCGCCGGCTTGTTCCTGGAAGCCCACCCGGACCCGGATAATGCCAAATGCGATGGCCCCTGCGCCCTGCGTCTGGACCGTCTGGAGCCATTCCTGACACGGATGCAAACCCTGGATAATACCGTCAAGGCACTGCCTGCCTTTGAAAACAACTGATTGAAGAGAGATTCACTGTCATGTCCAAGATCGTTGACATCAAAGCCCGCGAAATTCTCGACTCCCGTGGCAATCCCACCATCGAAGCCGATGTGGTTCTGGAATCCGGCGCCTCCGGCAGTGCCTGTGCCCCGAGTGGCGCCTCCACCGGTTCCCGCGAAGCGCTGGAGCTGCGTGATGGTGACAAGGCCCGTTACCTGGGCAAGGGCGTTACCAAGGCCGTTGGCAATGTAAATTCCGCCATCCGTGAATTGCTGGTGGGTATGGAAGCCAGCGACCAGAAGGCCCTGGACAAGGCCATGATTGATGCCGATGGCACCGAGAACAAAGCCAAATTCGGCGCCAACGCCATCCTCGCCGTGTCACTGGCCGCAGCCAAAGCGGCTGCAGTCGATCAGGGCAAGCCGCTGTACGAGTACATCTCTGACCTGCAGGACGATGACAACGAGTACTCCCTGCCGGTACCGATGATGAACATCATCAATGGTGGTGAGCACGCGGATAACAACGTTGACATCCAGGAGTTCATGATTCAGCCGGTGGGTGCTCCTACTGTGGCTGAAGCAATCCGCTACGGGGCCGAAATTTTCCATGCCCTGAAAGGCGTGCTGAAAAAGCGCGGTCTGAACACCGCAGTAGGCGATGAAGGCGGTTTCGCCCCGGACCTGCCCAGCAACGAGGCGGCCCTGGAAGCGATCATGGAAGCCATCGAGATTGCTGGCTACAAGGCCGGTGATGACGTCACCCTGGCTCTGGACTGTGCCGCCAGCGAGTTCTACAAGGACGGCAAATACGTGCTGGCCGGCGAAGGCCGCAGCATGGATTCCGAAGAGTTTGCCAGCTATCTGGCCGAGCTGTGCGACCGTTACCCGATTATCTCCATCGAAGACGGCATGGACGAATCCGACTGGGATGGTTGGAAAATCCTGACCGAGAAGCTGGGTAAAAAGATTCAGCTGGTAGGCGACGATCTGTTCGTGACCAACACCAAGATCCTCAAGCGCGGCATCGACGAGGGCGTGGCCAACTCCATCCTGATCAAGTTCAACCAGATCGGTTCTCTCACCGAAACTCTGGATGCCATCAAGATGGCCAAGGATGCCGGTTACACCGCAGTGATTTCCCACCGTAGTGGTGAAACTGCTGACAGCACCATTGCCGACCTGGCTGTGGCTACGGCTGCCGGGCAGATCAAAACCGGTTCTCTGTGCCGCTCCGACCGGGTAGCCAAGTACAACCGCCTGATCCGCATCGAGCAGGAACTGGGGCGCGCTGCTTACCATGGTCGCAAAGAGTTCAAGTTCCTCGGTTAAATGATGCCGGATACCAGGACCAGCAGGGCAGGGAAGGAATCTGGCAAGCGGGAGGCCATGCAGCTGTCTCCCGCTAGGCAGGTTGTGATTGCCCTGTTGGCGCTGGTGTTTGTCGGCCTGCAGGCCCGGCTGTGGTTTGGTGAGGGCAGTCTGCGCCATGTAGCGACGCTGGAAAAAGAGGTGGCCACACTCAAGCAGAGCAATGCCAAACTGAACGAACGCAACCGGCTGATGGCCGCCGACGTGAAGGATCTCAAACAGGGCACCGAAGCGGTGGAAGAGATCGCGCGCAAGGATCTGGGCATGATTCGCGACGGTGAAAGTTTTTTCCTGATTCTCGAACAACCCCGGGGCGGTGAGTGAATCCTGTCATTAACGGCCCTCTCTATGCGGTGGTACCGGCTGCCGGTATCGGTGAACGCATGGGCGCGGGTTTTCCCAAGCAGTACCTGTCACTGGCCGGCAAGACCCTGGCCGAGCATACCCTCAATCGTTTGTTATCGTTTGCCCCCATCGACCGGGTGCTGGTAGCCGTATCCGCACAGGATCCCTGGTGGCCAACGCTGGGTGTGTCCTCGCATTCGCGTATTGCCACCGTCAGCGGTGGAGCCGCCCGGGCGGAATCCGTGCGTAACGGCGTCGCCAGGGCGCTGCAATTGGGCGGAGAAAACGCCTGGGTGCTGGTGCATGATATGGCCCGGCCTTTGGTGCGGCTGTCGGATATTCAGAACCTGCTCGACCAGACCGACGCTCAGGGCGCCATATTGGCCTTGCCGGTGGTCGATACCATCAAGCAGGCCGATGAGGGCAACCATATTGCAGCCACTCTGGATCGTGACTGCATCTGGCGGGCGCTGACGCCGCAGTTGTTCCCTGCTCGTGCGTTATACGATGCCCTGCAGGGCGATCTGGCCGGTATTACCGATGAAGCCTCTGCCATGGAAAGGGAGGGATACCGGCCGGCACTGGTGGCCGGTCATAGCGACAACATCAAGGTTACCGTCCCGGAAGATCTGGCGCTGGCCCGTTTCTATCTGGCCTGCCAGCTGGGCAATGAGGAGAGCATGCTGTGAGTATTCGTGTCGGCCAGGGCTTTGATGTGCACGCGTTCACCGAGGGTGATCATGTGATGTTGGGCGGTGTGGCGATTCCTCACAGCCAGGGACTCAAGGCGCATTCAGATGGTGATGTGGCCCTGCATGCCCTGTCTGATGCCTTGCTGGGTGCACTGGCCCTGGGGGATATCGGTCACTATTTCCCGGACACCGATCCGCAATGGCAGGGCGCGGATTCCGGCACGTTACTGGCGGCGATCTATCAGGACGTGACCGCGGCTGGCTGGCAATTGGCTAATGCGGATATCACCGTCATCTGCCAGGCCCCCAAACTGGCTCCCCATATTGCTGCCATGCGCCAGCGCATTGCGGATCTGCTCGATTGCCAGGTGGGGCAGGTTTCCGTGAAGGCGACCACCACCGAAAAACTCGGTTTCACCGGCCGCAAGGAAGGCATTGCGGTGCAGGCCGTGGTACTGGTGGAGTCTCGATGAGTCTTCCCTGCGCCCATGGCGGCCCGGCATCCACGGGGGTGCTGAAGGCCTCCCCGGCAGATTTTCAGGTATTTGAGCACATGCATGTGCGCCCGGAAGGCGAGGGCGAACACCTGTGGCTGGAGATCGAGAAGACCGCCTGGAATACCGAGGATGTGGCGTTACTACTGGCCAAACAGGCGGGCGTTCACCGCCTCGCTGTGGGCTACAGCGGACTCAAGGACAAGCACGCCATCACCCGCCAGTGGTTCAGTCTGCATCTGCCCGGCAAGGCGGATCCGGAGTTTGACTGGCCGCCGGGGCTGAGGGTGCTTCAAGGCCTTCGCCACCGCCGCAAGCTGAACCGGGGAACCCACCGTGCCAACGGGTTTGTGCTTCGTGTTACCGATTTTCAGGGAGATCGCCAGCAGCTGGAACAGCAGCTGGCCACCATTGAGCGCCAGGGTGTGCCCAACTATTTTGGTGAGCAGCGCTTTGGTCGCGGTGCTGGAAACCTGGTACGAGGCACCGAGTGGTTGTGTGGCGGCGAAGCGCCGCGCAAGAAAGCCCTGCGCAGTCTGTGGCTGTCAGCGGTACGTAGCGACTTATTCAACCAGGTCCTTGCCGAGCGCGTTAATCGGCAATGTTGGGACCGGGTGCTGGCCGGCGACCTGTTACAGCCGGAGGGAAGCCGCGGCCTGTTCCCGGCCGACGAAGACCCTGAGGCTGGCGAAAGAGTGATCGCCGGCGACGTTCACCCCACCGCCCCTTTGCCGGGGGTGCCGGGCATGGCATCATCTGGCCCTTGCCGGGAACTGGAACAGCAGATATTCGCACCGTATGCCACCGTGATTGATGGCCTGTGCCGTATCGGCGTTGATGAAGCCCGCCGGGCAACACGCTTGCCGGTACGGGAATTGCAATGGTCCTGGCAAACGGAAAGGGAAGGGGAAGTGTGTCTGGAGCTGGCGTTTACGCTGCCCACAGGCGCTTTTGCCACGACAGTGATGGCGGAAATTATAAAACCTGAATAATCCGCCGAGAGGCAAATCCAGAGGCAAAAGAAGTACAGATGGATATCCAACTTAGCGGCATCGGCATGACCTCTGCACGGACCCGGGATCGTCTGGTGCAACGGCTGCGTGATGCCGGCATCAGTGATGAACGTGTGCTTGACGCCATTCGCAATACACCGCGTCACCTGTTCATAGAAGAAGCTCTGGCTCACCAGGCTTACGACGATACCGCGCTGCCCATCGGCCATGGCCAGACCATTTCCCAGCCCTGGGTGGTGGCGCGCATGACTGAACTGCTTATCGCCAACGGCAGGCCCACCAAGGTGCTGGAGATCGGTACCGGCTGTGGTTATCAAACGGCGGTACTGGCCCAGTTCTGCGATGCCCTTTATTCCGTGGAACGCATCCGGCCACTACAAGACCAGGCACGCAAACGGTTGATGAAGCTGGGCCTGGCCCGGGTACAGCTCAAACACGCGGATGGCGGTTTTGGCTGGAAGAGCGAGGCTCCCTTTGATGCCATTCTCGCCGCTTGTGCCCGTGCGGACATTCCTGATGATCTGTTGTCACAACTGGCAGACGGAGGCCGTCTGGTGATGCCAGTGGGTGGTGATCGCCAGCAAATCCTGACGGTGGTAGACCGCGATGGTGACCAGTTCCATGTGCAATCACTGGACGCTGTCCGCTTCGTGCCATTCCAGCGTGGGGTGATGCGATAAGGCAGCTACGAGCTACTAGCTGCGAGTCAAACAAACACTTTGCTTTTGGGGTTGCGCTTCGTTTGGGGCGGGCCCGATCCTGAAAGCTAGAAGCTCTTTTCAAGGACTAACATGATTCGACCCGGTATTTTCTTTCGCGGCATGGCCATGGGCGCGGCCGATGTGGTGCCCGGTGTGTCCGGTGGCACCCTGGCGTTGATCACCGGTATTTATGAAGAATTGATCGATACTCTGGGTGGGCTGACGCCGCGGTTGCTGAAAGTGTGGCGCCAGCAAGGCTTTGTGGCGTTCTGGGTGCAGGCCAATCTAACTTTCCTGGTGACCCTGTTGGCGGGCATCTTTACCAGTATTGCCCTGTTGGCACGCCTGATTACCTGGTTGCTGGATATGCACCCGGTGCCGGTTTGGGCCTTCTTCAGTGGCCTGATTCTGGCCAGCATTTTTCTGGTATTGAAACCACTACAACAGCGAGGGCCCGTTCAGATCGCTGCCTTTGTGGTCGGTACCGGTGTGGCTGTTGCTATCGGCCTGGCGCCGGCCTTGTCGGCGGTGGGCAGTGGCGCAGCGGTGTTCTTCTTCAGTGGTATGCTCGCTATCTGCGCCATGATACTGCCCGGCATTTCCGGCAGTTTTATCCTTCTTTTACTGGGAATGTATCAACCGGTGCTGGAGGCAGTGAAGCAAGGTGAGATACCGTTGTTACTGGCCTTTATGGCCGGCTGCGCCATCGGCCTGCTGAGTTTTGTCCATGTGCTCAAATGGACCCTGCACCGATACCACGACACGGTCATGGCCTTGCTGGCCGGGTTCATGGCCGGGTCATTGCTGAAGTTGTGGCCCTGGCGGGTAGCGGGTGAAAAAGGGCTGGCGGATCGTTGGTTGTCACCGGCGCAATACGCCACTGAGACTGGTCACGGTTCGCAATTGGCATTGGCCCTGTTGGCCGCGCTGGTCGCGGCAACGCTGGTGTGGCTACTGTATCGGCTGGCGCCAGTGCATAATGTTGCGCAGGATTTGTAAGTATTGAATTTCCGGTACCGTAATCCGGTGCCATTTCGAGGGAGTGGTTAATGGCGTGCCAACACCCGACAGGTAGCGACTCATTCTGATGCGTGCCCTGGCGACGGCATTGATCTTCGTTATGGTAGGCGGCTGCAGTGCGGGAAATTTTGCACCGGTCGTTGATATCTACGGTCAAGAGCCACGAACCAGCAAGGTCACCGCTGGCACCCATGAAGTGCGCGGGGGAGAAACCTTATATTCCATCGCCTGGCGTTATGGTTGGGACTATCGGGAGCTGGCCAGGGCCAACAGGATTCCGGCGCCTTATACCATCTATCCGGGGCAGCGTATTTCCCTGGCGCTGAAAGCACCCTCCAGCGGTACTTCATCGGCCTCCTCAAGTACCAGTAAACCGGCACCGAAAGCCCAGGACAAACCCACCAGCAAACCGGCACCCGCCAAGCAGCAAAAAACACCTGCGCCCAAACCCTCTGCGACTGCGTCTGCAGGTTCCACGGTGGGCCCGGTGAGCTGGCGCTGGCCGGCTGGGGGACAGGTGGTGGAAACCTTTTCCAGTGACAATCATGGCCGCAAAGGCATCGCCATTTCCGGTAAAACCAACAGCCCGGTAGTGGCAGCGGCGGACGGGCGTGTGGTGTATCGTGGCAGTGGCCTGACCGGTTACGGTAATCTGTTGATTCTCAAACATAGTGACCGCTGGCTGAGTGCCTATGCCCACAATGACAAGATGCTGGTCAAGGAAGGGGATGCGGTAAAGGCCGGGCAGCAGATCGCCGCCATGGGGGCCACGGGGACCTTCCGTACCCAGTTGCACTTTGAAATTCGCAAGGACGGTAAACCGGTGGACCCGCTCACCTACTTGCCGAAGAAATAACGTCTCTGCTTATCAATGGAACTCTCCATGACCAGTGAAACCCGCCGGGAACACCGCCTTTTGATGATCGCCGCGCTGGCGTCAATCTTTACGGCGTTGCTGCTGATTGCAGCCAAGACGGTGGCCTGGCTGTTGACCGGCTCGGTGAGCTTGTTGGCGTCGTTGGTGGATTCGGTGATGGATTCGCTGGCCTCGCTGATCAATTTCTTTGCCATTCGTTATTCCCTGGTGCCTGCCGATGAAGAACATCGCTTTGGTCATGGCAAGGCGGAAGCGCTGGCGGGGCTGGGGCAGGCCATTTTTATTGCCGGCTCGTCGGTGTTCCTGATCCAGCAGTCCGTATTCAAGCTGATGGATCCGCAACCGATTGAGCAGAATACGGTGGGGGTAGCGGTGATGGTCTTCTCCATTGCCCTGACCTTCGGGCTGCTGCTGATCCAGAAATTTGTCGTCAGAGAGACTGGTTCTACCGCCATCGAGGCCGATTCACTTCACTATCTGTCAGATCTGTCAGTAAACGCGGGGATTATTCTGGTGCTGGTGGTCAGCCAGTATGGTTTTCTGTGGCTGGATGGCGCCATGGGGTTGGTGATTGCCCTGTTTATTCTTTACAGCGCCTGGTCGATTGCCGCTGAGGCCATCCAGTTGCTGCTGGATCGGGAGATTCCCGGTGATGTGCGTGATGTCATCGGGGCCATTGTGGCGGAGCATTCGCCGGCACTGGGGTTTCATGACCTGCGTACCCGCCAGTCTGGCCGTACCCAGTTTATTCAGTTGCATGTGGATATGGATCAGAACCTGTCGCTGCGTGAGGCCCATGACCTGGCTGAACGTATCGAGCAGGGGATCCGCCAGGCCTATCCGGCGGCGGATGTGATTATCCACCAGGATCCGGTGGCGGTAGGCCCCAGCGTGTCAGTATCGCGCCCCGAGAGTAGCGATTCCTGACCCACTATTTCTGGCCGCCTGTCCTGTGCGGTCAAGCCCTCCTGTTAGAGTAAACACATTGTATTCATGGGGTCTTTTGAGTAGCTTCAAGGCTGTATTTTTGCGTTGAGGACAGACCATGAAAAGCCAGCTTCAGGCGCGGCGGGTTTCCGCCATCTGGCAACAGGGCATGGCCCGCCGGCGGTTTCTGAAATGGGGCCTGCTGGGTTCCGCAGGCGTAGCGGCTGTCGCCGCCGGGGGCTTCGCCCTGCTGCGCCGTTCTCCTCTGGACAAGCAAGCGGTTCCGGCCTGGGCGCAAGGTCTGTCTGAGGCGGAATACCATCTCTTCAACCGGGCACGGCAGGTACTGTTGCCCGTTGACGGTACCGCTCTGCTGCCCAGCGAACAGGTGCCGGTGGTGAAAAATGTGCAAACCCTGCTGGGACATTTGCACCCGCTGACGCGAAAGGAGGTGGCAGCCGGCCTGGGCCTGTTCGATAACGCTGCGGTACTCACGCAAGGTAGCCGTTTTGTCGATCTGAGTGATGAGGATGCCCGCGACTATTTCGATAGTTGGGGGCAGGGCAATGTGATCCAGCGGACCCTGGCCACCGTTATCAAGCAGCTCGTCTATAGCGCCTACTGGCAGGATTCCGCCACCTGGCCACCCACTGAGTTCGATGGGCCGGTGAGTGACAAGTGGGGGCTGGCGTATCTGGGTAATGCACCGCTGCCTGACAGTGTTGCTGATGGAGAGGCACGGGCATGAGCGAAGTGAAATGGCAGGCATCCGGCCTGCGCGTCCATCAGGCCAGTGAGGTCACCCGCGACCATCTGCAGCTGGAAGCCGATGTGGTGATCGTCGGTTCTGGCGCCGGTGGGGCGGTGAGCGCCTATGAGTTGGCCAAACGGGGATTGAAGGTGCTGGTGCTTGAGGCCGGCCCCTATGTGCCGTCCAAGGACTTTACCGAGAATTTCACCGACAGCCTGGACACCCTCTATCAGGATCACGGCAGTCAGAGTAACAGCGACGGTGATTTGTTGGTGTTGCAGGGTGCCTGTGTCGGTGGCTCCACGGTGGTCAACGGCTGTGTCTGTTTCCGAACCCCGGACTTTATTCTGCAGGACTGGCAACGGGATTTCGGGCTGAGTGAACTCACTGCTGAAGAACTGGCGCCGTATTTCGACGAAGTAGAGAAGAACCTGGCCGTTCATGATAACGGTGAGCATGAAATTCCTCAGCATGGACGTCTGATCCGTGCTGGCGCCAATCGGCTGGGCTGGTCGGTGAAACCGCTCAAGCGCAATATCCGCCAGTGCGGCCTGACCGGGCATTGCCTGTCCGGCTGCAAGACCGAGCGTAAGCAATCCATGCTGGTGACCTATCTGCCCTGGGCGGCGGCTCATGGAGCGCAGATATACGCGGATACACGGGTAGAAAAAATCGTTACCCGCGAGGGCACGGCCAGTGGTGTTGAGGCGACCATTACCCGCCATGACGGCACCGTGGCGGCAGCCCTTTCGGTATCTGCGCCTCGTGTCATTCTCGCCGCCGGGGCAGTGCAGACCCCCTTGCTGCTGCTCAAGAGCGGGCTGGGTAACCGGTCAGGACAGGTAGGTAAGAACTTTGCCTGCCATCCCTCCCTTTACGTCCCGGCGCGCTATCCCGAGCCGGTGTACCCCTGGCGGGGTGCCATGCTGGGGGTTTATGTGGATGAGTTTCTGCATCCGGACAAGGGTGGGTTTGTGCTGGAAGACGGTGGGGCAGGCTTGGTGGAACTGACCATGGCTGCTGAGCCTGGCACGGGCAAGCCATTTATGGATTACATGGCCAATGCCAAATATCTGGCCGGGCTGGTAACCCTGATCCACGATCACAACGTGGGTAGCATCGAATGGGATGGCGAACGCAAAAAGATCAATTACCAGCTCAGCAATACTGATTTCCCGGCCATGCAACGGGCCCTGAAAGCCGCGGCGAGGCTGCATCTTGCTGCCGGCGCCAGCGAAGTCTACGTGCCGGCCAGCGATCAGCGGGTCATTCGTAGCGAAGCCGATATTGATAGCCAGGTGGACAGCCTGGAAAATCAGCCCCAGCATCTGCGTATGGTCAGCTACCATCCGCAGGGGACCTGTCGAATGGGGGCTGACCCGGATCACAGCGTGGTTGCCGTCAATGGGCAAACTCATGATGTGCCTGGCCTTTATGTGGCCGATGCCAGCCTGTTACCGACCTCTATCATCGTTAACCCTCAGATTACCGTGTACGCCCTGGCGACACGCATTGCCCGTCATATGGGCTGATTCAGTCCCTTCAAAAGCCTGCCCGGGAATGGCTGACAGGATGTCGGTTGTTCTCGGTCACTGGGGCTTTGGCGTTTGTAACGGTTTGTTATAGACTCGGCAGGGTAATTACCGCTCCACCAATAACAACAAGGGCCCAAAGGACACAGGGCCTGCCCAGGAGAGGGTTAGATGAATAACAACAAGCGTGCGCCGCTGCCCGGCTTTCTGGCCGGTCTGGAGCCGTTGAGTCGTCGCAGTTTTCTGCGCAGCTCCGTGCTTGCCAGCGCCGCAGTCACCTCCGGTTGTGCCAGTATGTTCGGGCGCCGAGACGCCCCGGAAACGCTGCAATATCACAGCCTCAACGAGGACGAAGCCCGGGTCATTACTCGTCTGACGGAAGTCATGCTGCCCACCGCCCGTTACGGGCTGCCCTCCAGCACCGAGGTTGTACCCACCGTCAAGAACGTGGATGCCATGAGCCAACGGATGCCCCAGCAGACCCGGGAATTACTCGGTCTGGGCATCTGGGTGTTCAACAACCGCCCCATGGTCAGCTTCAAGTTCAGCCAGTTCACGTCTCTCTCCGATGACAAGGCTCTCGATTACGTTAACGCCATGCAGGAAGGGTCGTTCTTCGAGCGCGGTCTGATGACCACGCTGAAGGCGCTGGTGGCACTGAACTACTGGCGCGATGAGCGCACCTGGCCGGGGCTGGAATACCATGGCCCGGTGACCGAAGTGTGGGGCGTGCGGCGCCTTGGTAATGCACCGTTGCCGCGAGCCTGACAGGGGGAATTATGGCTTTTATACGTGTCGCCCGTGACGGTGTCCCCGTCACCGAGGCTAAGGATGTGGCCCTGGACGCAAACCTGGGCAAACGCTTTACCCTGAAAACCGATGTGGTAGTGGTGGGCTCCGGCGCCGCCGGTTCCATTGTTGCCTATGAAATGGCCAAAGCCGGCCGCGATGTATTGGTGCTGGAATCCGGCCGCTATTACCCCAGCTCCCAGTTTACCGAACACCTGGGCGATACCATGACCAAGATCTATCAGGATCAGGTCGGCCAGGTAAATACCACTGCGGACTTCATTTTCGTCCAGGGTGCCTGTGTCGGTGGTTCCACGGTGATCGGTGCCTGCGTGATGGAAGAGCCCGGCGATGCGGTGCTGGATGGCTGGGCCAGCCAGTATGGCCTGGAGAATCTGTCGGCGGAAAAATTCCGGCCTTATCTGGATGGCGTGGCCGACCAGTTACAGATCCATATCAATGAGGCTCATGAGATCAATGCCTGTGCCCACAAGGTGATCCAGGGCTGCGAGAAAATGGAGTTTTCCTGGAAACCGGCCCAGCGCAACGTGAAGCAGTGTGCGCTGACCGGGCATTGCCTGGCCGGTTGTCCTTCTGACCGGAAAATGAGTTCGCTGGTGACCCATTTGCCCTGGGCCGCCGCCCATGGCGCACGGATTTTCTCGGATACCGAAGTGGTGCGCGTGCTTACCCGTGATGGTCGTGCCCGCGGCGTGGAAGCGCGGATTACCGACCCGGACAGTGGTGCCCATGTGGCCGACATGCAGGTAGATGCAGACATGGTGGTACTGGCCGCCGGCGCCATCCATACACCCCTGATCATGCAGCGTAGCCAGATTGAAGATCGCAGTGGTCAGCTGGGTCGCAACCTGTCGATCCAGCCCTTTACCCAGGTGCTGGGTAAGTTCAAGGAGCCATTGTATGGTTTCCGGGGGGCGCTGGTCGGGGTGCAAGTGGATGAATTCACCCGCACCGATGGCTATACCATTTTCTCCGGGCTGGCGGAGCCGGAATCCCTGCTGGCCCAGGGTGACATGAAGGCGGGCAAGGCCCACATCGACTTCATGAAGAACTACAAGTACTACGCCGGGGTGAATGCGTTCAGCACGGATCAGGGTAGGGGGTACGTGGAATGGTCAGGAGATGCCTATACCGGTGACAAGACCATTCACTGGAACCCGAACCGGGAAGAGTTCAACAACATGAAGGCGTCTGCTGCTCTGGCGGCGCGGATCTTCTTCTCCGGCGGCGCGGAAAAAGTCTACATGCCCACCTTCCAGAACCTGGAAGTGGATTCGGTCTTTGCGCTGGATGAAACTCTGGACAAGGTGGATTTCGGTCTCAAGGGTATGTATACCTTCCGGGCCAACAGCTTCAGCCCCCATGGCACCTGTCGCATGGGCGCTGACCCGTACCAGGCGGTGGTGGCTCCCACAGGGCAGGTGTATGGCACCGCAGGCCTGTTCGTGGCAGATGCCAGCCTGATCCCCGAGCCGATGACGGCACCGGTACAGTGGACCGTTCAGGCGCTGGCCCAGTATGTGAGCGACCAGATCAACGAGAACGCGCACAATTACTTCATCGGTTAACGTCGTTACGAAGGGCGAGTTGTAGGGAAAAAGGGGATGCCTGGCGGCATGTCTTCGTTCCATTCAGCTCGCTCTTTGCATTCTGAGGCTTGAGCTCACGCCCTCTGGTTTCGCGGTTATCGTGTCTGCATCGCGACGCAAATCGCGGCTCCCACGGCGTCATCCGCCATCCCCGCCTGTGCTAGCATTGATGTCCTAATCGGCACGTCATTTCAGGAGAGTCATCATGCCGGGTTTCGAATTCGCAACCACTCACCGTGTGCTGGTAGAGGCGGGCGCCGCCGGCCGTCTGCCGGGGCTGTGTCAGGAGCGGGGCGCTAGTCGGGTACTGCTGGTCACGGATCCGGGTATTCGCAGCACGCCACTGCTCGGACCGGTGGAAGACAGCTTTCGTCAAGCGGGTATGCCGCTGGCCATCTTTGATCAGGTTAGCGCTGATCCGGCAGACACTGTTGTGTTGGATGCAGCACGGCAGGCGAGGGAAGCGAAAGCTGACCTTGTGATTGGATTCGGTGGCGGTTCCTCCATGGATGTGGCCAAGCTGGTGGCGTTGCTGGCGCATCCGGATGCCAGTCAGCAACTGTCCGATATCTACGGGGTGGGCCTGGCCACGGGGCCGCGCCTGCCGTTGATACAAGTACCAACCACGGCGGGGACCGGGTCGGAAGTGACCCCGGTAGCCATTGTGACCACCGGTGCCACCACCAAGGCGGGTGTGGTCGCGCCATCGCTGCTGCCGGATCTTGCCGTGCTGGATGCACAACTGACCCTGGGCCTGCCGGCCCCTGTGACGGCAGCCACCGGTGTGGATGCCATGGTCCATGCCATTGAGGCTTACACCAGTGCCCACAAGAAAAACCCCTATTCGGATATGCTGGCCCGCGAGGCTTTGCGCCTGTTGGGCGGTAATTTGGTAACTGCCGTGAACGATGGCAGCAACCTGGCGGCCCGGGAAGCCTGTTTGCTGGGCGCGATGATGGCAGGCCAGGCTTTCGCTAATGCGCCGGTGGCCGCCGTGCATGCGCTGGCCTATCCGCTGGGTGGGCATTTTCATATTCCCCATGGTCTAAGCAACTCGCTGGTACTGCCGCAAGTGCTGAAATTCAATGCCGAGGTGGCTGCGCCTCTGTACGCAGAGCTGGCGCCGATTGTCAGTGATCAGAGTTTCACGGATGCCAGTGGTGGTGCCGAGGCACTGATTGCGGCGCTGGAGGCCCTGATCAATGCGGTGGGATTGCCGGTGCGCCTGCGCGATGCCGGGGTTAGCGAAGACAGCCTGGAAACCCTTGCGGCGGATGCCATGCTTCAGCAGCGTTTGCTGATCAACAACCCCCGAGAAGTGTCCGAGGCGGATGCGCTGGCGATCTACAAGGCGGTGTACTAATGGCAGAGAAGGGCAACCGGCCTGATCGTGATGCGTATGGGTATCTCTGCCCGGTGGACAGTCGCTGGAGCGACAACGATATCTACGGCCATATCAATAACGTGGTTTATTACAGCTATTTTGATTCCACCATCAACCGCTATCTGATCGAGCAGGGCGGCCTGGATATTCATGATGGCGAGCATATCGCCTATGTGGTCAGCTCCGGTTGCGATTATCTGGAAGCCGCTGCGTACCCTGACTCGTTGTCAGTGGGTATGAAGGTGGACAAGCTGGGCAACAGTTCTGTGCGCTACGGCATGGCATTATTTGGCGCTGAAGGGCCGGCGAAGGCGACAGGCTTTGTGGTACATGTTTTTGTGAATCGTCAAAGCGGCCGGCCGGTATCGATCCCGGCGCCGTTACGGGCAGCGCTGGAAAAGCTCGTCTGACTGGCAAACGCGTTTTGCCCTCTGGAGTCACTCCAATGGGAGGAGGATAGGGTAGGGTGCACTGAGCCGAAGGCGAACTGCACCATCAAACGCCGAATCGGTGCAGTTCGCCTGAGGCTCAGTGCACCCTACGCATTAAGAGCCAAGACGAGGTTGTCCTCATCACAAAAAAGCCCGGCCTTTTGAGCCGGGCTTTTTTGTGGCTGACCATCACGATCAGTTGGGGAAGAAGTTCAACTTGTAGTCTCCCTTCCAGGTTTCCACATTCATGGCACCAAAGTTCATGCCTTTGGCAATCAGCATGATGCGCCGTTCCAGTTGACTGTCACCCAGCTGGCTGGATTTCACTTTCACGTCCTGCACATCGCCATTAGGCGCAATGACCAGGTAAAGCACCACAGTGCCTTGCAGGGCCGGGTTACTGCGCAGCGCCCGCTGGTACTGGCTATTGAACTTGCCAGCGTAACGATCGAATACACGCCGTAACTGCTCCTGGGTACGACGGCTCTTGCCATCGCTGCCCTTGCGGCTGGTGCTCGCAGCCTGGCCAGATTCGGCAATCTTGCTGTCCACCTTGCCGCCGCCAACAGTGCCAGCGGACAGGGTGCCACCGCCGCCACCGCCGCTGGACGCCCTGGCAGTTGCCACACCGCCGGAGCCGGTACCGGCACGCTTGCCGATCAGATCTCGCTCGGCCTTGGCCGCGCTATCGCCACCGGTACGAAGGTTGTCGCCGGAATTCACCAATGGGCCGATATCATCCAGACCCGCCAGGGAATCGCCAAGATCTTGTTCCAGTCGAGCCTGGGCTTTTTCCCGAGCCTGTTCCCGCTGGGGTTCGACGGGGTCGGGCTTCGGTTGCGGTTTGGGCTCCGGTTTCGGTTCATCCGGTTCGGGTTTTTCCTCCGGCTCTTCTTCCTCGGGTTCAGGCTCCGGTTCGGGCTCCGGCGGCGGTGGCTCTTTTTGCTTTTCAAGAACCAGCTGCGCCAGGCGTTCCGGGATTTCCTGTTGTTCCCGCGGGTCCGGTTTCTCGATGGTGACCGATTCCACCACAATCATAAGCAGCAATGACAGAATCAGCAGAATGATAATGATGCCGTAAAGGCGCCGGTCTTCCCCCTCTTGCTTGTCCCAGGGCAGGGAACCATCAATGAGTATGCGCAGCTTGTTGTTATTGTTCTGCGTCATTCAGACTCCTCCTCTGCCACTTTCAGGACAGCAAAGGCGACCTTGGTGTAGGGCGTCTCCATGCAACTGCGCATCAGTTTCTTGATGACGGCATAGGGCACATCCCGGTCGGCCTGAATCATCACTTCCCGCTCGTCTTCCGGCTTTATTGCCAGGGCGCGGGAAGCACGGAAGTTCAGTTCTTCTACCAGAGCGTCGACAGTACGCTCTTCCTGCACTTTTACCGCCTGGGTATCGGCAATCTTGCGACCATCGATGATCACATTGGTCGCGCTGACCTGGATGATCAGAACATCGTTGGGCAGCTCCTGTGCGGTGGATTCCGGCAGTTGAATATCCTGATCTTCCGGTAGCTTGGCGGCGTTGTTGTTGTTCACCAACAGAAAGATCAGCAGGATGGTGAAGATATCCATCAGAGAGGTCAGGTTCAGGGTGGCAACCATCTTGTGGCGGCGATGATGACGGGACATACGGCGGGCGCGGGCGGATTTCTTCACGCGTCACCTCCATTGCGGCCAGTCTGATCCTGTGGCGCTGAGCCAATGCTGATGCTTGGGAACAGCTCTTTCTTGATGGTCTGGCCGTTGATCTGCGTGTTGTAAAGACGCACGGCGTCCATGGTGTGGATCATCACCTCATAGGGGGTGTCATCCTCACAGAGCAGAGTAATGGCGGTTTCATCGGGAAACTTTTCTTTCAGAGTCACCAGATAATCATGCAGGGCGGCGCTGTCATGCTCTTCGCCCTTGTTCTCCACAATTTTCAGTACAGCACTGGTGTTGCGGTCCACCACTTCATAGCGGTTACCGTAAATCAGTACTTCCAGTACCAGTTTGTCTTTTTCGTCGTCTTCCGAAGGTGGACTGCTCTCATTCACCGCGGGCAGGTTCAACTGCAGGATGGAGACCTGCGCGAAGACCGCGTTGATGAGCAGAAAGGGAATCAGCACTACCATCAGATTCAGAAAGGCAGTGATGTTCAGTTCCACATCGGTGTCGCGCGAACGTCGTCTGCGAAATCGCATACCAGATCCTTACACCAGATTGGCGAAAACAAGAAATTACGGCTTATTGGCCGTCGTTCTTGCGCTCTTGCTGGGCAGAAACCTGGCGGAAGACGTTAACGAATTTCACCGAGGCCATTTCAATGCTATCCACCAAGTTGCCGGCCATGGCGTTGATAAAGGCGAAGGCCAGAGGCATGGGAATGGCGGCAATCAGACCGAAGGCGGTGGTGTTCATGGAGACGGAAATAGAGGCGGAAAGCAGATCGGCTTTCTGGGCGGGGTCAGCACTGGCTACGGCGGTAAAGGCGCTGATCAGACCGAGGATGGTGCCCAGCAGGCCGAGTAGGGTGGCAATGTTGGCAAAGGTACCGATGTAAGGAGTACGGGCCGCCAGTCGCGGGATGATTTCCATCAGGCCTTCTTCCATGGCCAGTTCGATATCATCGTGGCGCTTGGCGGTCTTGGCGCGCTCCAGGCCGTAGCCGATGTCTTTGGCCATTCCGTTGTTGCTGCTGCTGACCACATCCAGC
>NZ_JBNPEC010000193.1:0-6970 GCF_051117345.1 Alcanivorax sp.
GGGCAACCGGATTCTGGCTCGCTACGGCACCCGTCTGGACGACGATGCAGACAGCTCACTGGCCTACAAGGTGCTGGTTACCGTGGCCTTGTTGTTTGTCGGCCTGGCCATTCTGCTACTGGTGTCGGCCAACTGGGAGACCATTCCCCGGGTGGTGCGGATGCTGGGCTTGATTGCCACCACCGTGGCGTTGAACGGGGTGGGGATCTATCAATACCTGCAGCGCCGGGAAGGCATCGGTTGGTTGTTTCTCGGCGGCATCAGTTATGGCGCCTCCATCATGCTGATCGCGCAGATCTATCATCTTGGCGAACACTTCCCTGATGGCCTGTTCTACTGGGCACTGGGCGTGGCGCCCATGGCCTGGCTGGTGCGCAGCCGGGTGATCACCCTGCTGATGCTGGCGGTGGCCATGCTCTGGCTGTTCGCGGAAGGGCAGTTTTCGCCTCCCTGGGCCATGGCCCTGTTTATGGCCGTGGGGCTGGCGGTGGCGGTGCAGGCTCGTTCCGCCGGCCTGATGTTGGTGCTGGCGGCGGTGGGGGTGAGCTGGCTGAATCTGTTGCTGGGCTGGACCTATGGCTACCCCCGCGGCCCGGACTTCGAGGCCGGGCACCTGACCTTGAATATGGGCCTGCTGGCACTGCTCTATGCGCTGGTGTGCTGGCTGGGTAGCCGTGGCGCGCTGCACTGGCAGCGGGCTGGCAGTCTGATCGGCCTGTGGACTCTGCGGGGCTATCTGCTGCTGTTGCTGCCGTTCACCTTCAGCGAATTCTCCGAAGGCTACCTCCATGAGCAGGCCCGCTTGACGGACCCGGGGTTGTGGCTGGGGCTGCTGGCCGCCTTGCTGGCGTCATCACTGTTGGTGTTCCGGCGTCTGGGGCAGACCGGCGGACGCTTGCTGGTGATGCTGTTGCCGTTCGCCATGCTGGGCATTCATGGCCTGTTGAGCCGCGATGACGCCGCATTGTTTGCGGTGGCGGTGAACCTGCTGGCGTTGCTGTCGGCCATTGTGTTGATCCAGGAGGGCTTGCGGCGAGGCCTCAGCCAGTTCTTCTACAGCGGCATTGCTCTGGTGCTGGCGCTGGCGGTGATGCGCTATCTGGACCTGTTTGGTGATTACCTGGGCGCGGCGGCCATGTTCCTGGTAGCGGCAGCGGTACTCTACGGCGCGGCGCGCTACTGGCGTCGCCAGCAGCGTCTTGCGGGGCAGAAATCCGGGGAGGGCCAGGCATGAAGCAGCGCACTCTGAGTCTGGCCTTGCTGGCCGCGCTTACCCTGCAGGTGGCGATTCTCGCCGGGGTATTCGTCAATGGCTTCTATCCCCTGTGGCTGGGCGAGGAAATTCGCCTGGAAACCCGCCCGGTGGACCCACGGGATCTGTTCCGCGGCAACTATGCCCGCCTGGGCTACGACTTCAGTACGCTACCCACCTTGGAGTTCCGCCCCGGGGATGTGGTCTACCTGCCCTTGGAACAGGATGGCGAGCTGTGGCGCGGACTGACTCCCGTTCACCAGCCCCCGGAGCAGGGCATCTACCTGCGCGGCAGAGTCAGCGGTTCGCCCTGGGGCGGTGCCAGCCGAGTCACCTTTGGCATCGAGGCGCTGTTCGCACCCAAGGAAAAAGCGCTGCAGCTGGAGCGGGAATTACGCCATGGCGCCGTGGCGGTGGTGAAGGTGGCACCGAATGGTCGGGCGGCGTTGGTGACGGTGGAGACGAAGCCAATTAATAATTAATAGTGAATAATTAATAACGCGCGATCTTGGTTTTCTGTTTTTGAAACGCAAGAGGCCGCGTCCATAGTTTGGGCGCGGCCCCTTGCGTTGCAGGTCTCTGCACGCTTTCACGCGCAGTTATTAACTATTCATTATTAATTGCCTCACCCCATCACTTTCTGAATAAACCCGGACTCCTTCTCGATGGTCTTGGCAAAAGGCTCCAGGGCGTGCATGCGCTCGGTGTGGGCGGCCAGGTTGGGGTATTTGGCCGGGTCGACGATTTCGCCGCCGTGTTTGAAGTTGACCAGCTGGCTGGCCAGGCCGATGTCCGCCACGGTCATGCTGTCGCCGACCAGGAATTCCCGGCCTTCCAGTTCCTTGTCCAGGTAGGCGAACAAGGGCGGGATGGTGTTTGCCAGGGCGTGCTGCACCTTCTCTTCATCGCATTCCTTGCCGATCAGGCGCATGACCACCCGGTTGCGGAACACCGCGAAGGTGCAGCGCATGGCCAGGTCATAGTCCACGTAACGCTGGAACCAGATGACCCGGCCCAGTTCGAGAGGGTCGGTGGGGTAGAGGGCCGGTTCCGGGTAGACCTTTTCCAGGTAAGCGCAGATGGCGGCGGAATCTGCCAGGTACTGGCCGTCCACTTCCAGGGCCGGAATGCGTTTCATGGGGCTGATCTTTTAGTGGCCTTCCGGCTGGTTGTGTGGGTCGAGATGGACGGAATCATAGTCGACACCTTTCAGTGCCAGGACCACGCGGGTCTTACGGACGAAGGGCGACAGGGCGGCTCCGTACAGCTTGATGGTCATGCTTCTCTCCCGGTAAATGGTTGTTTTTTCAGCGGTGTGGCGAAAGTTTCGCCGCTATAGCGCGCCATTATCAGAGCAGCACAGGTTTTTCGGGTCAATGACGGACCGGGACAAAATTTTTCCTTGACGATGGCTCACCAGATACCTATTCTACGCGCCGCTTTGACGTACCACGTCAAGCCCGGGTCCCCTTCGTCTAGTGGCCCAGGACACCGCCCTTTCACGGCGGTAACAGGGGTTCGACTCCCCTAGGGGACGCCACTAATTCGCTAGCGATTAGCTGGCAAGTAGTTAAGCGGGAATAGCTCAGCTGGTAGAGCACGACCTTGCCAAGGTCGGGGTCGCGAGTTCGAATCTCGTTTCCCGCTCCAAACAAAAAGGGACCCTTTCGGGTCCCTTTTTTATTGGCCGGACGTCAGGATCTCGACGCCTGATGCAAAATGCCCCCAGACGCTTGGCGCGCAAAAGGCGCTTTTACGCTGAGTTAGCGTTTAGCGTGCTCTCCATTTGCTTTCACCCTGACCGTTCGTACACTAGGGACTGACTGAAAGCGAAGAGACTATGGCCCGCCTACACCCCCGATTGCTGGAAGCCCTTAACCTGTTGCCGAAGGACAAGCCTGTCCATCTGCTGACGCGTCATTCCGTGCGTGAGCTGGCCAAGAACGGCTTTGCCGACTACCGGCTGCCGTTGACTCCGGAGGGTATCGACATGGCCCGCGAATGGGGCACCCAGCTGGCGCGGCCGGTGGAGGCGTTCTATTCCAGCCCGGTGGGGCGCTGCGTGAATACCGCCATCGCCATGGCGGAAGGTGCTCGCAAGGCGGGGCTGATAGCGGATATCCCCGAGGTGACCACAGATACCACGCTGGTAGAGCCCGGGTGCTATGTGGAGGATCTGAATCAGGTGGGGCCCACCTTCCTGAAAATGGGTGCCTTCAAGTTCCTCAATCACCACCTTCAAGAGCCGTTTGAGGGAATGCTGTCACCGGCGGAAGGCCGCTCCAAGCTGGCGGCCTACCTCAAGGCTCGTGAACCTGCCAGTGGTCATCTCAATGTCCACGTGACCCATGACACTATCCTGGCGGTGCTGGTGGCCGAGTTACATGGCCGTCGCCGCATTAGCGAAGAAGACTGGCCCTGGATGATGGAAGGGCTGTGGGTATGGTTCAGCGGCGGGCAGATGCACTGGGTCTGGCGTGGTGAACATGGCCACCGGGTTCTGGATCACTGATCCCTCTCTTCATCATCCATTCGACCATTTTGGCGAGGTGATCCTTGTCTGCTCTGACGATTCGTAATCTGACCAAGACCTATGCCAATGGCGTGCAGGCGCTCAAGGGCATCGATCTGCAGGTGGAGAAGGGCGATTTCTTTGCCCTGCTGGGCCCCAACGGGGCAGGCAAGTCCACCACCATTGGTGTGATCAGTTCCCTGGTGAACAAGACCGCGGGGGATGTGAGCATCTTTGGCCATTCCCTGGATACCCAGCGTGCCCTGGCCAAGATGAAAATTGGTGTGGTGCCCCAGGAATTCAACTTCAACCAGTTTGAAAAAGTGTTCGACATTGTCGTCACCCAGGCGGGTTTCTATGGCATCCCTGTGCCCCTGGCTCGCGAGCGGGCGGAGAAATACCTGCGCCAACTGGGCCTCTGGGAAAAGCGTGACAAGCAGTCGCGCACTCTGTCCGGTGGCATGAAACGCCGGCTGATGATTGCCCGGGCGCTGGTCCATGAGCCTGAGTTGTTGATTCTCGATGAGCCCACCGCCGGGGTGGATATCGAGCTGCGTCGTTCCATGTGGGATTTCCTCACCCGTATCAACGGCGAGGGCAAGACCATCATTCTTACCACGCATTATCTGGAAGAAGCGGAATCCCTGTGTCGTCATATTGCCATCATTGATCATGGCGTCATCGTGGAAAATACCGACATGAAATCCCTGCTGGAAAAACTGCAGGTGGAAACCTTCATTCTGGATCTGGCGCGGCCGGTCACCGAGGTGCCGGCACTGGAAGGGTTCGAGGTGTGGCTGAAAGATTCCCGCACGCTGGAAGTGGCGGTGCCGAAATCACAAAGCCTCAATACCTTGTTCGTGGCGCTGGCGGAACAAAATTTTGAAGTGATGAGTATGCGTAACAAGGCCAACCGGCTGGAGGAATTGTTTGTGCGACTGGTGGAGCAGAATCTGCCCGGGGAGCAAGCATCATGAGTCCACGTGAACAGTGGGTGGCCTTTCTCACCATCGTTACCAAGGAAATCCGTCGGTTTACCCGCATCTGGCCGCAGACCCTGCTGCCACCGGCGATCACCATGACGCTGTACTTCGTGATCTTTGGCAATCTCATCGGTAGTCGCATCGGTGAGATGGGCGGCTTCAATTACATGCAATATATCGTGCCGGGCCTGATCATGATGAGCGTGATACAGAACAGCTACGGCAATGTGGTCAGCTCGTTCTTTTCCACCAAGTTCCAGCACTCCATTGAGGAAATGCTGGTGTCACCCATGCCAGCCCACGTGATTCTCAATGGTTTTATCGTCGGTGGCATGGTGCGCGGCATGCTGGTGGGGCTGATCGTCAGCCTGCTCAGTCTGTTTTTCACCCAGCTATCCATGCAGCACCTGCTGATCACCATCACCGTGGTGATACTGACGGCAGCCCTGTTTGCCCTGGGAGGATTCATCAATGCCATCTTCGCCAACAAGTTCGATGATATTTCCATTGTCCCCACCTTCATTCTGACGCCGCTGACCTACCTGGGCGGGGTGTTCTATTCCATCGATCTGTTGCCGGAATTCTGGCGGACGGTGAGCCTGGCCAACCCCATCGTTTATATGGTGAATGCTTTCCGTTACGGCGTGCTGGGTGTCAGTGATGTGAACGTTTATGCCTCGTTGGGGGCGATCTTGGCTTTTGTGGTGGCGTTCTATCTGTTGGCGCTATGGTTGTTGCAACGTGGTACGGGTATTCGCCACTAAACAATCGGATTATGATGGGAATATAATCCAAGGACGGGTGTGCCAAGAGGTAATCATGAGCTATTTGAAAGAAACACCACTGGGGCGATCCAGCGATTACGTGGATGAGTACATGCCCTCGCTGCTGTGCCCGGTGCCGCGCTGGGATGCGCGGGAATCTCTCGAGCTGGAAGAGCTGGGTGATGAAGATACCAGCCTGCCGTTCCACGGCACGGATATCTGGAATGCCTACGAGCTGTCCTGGCTCAATGAAAAGGGCAAGCCGGTGGTGGCTCTGTGCGAGTTGCGCATTCCCTGCACCACCCCCAACATCGTGGAATCCAAATCACTCAAGCTGTATCTGAATTCCTTTGCCAACACCCGTTTTGAAAACCGCGATAAGGTGCGCGCCACGATTGAAAAGGATGTGGCGCAGACGGTGGGTGGCAACATGGAAGTATTGCTGTATTCCCTGGAAGAATCCGCCGGCTTTCCAGTGTGGGAAGATCGCGGCCAGTGTGTGGACAACATCGACATCGGTTTCGAGCATTACGAATATCGCCCGGACTTGCTGTTGTGTGACCAGGGTGCCGAGCAGACCGGACAACTCTATTCTCACCTGCTGCGCAGTCATTGCCCGGTGACCAACCAGCCGGACTGGGCCACGGTGGTGGTACGCTACACCGGCCGCGCCATCAGCCCGGCCAGTTTTCTGCGTTACGTGGTGTCTCTGCGTAATCATCAGGGCTTCCATGAACAGATTATCGAGCAGATGTTTGTCGACCTGATGCGCCAGTGTTCCCCGCGTCACCTGACCGTTTACGGGCGCTTTACTCGTCGTGGCGGTATCGATATCAATCCGTTCCGCTCGAACAGCGAGCAGCCGTTACCGAACCGGCGCACCATCCGTCAGTAACAACATCACCAAGCCAATACCGTTATCAAGGAGCGAACAATGTCCGATCTGGAGCAGACCCAGAGCGAAACGAAAAAGGAAGAACGCAGCCTGGGCCTTGCCTGCCACCTGCTGGCACTGGCGGGTCTGGTGGTGCCATTCGGCAATATACTGGGGCCGCTGATCATGTGGCTGGTCAAGAAAGATGAAAGTGCCTTTGTCGATGATCAGGGCAAAGAAGCGTTGAACTTCAACATCACCATTTCCATTGCCGGCTTTGTTGCCTTCCTGCTGATGTTCGTCGTCATTGGCGGTCTTCTGCTGCCCATCATCGGCATCTTCTGGCTGGTGATGACCATCATTGCTGCGGTGAAAGCCAATGGAGGGGAGCGCTATCGTTATCCGTTGACCCTTCGGTTAATCAAATAATAGCTACGAGCTTCTAGCTTCTAGCTTCTAGCTACAAGCTACAAGCTACAAGCTACAAGCTACAAGCTACAAGCTACAAGCTACAAGCTACAAGCTACAAGCTACAAGCTACAAGCTACAAGCTACAAGCTACAAGCTACAAGCTACAAGCTACAA
>NZ_JBNPEC010000193.1:7070-20687 GCF_051117345.1 Alcanivorax sp.
AGCTACAAGCTACAAGCTACAAGCTACAAGCTACAAGCTACAAGCTACAAGCTACAAGCTACAAGCTACAAGCTACAAGCTACAAGCTACAAGCTACAAGCTACAAGCTACAAGCTACAAGCTACAAAAAAACCGCACCCTTCGGGCGCGGTTTTTTTGTTTTAAGAGAATTTCAGCGCGGAGCACAGCGATTGGAATTTGGCAATGTCTTTACCTCGTGTTGCAGCTTGAAGCTTGGGGCTTGCAGCTGTCTTTAAGGTCCCAGCGGCCAGCCAAACCCGATCCATACCCCCAGCAATACCGACCACCCCAATAACAACGTCAGGCTGTACGGCAGCATCAGGGCGATCAGTGTGCCGATGCCGGTGTCTGGCTGGTAGCGGCGGGCGAAGCCCAGAACCAGCACAAAATAGGGCATCAGCGGGGTGATGATGTTGGTGCTGGAATCACCCACCCGGTAGGCGGCCTGGGTGGCTTCCGGGGAAACGCCCAGCAGCATCAGCATGGGCACGAAGATGGGCGCCAGGATGGACCATTTGGCCGAGGCGCTACCGATCAACAGATTGATCAGAGTGGTGAGCAGCAGGAACAGCAGTAACAGCACCACCTTGGGCAGCGTCAGGCTGCCCAGCCAGGCGGCGCCCTCGATGGCCAGCAGCAAACCCAGCTGGCTGTAGTTGAACCAGGCCACGAACTGGGCGGCAAAGAACATCAGCACCAGATAACCGGCCATGGAGGCCATGGTGGTTTCCATGGCGGTAATGATATCGCCGGCATTGCGAAACTGACCGCTAACCCGGCCGTAGACTGCGCCACACACCCCGGCGATCAGCGCCACTATCACCACTAGCCCATGGATAAACGGCGAGCCCAACACGCTGCCGGTATCCTGGTGACGTAAGGGGGCGCCTTCCGGAAAGACCAGCAAGGCGATGGCCGCAAGTAATGCCAGGAGCGTGGCTAGTGTCCATGCCATGGCGCGTGGGTGGCTGGTTGGCACCTCGGGGTCGGTGGTTTCTCCCGTCGGTTGGCTGGCTAGCCTGGGTTCGGTAATGCGCTGGGTGACCAGCGTTACCAGCGCGGTGACCAGAAAGGTGGAGACGATAATGAACCAGTAATTGCCGGTGGCATCCACGGTGCGAGTCGGGTCCACAATGCGGGCCGCTTCCGTGGACAGGCCGGCCAGGGTGGCATCCACCGGGCCCACCAGCAGGTTGGCACTGAAGCCACCGGACACCGCCGCAAAGGCGGTGGCAATGCCGGCAATGGGGGAGCGGCCAGCCAGTTGAAACACCAGCCCGGCCAACGGAATCAGCACCACATAGCCGGCATCCACGGTAAGGCTGGAAAGGACTCCGGCAAAGGCCACCGTGATCACCAGGGTTCGTCCGGACGCCCGACGTACCAGGCTGGCCAGGCTCACCGACAGCAAACCGGATTGCTCGGCGATGCCCAGCCCCAGCATGGCAACCAGCACAATGCCCAGTGGCGCAAAGCCGGTGAAGTTGCCTACCAGAGAGGTAAACAGATAGCGGATGCCGTCCCCGTCCACCAACGAGTGCACGGTCACCGTCTCGTTGTTGAGCGGATGCACGGTGGATAGCCCCAGCTCTCCCAGTAGCGCAGTGAGAGGGAGCAGCAACAAACACAGCCAGACAAACAGCAGGGTAGGGTGGGGCAGTTTGTTGCCCAGCGTTTCCAGTCGGCCCAACCAGCCGGTGGTGTTGGTCATGATGCGTTCCCTTGTTGTAATCGGATCACTTTAGCGAGTAGCAGGTAGCGGGAACAAGGGCGTTCGAGGGGGGGAGTGTTTCGTTGGAGCTATGCTTGCATGGCGAAGGGGGTAGGAAAGTTCGCCATGCAAGCATAGCTCCAACGGAAGGCGGAAGGCTTTTCATCAGTAGCGGTTTTGCAGGGAGAAACCGCCATAGTATGAGCCCACAAAAAAGCCCCGCATTGCGGGGCTTTCTTTAATTTGGCGGTGGGGGAGGGATTCGAACCCTCGATACGTTTCCGTATACACACTTTCCAGGCGTGCTCCTTCGGCCACTCGGACACCCCACCTTAAACTGATTGTGCACAAGAGCTATCTGGCCAACTCTTGAGGGCGCGTAGAGTACCGGAGGGTGGGGCTTGAGGCAAGCGCCCGACCGCCTGGTTGGTCAGGGTTTGAGCATTTCTGCGTGGAAGGCTCAGGTTCTTGCCAGGTACAGGCCCTGATAAAGGCATACCACTTTGCCATCGACGCCGGTGCCCTGGGCGTGAATGCGCAGTGTGGCCTTGCCCCGGCGACTCAGGCGCTGGGCGAAACGCTCCCTGTCTGCTTCGTTGATGGACGCGGCAATATGCAGATCTCCCTCTAGAGGCAATTTGTATTCCAGCGAGGTTTCCACGGCCACTACATCGGCCGGGTGGCCGCTTTGTTGGGCAAGCAGGGTAGTCAGACCCCAGCCGGCCAGGGTTAACAGGGCGGACTGGCTACCGGCGAAGAAGGTGCCCTTGTCGTTGTGATTGGGCTCCAGGGGCGCAGTGACGACTAGGCTGAGGCCGTCAAACCCGGCGAAGGTGAAGTCCAGATGCCGGGTCAGGGGAATGGCGTCGCGGACCCGTTCTGCCAACCCATCCAGATCCATCATGGCAGGGTACGAATGAAGTCGGCGGGGGAATCGTCGGGCAGGTTTTTCAGGTTGCCCATCGGGGTGCCCAGGTAGAGATAGGCCACTACCTGATCCTTGGGGGCGAAGCCCAGCATGCGTTTGGCCAGGTCGGAGTTAGCCAGAGCGCCGGTACGCCACATGGCGCCCAGGTTCAGCTCATAGGCGGCTACCATCATGTTCTGCACAGCGGCCCCCACGGCCAGTACCTGTTCCCATACCGGAATCTTGTGGTTCTCGGTGACTTCCGCCACCGCCACGATAATGGTGGGCGCGCGCAAGGCCTTGTTGCGGGCGTTGTCGCGGCTGCGCGAGTCGGCCTCGGGCTGCTCTTCCAGCAACTGCGCTTCCATGATGTCGCCCAGCCGTTCTCGTTGTTCGCCTTCCAGAACGATAAAGCGCCAGGGACGCAGCAGGCCATGGTCCGGTGCACGGATGGCGGCGCGCAGCAACAGGTCGAGCTGCTCGTCGCTAGGGCCGGGCTGGTCCAGTCGCGGGCTGGAAACACGGGTGGTGAGGGCGGTGATGGTGTCCATTCAGGGCTCCTTGTCCTGGGGCGCCATGGTAGCCCGATTTGAAAATAAGTCCCAGTCACAGGATTAACGTCACCTTTGATCTTGCCAGTCTTTTTTCTTAGATGGGAAAGAGATAAGCTTCTCGCAAATCACGTGAATCGGTTCACATGACAAGTTCAATCAAAAAGAAAGCCCGCCGACCCCAGATCGGTCCAATGGAGCGGGCACGCCGTCAGGCTAACTACATCCGTTTGCTGGCTTTCCTGGTGGCCGCCATGATTCTCATGGCGGGCCTGAAGCTGGAGCTATATCCCCAGCTATATATGCTTGGTGTGGCGGGTCTGCTCGTCTATCCATTGATAGCCCAGGGTATGCTGTTTCTGGCCGAAAGGCAGGATCGACCGCAAAAACCGGTGCATCAACTGTTGATGCAGGCCGATGCGATGATCATCGGCGTGGTATGCGCGCTGCTGCATTTTGCCCTGGTGCCATCGCTGGTGCTGCTGATCATTGTTCATGCCAATGCGGTCAGCAGCGGCGGCCTGAAGCCCTGGCTGTTGAACCTGTTGATGACAGCGATAGGTGCGCTGGTAATGGGCTGGATTCTGGGTTTCCCCGCCTTGCCGGTGGAGCAGTCTCCGGTGCTGCTGACGGTCATCTCCCTGCTTGGCCTGGGCATTTATGTCGGCGCGTCTTCCGCCTTTGCACATCTGCAGGCCCGCTATCTGAAGCAGGCCCAGGATGCAGTGCGCCGCCAGCAGAAACAGGCGGTGGACATGTCCCGCAAGCTGGCCAAGTATCTGCCGCCGCAGGTGTGGGGCTCGATCTTTTCCGGCAAGCGTGATGCCAAGCTGGAAACCCGCCGTAAGCGGTTGACGGTATTCTTTTCCGACATCAAGGGCTTCAGCGCCATTTCCGAAGAGCTGCCGCTGGAAACCCTGACCAGCATGCTCAACTCTTATCTCAGCGAGATGACCCGCATCGCCCTGCGCCATGGCGGTACCATCGACAAGTTCATCGGTGATGCGGTGATGGTATTTTTCGGCGATCCGAAAAGTGCTGGCGCCCAGGAAGATGCGTTCCGGTGCGTGATGATGGCCATCGAAATGCAGGAGCAAATGAAATTGCTGCGTCAGCGCTGGAAGCGTGAGGGGATCGACCACAAGCTGGAAATCCGCATCGGCATCAACACCGGCTACGTGACGGTGGGCAACTTCGGTACCGATTCGCGCATGGACTACACCATTCTCGGCACCGATGTGAACCTGGCTAGCCGCCTGGAATCTGCCTGTCGTCCCGGTGGCGTGCTGATTTCCGAAGCCACCCAGGACCTGGTAAAGGACCGTATCCAGTGTCGCAACATTGGCGACATCCAGGTCAAGGGGTTCAATCGACCGATTCCCGTATTTGAAGCCATGGGCGCCAAGAAGGATGCCGGCGCCCGAAATCGTTATGTCTCTGCAGAGACCCAAGGCTTCGGCATCCATCTGGATATAGAGCGGATTCGCAATTTTGACAAGAATTCCATCCTCAAAACCCTGGCCCGATCCGCCACGGATCTGAAACAGGAAAAGCCGGTAGACGTGGACTTCGAAGCCGAAGGTTTCAGCCTGCATGTCAAAAGCGCTGAACTGAAAAAACGCGAGCGGGAAAAAATCATCGACATGATGGGCCGCGCCGCGAAAAAGGTGCAGACCGAAGTGCGGGTTTGAGGGAGTAGCTACGAGCTACGAGCTACGAGCTACGAGCTACGAGCTACGAGCTACGAGCTACGAGCTACGAGCTACGAGCTACGAGCTACGAGCTACGAGCTACGAGCTACGCTCGATTGGATAAGGAAAGACTGGAAAGTTCCCGAGACCTCGTCATTTCTACGAAGCCCCCTGTAGGAGTACCTCTTGAGGTGCGAACCGCGCTTGCGCGGAAATCGCCCGCAGGGTGATCAGGAATATCAGGGCTCGACAGGTTTCAGAAAAGAATGCAGCAACCCATGTCTCTCTTACCTCGCTACGCTCGGTTCGCGGCTCTAGTGCCGCTCCTACATAAAGATCCAATCCTCGCCCAGGCCTGAACCGCGCCGCGAGCGCCGCTCCTACAAACGCGGGCAACGTACCTCGATCCTGCACGGCCGAGCCCGCGTCGCAGCTAGAAGCTAGTAGCTAGAAACTTCCTCCCCCTGATCCTGCCATAGCTGCTCCAGTGCGCAGATTTCGTCACAGAGTGCCGAGACCATCGGTGCCAGGGATTCTCGGGCGGTACCGGTTTTCAGGGCCTCTTCCAGGGTCTTTGCTGCCGTCTCCAGGCGTGGGGTGCCGCAGTAACGGGTGGCGCCGTGGAGTTTGTGAACGCGCTCGAGCAGGGTGTCCTGGTCGGCATTGTCGAAGGCGTAAGAAATGGCCGGGCGGTCTTCTGACAGACTCTCCAGCAGCATTTTCAGCATTTCATCGGCCAGCGATTGTCGGCCCCCGGCACGGCGGCGGGCCAGGTCCGCATCGAACACCTTGTCGTTGACCGGTTCATTGTCTTCGCCGGGATCAGGAAGGGGCTGGTGTGGCTTTTCCATTACCCACTGTTCCAGAGTGTGGCGAAGCTGCCCTTCGGTAATCGGTTTACTCAGGTAATCATCCAGACCGCTGTCGAGCAGATCCCGGCGTTCGCTTTCCAGCGCGTGGGCGGTCAGGGCGACGATGGGGGTGTGGCAACCCGGGGCTTCCAGTTCGCGCATTCTGGCCGTCGTGGTCTTGCCATCCATGCCCGGCATCTGGATATCCATGAATACCAGATCGAACTCCTGGTCGCGAAACGCGTCCAGGGCCTGTTGGCCACTGTCACAGGGCGTGACGATGGCTCCCAACTCTTCCAGAAAAACCCTGGCCAGTTTCAGATTGCCAGGGTGATCGTCCACCACCATTACCGATACCGGGTAGTCCAGTCGGTCCTCGGTGTCGGCATCCAGCTCACTGCTATCCAGTTCGCCGCTCAAGGCCAGCAGGGCGTTAAACAGGCGCTGGCGGGTGGCCGGTTTGCCCTGCACCTGACAATGCGGATAGTGCTCCAGCCAGCGGCACACGCTTTCCGGATTATTGCTCAGGGCCAGCATGGGCTGGCCCAGGGCGGCCAGGTTATCCAGCACCGGTTGCATGCTCTGTTTTTCCGGGTGGGCGGGCAGGCCCACGATGAGGAAATCGCTGTTGACCAGCTCCCCCCGGTCCAGGGCGGCCATCAGGTCATCCAGACTGTGGTATTCGTTGATGCGCATCTGCCAGTGGCTGAGCATGTGATACAGGCCGAGTCGGCCATATTCGTCAGTTTCCACCAACGTCACGGTACGGCCCCGGAAGTGTTCCAGATGGGGAGAAGGGCGCTGTTTCGGGTCCCGCTCCGCACGCAGGGTGAACCAGAAGGTAGACCCCTGGCCCTCGCTACTGTCGATGCCAATTTCGCCGCCCATGCCTTCCACCAGACGTTTGCTGATGGCCAGCCCCAGGCCCGTGCCGCCTTCCTGACGGCGGGCACTCTGGTCTGCCTGGGTAAAGGCGCTGAACAGGTTTTTCTGCGCTTCCGGGCTCAGGCCGTTGCCGGTATCCGTCACCGTCAGCTTGATAATCGCTTCTGCGCCACGGTCTTCCTCCAGCATGGCGCGTACCACCACCGAGCCTTGCTCTGTGAACTTGATGGCATTGCTGAGCAGATTGGTGAGCACTTGGCGGATGCGCAGCGGGTCGCCGAGCAGATTCACCGGCACATCGGAATAGATGATGGCAGCCTGTTCCAGGCCCCTGTCCTGAGCCATGGGGGCCAGCAGAGTCTGCACATCCTCGATCAGATCGTGCAGGTTGAGCGGGGTATGCTCCAGAGACAGCTTGCCTGCCTCGATCTTGGAGAAATCCAGAATATCGTTGATGATCGCCAGCAACGAATCGGCGCTCTTGTGAATGGTGCCCAGGTAATCCTGCTGGCGCGGGCTCATGGCGGATTTTTCCAGTAGCTTGGTAAAGCCGATGATGCCATTGAGCGGAGTGCGGATTTCGTGGCTCATGTTGGCCAGGAACTCCGATTTGATCTGGCTGGCCTTGAGCGCTTCCTTGCGGGCCATGTCCAGCTCGATATTCTGGATCTCGATAGTTTCCAGGGTTTCGCGCAGATCCTGGGTGGCCTGGTCCACGTTCTGCTGCAGCTCGGTCTGGGCATCCGCGAGGGCCGACACCATCTGGCGCAGCGCAGTCTCCAGCTCCGCCAGCTCCCCCTTGGCCTGGGTATGAATGGCCATGCTCAGGTCACCGTCGCGAATACGCCGCACGGCGGCCACCATTTCTCCGATCGGGTTTGTCAGCTGTTGGGAAAAGCGCAGAGCCGGCACCATAGCCAGCAGCATCAGGCCCACCATCACCACAATCACGGTGATCAGCCCCTCCAGGGTGGAGACGTATTCCCCTTGGCGGGTGAATTCCACCGTCAAAATGGCCGGTTCTCCGGGGTTGATATCCCGGGTCAACTGCCAACTGGTATCAGTAACCAGCCGCTGCCGACCGTCTTCCTGATTCTGGCCTGTTACCGGACGAAGCCGTGGTCCGGCGTGCATGGAAGGACGATCACCGGTGAAATTCAGGGTGGCCGCGCGCACATCTTCGGCTTCCAGCAACTGGCGAAAAAGCTGTTGCTGGCGAGCAGTGTCAGTGATGGGAGTGCTTTCCAGGCGGGCGGCAAAGCTGTCGGTCACCAGCTGCTGGCGCTGGGCATTGGTATCGCGCACATCCACCAGTCGGTTCACCAGGGAATAGCCGCCCACCACCAGAGCCGCCATCAGGGCGGGCAGAATGGCCATGAACATCAGGCGTGAGCGAAGGCTTTGGTTGACCATGAAACCCCGTTATTGCTGTTGTTTTCGACCATTATGCCTGAACAACGGCAACATGCAGCACGACCATGCAACAGCATGGCTAATGAGATTGCCATTCTGGGCCAGAGCAGCCGCACCTGATAATTGGGCGTGGCCTCGGGGTGTCAATTCACTACAGTCTACAACCGCGTTGTTGCGTGAAGCGTGCAGCATGCGGTGGCTTTTTAGGTACAATGCGCGCCATGAACCATAAAACCATCGAACAGACCGTGGGCAATACGCCCCTGGTTCGCCTGCAGCGGATGCCGGGCGACACCACCAATACCATTCTGGTGAAGCTGGAAGGCAACAATCCTGCAGGCTCGGTGAAAGATCGCCCGGCCCTTAACATGATCATGAAGGCCGAGGCGCGGGGCGAGATCCAACCCGGCGATACCCTCATCGAAGCTACCAGCGGTAACACGGGTATCGCCCTGGCCATGGCCGCCGCCATGCGCGGCTACCGCATGAAACTGATCATGCCCGCCAACCAGAGCCAGGAACGCCGTGACGCCATGGCCGCCTATGGCGCCGAGCTGATTTCCGTCAGCAAGGAAGAGGGCATGGAAGGCGCCCGCGATCTGGCCCAGGCCATGCAGGCCCGGGGCGAGGGCAGGGTGCTGGACCAGTTCGCCAACCCGGACAACCCCATGGCCCATTACGAAAGCACCGGCCCGGAGATCTGGCGGGATACGGATGGTGGCGTTACCCACTTTGTCAGCTCCATGGGTACCACCGGTACCATCATGGGCTGCAGCATGTATCTGAAAGAACAGAACCCGGCGATCCAGATTGTCGGCCTGCAGCCCACCGAAGGCTCATCCATCCCCGGCATCCGTCGCTGGCCGAAGGAATACCTGCCGTCCATTTACGACGATTCCCGGGTGGACCGGGTCATCGACATGGATCAGGCCCTGGCAGAACACACCATGCGCCGACTGGCCCGGGAAGAGGGCATCAGCTGTGGTGTCTCGTCCGGCGGTGCCGTTGCCGGCGCCCTGCGTCTGAGCGAAGAGCTTGAAAACGCCATCATCGTGGCCATCATCTGTGACCGCGGCGACCGTTACCTGTCCACGGGGGTGTTCCAGCAATAAACCTGACGCTGGATGCCCGCTACCTGAAGCGGGCCCTTCCCATTTTGGAGTGCTGAATGAACGTACTGGTATTCGATATCGAGACCATCCCCGACCTGGACGGTGGGCGACGCATTTATGACCTGGACGGGCTGAGCGACAAGGACACGGCCAGTGCCCTGTTGAACCTGCGCCGCCAGGAAAATGGCACCGAATTCCTGCGCCTGCACCTGCACCGTATCGTTGCCATTTCTGTGGTGTTGCGCTCCACCCAGGGCGTCAAAGTCTGGTCCCTGGGAGACGAAGACAGCACCGAGAAGGAGCTGATCGAGCGCTTCTACGACGGCATCGACCGCTTCACCCCGAATCTGGTGAGCTGGAACGGTGGCGGCTTTGACCTGCCGGTATTGCACTACCGGGCGCTCAAGCATGGCGTTCAGGCCCGCCGTTACTGGGAAACCGGTAATGAAGACTCCAGCTTCAAATGGAACAACTACCTTAGCCGTTACCACCAGCGCCACCTGGACCTGATGGACCAGCTGGCCCTGTTCAACGCCCGGGCCAACGCCCCGCTGGACCAGATTGCTACCTTGCTGGGCTTCCCCGGCAAAATGGGCATGAGCGGTGGCAAGGTGTTCGATGCCTTCCAGGACGGCAACCTCAAGGGCATTCGTGACTACTGCGAAACCGATGTGCTCAACACCTGGCTGGTCTACCTGCGCTTTCAGCTGATGCGCGGCGAACTGGACCCCACCGGCTACGAGCAGGAACTGACCCTGCTGAAGGATTACCTGAAAGCCGAAGGCCACCCGCACTTCCTGAGCTTCCTTGAAGCCTGGGAAAAAGGCTGATTAGCCCCCCACAGTAGGAGCCATGCTTGTATGGCGAAGACGCTTCTTCAGGCGTTCGCCATGCAAGCATAGCGCTAACCGATTTGATTACCGCTTTACCGATTGAGATCCCATGGCCCGAAAACGCAAGCAGCTACCGGAAACCCCGGAACCCGCCAGCATTGAATCCCTCAGCCACGATGGCCGCGGCATTGCCCGCCGTGATGGCAAGACCACCTTTATCGACAACGCCCTGCCCGGCGAAGAGGTGATGTTCAAATTCACCTACATGCGCCGCAAGTTCGACGAAGGCAAGGCGGTGGAGATCGTCACCGCCTCCCCGGACCGGGTCGAGCCTCCCTGTCAGCACAGTAACCTGTGTGGCGGTTGCAGCCTGCAGCATATGAATCCGGATGTGCAGATTGCCCGCAAGGAAGCCGTACTGCGCGAGCAGCTGCAGCACTTCGGCGGGCTGGCACCGAAAGAGTGGCTGCCACCGCTTACCGGCCCGGTCACTGGCTACCGCAGCAAGGCCCGCATGGGCGTAAAATACGTGGAAGCCAAGGACGAAACCCTGGTGGGCTTCCGGGAAAAGCGCAACAGCTTCATCGCCCAGCTGCAGCAATGCGAAGTGCTGTTTCCGTCCGTGGGCCATCGCCTGTCTGACCTGCGCACCCTGATGCACGGCCTCAAGAGCCGTAGCCGCATCCCGCAGATCGAACTGGCCGCCGGCGACGACGAGGTGGCGCTGATCATCCGCCATCTGGATCCGCTGCCTGATGAAGATCGACAGGCTTTCCTGGATTTCTGTCGGCCTCTGGGCTGGCACCTGTACCTGCAGCCTGGTAACGAAAGCACCGTGCACCGTATCTGGCCGGCGCTCACCGGGGCGGAGAACGAAGAGCGGCTCTACTACCGCCACCCCTCCGCCGATGTGGAACTGGCCTTCCATCCCACGGATTTCACCCAGGTAAACGCGGAGATCAACCGCAAGATGGTGCCGTTGGCACTGGACTTGCTGGACATCTCCCCGGAAGACACCGTGCTGGATCTGTTCTGTGGCCTGGGTAACTTCACCATCCCGGCGGCCAAGCGGGCCGGCAAGGTGGTGGGCGTGGAAGTCAGCAGGGCCATGGTAGAGCGTGGTTACGAGAATGCCCGCCGCAATGGCCTGGATAACCTGGAGTTCCACGCCTGGGATCTGAGCCAGGATGTGGCCGGGCAAAGCTGGGCCAACCGCAAGTATGATCGTATCCTGATTGACCCGCCGCGCACCGGGGCGTTGGAAATGGTGAAGCTGATGCCCCGTTTGGGTGCGAAGCGAATCGTCTATGTGTCCTGCAATCCGGCCACATTGGCCCGTGATGCCGGGGAACTCAATGCCCTGGGTTACCGTCTGAAAGCGGCGGGCGTGATGGACATGTTCCCCCACACCACCCACGTGGAATCCATCGCGGTGTTTGAGAAGAAGTGACGTGAGCCTTTTGGAGCCTTGTCAACAAGGCCCCAACGGTGGTGGTAGAGAGCCACCACCAAAGCAGAAGGAAAGATCATGGTAACAGTACGCCGCCCCACAGAAGGCGCTACCGGTCACTGGCGTGACTGGCTGGCGCACCTGGAAACCCGGGCCCCGGTACGCAACAGCGAGGTACTGGAGCAGGCCTGTGAGCGGGCGGAACAGTGTCAGATGGCCGGGGAAGCTGCCGGCCGGCACTGGCCCTACGGCAAGGGCTGCCTGGATATCGGCCTGGAAATGGCCGAAGTGCTGGTGGACCTGGGCGCTGATACCGACGTACTGCCCGCCGCCATCCTCTACCGCTCCGTGCGTGAAGGGCAGATGTCTCTGCCGGAAGCGGAAAAGGAATTCGGCTCGGACGTGGCCCGCCTGATCGAAGGAGTGCTACGCATGGCGGCTATCAGCACCAACCTGAACCCCACCCGCAAGGCGGTGCTCGGTCAACAGGATGGCCAGCTCGATAACATGCGCAAGATGCTCGTGGCCATGGTCGACGACGTGCGCGTGGCGCTGGTGAAACTGGCCGAACGGACGGTGATCATCCGCGCCGTCAAGGAGTCCGAGCCCGAGCGCCAGCGCAAGGTGGCCCAGGAAATCTTCGATATCTACGCCCCGCTGGCCCATCGGCTGGGGGTCGGCCAGCTCAAATGGGAACTGGAGGACCTGTCCTTCCGTTACCTGCAACCGGGTGCCTACAAGAAGATCGCCAAACTGCTGGACGAAAAACGCCTGGCCCGCGAACACTACATTGAGAATGTGCTCGAGCAGTTACGCGGCTACCTGGAAAAAAACGATATCCACGGTGCCGAAGTGCATGGTCGGGCCAAGCATATCTACAGCATCTGGCGGAAGATGCAGAAAAAGCACCTGGAATTCGGCGAAGTCTACGACGTGCGCGCCGTGCGTATCCTGGTGCCGGCCCTGCGTGACTGCTACGCCGCGCTGGGCGTGGTCCACTCCCTGTGGCAACACGTGCCCAAGGAATTCGACGACTACATCGCCAGCCCCAAGGCCAACGGTTACCAGAGCCTGCACACCGCCGTGGTGGGCCCGGAACGCAAGATGCTGGAAGTACAGATTCGCACCTTCAACATGCACGAAGAGGCGGAGCTGGGCGTGTGTGCCCACTGGCGCTACAAGGAAGGTGCCAAGAAGGGCAAGAGCGGCGTCAGCGACTACGAGCAGCGCATCGCCTGGCTGCGCCAGGTGCTCGAATGGCACGAGGAACTGGGCGAAGACAGCCCGGACACCATGGTGGACGAGTTGCGCCACGGCCTGGTCAGCGACCGGGTCTATGTGTTCACCCCGGATGGCCACGTGGTGGATCTGGAAGCCGGCGCCACCCCGGTGGATTTCGCCTATCACATTCACACCGAAGTGGGGCACCGCTGCCGGGGCGCCAAGATCAACGGCCACATCGTGCCGCTCAACTACACCCTCAACACCGGTGAGCAGGTCACCATTCTCACTGCCAAAGAGGGCGGTCCCAGCCGCGACTGGCTGACCCCGTCGCTGGGTTACGTGGCCACCTCCTCGGCGCGAGCGCGTATCCAGCAGTGGTTCAAGCGCCAGGATCGCGACGTGCACATCATCCAGGGCAAGGCCATTCTCGAAAAAGAGATGTCCCGCCTGGCTCTGGACAAGGTAGACCTGGACACCCTGGCCCCGCACCTGAACCTGAAAACCGGCGACGATGTGCTGGCGGCCCTGGGTGCCGGTGACCTGCGCCCCGGGCATGTGGTCAATCAGGTGCAGGCCCTGCAGCCGGATGACAGCCAGCGGGAACTGGACCTGGTGCTGTCCAAGCCCAAGGCCTCGAAAACCGGCGATGTGACCATCCAGGGCGTGGGCAACCTGCTCACCCACATGGCCGGCTGCTGCCAGCCGGTCCCCGGCGATCCGGTCATGGGCTTCATCACCCACGGGCGTGGCGTCACCGTGCACCGGGCCGATTGAGAAAAACTGCTGGCCATGCAGGGCGACGACCCCAACCGGGTCATCGAAGTCACCTGGGGCGAAGCGGACCGCATTACCTACCCGGTGGATGTCTTCCTGCGCGCCTGGGATCGTCAGGGCCTGCTCAAGGATGTGATCGCGGTACTGGCCAACGAAAAGGTCAACGTGACTGCCGTCCATACCCAGTCCCATCA
>NZ_JBNPEC010000218.1:0-20670 GCF_051117345.1 Alcanivorax sp.
GGCGTGGCGCCCATGGCAAAGCCGCAGTGGCCGGCACAGAGCACCGCCGAATCATAGTTGCGCCCCATCAGCCGGAAGGTCACCAGGGTAATAAACGCCAGCGCCAGCCCCACCTGCACCAGCAGCATGGCCAGCATGGGCAGGGCCAGATCCACCAGTTGCAACAATTGCAGACTCATCAGCGTGATCGCCAGAAAAATCCCCAGCGCCGTGTTGCCCACCACATCGATGGTGGCATCGTTGACCTGCCACAGGCGACGGGCCGTGTTACCTAGCACAATGCAGACAAACAGTACCCAGACAAAGGTGGGCAACCGGAACACGGACGCAAACTCTTCTGCCGCCACAGTGCCGACCACCACGCCCACCGACAGCAACATCATGATGCGAATCACGCTGGCAGCAGAAATCGGCCGCGGCGTTTCCGCCTCATCATGCTCCGCCTCTTCCGCAGCTGGGCCGTGGGCCGGTGCAGCAAGGCGATAGCGACGGATCAGGAACATGGCCAGTGGCCCCCCCAGCAGAGCCCCGAAAATAAGCCCGAAGGTGGCAGACGCCGCTGCCAGCTCACTGACGCCAGTGAGGCCGAAATCCCGCTCGAAAACGCCTGCCCAGGCGGCGCCGGTGCCGTGGCCGCCGGTCATGGTCACCGAACCGCCAATCAGCCCGTACCAGGCATCCAGCCCCATCAGCTTGGCCATCATCACACCGACCAGATCCTGCAGGGCTACCAGCACAATCACCAGCACCGCAAACAGCAGCATGGCCCAGCCGCCCCGGCGCAGCAGGCGAAAGTCCGCCGCCAGCCCCACGGCGCCAAAGAAAAACAACATGGCCGGCGTTTTGATACTCTCATCAAAGGTCAGGCTGATGCCGGAAAGCTGCATGGCCGTGACCACAATGGTGGCCAGTAAACCGCCCACCACCGGCTCGGGCATGTTGAGCCGCGACAGCAGTTCTACCTTGTGAACAATCCACTGCCCGGCGCCCAGCACCAGCAATGCGACCATGAGGGTTTCCATGGCGGAAAACTGCATCCCTTTCTCCTTGTAGGTGGCAAGGGCTTACCCTCACAGCCACCGATTGATCCGTTATACTGCCCGCGACAACTGGAAGATGTTATGAATCGCGAGAAACGAACTGAAATCTTTACCCGCCTGCGGGACCAGAATCCAAACCCCACCACCGAGCTGGAATACAGCAACGATTTCGAATTGCTGGTGGCCGTGGTGCTGTCTGCCCAGGCCACGGACGTGGGCGTGAACAAGGCCACTGCCAGGCTTTACCCGGTGGCCAATACCCCGGAGGCGATCTTCGCCCTGGGGGTCGACGGGCTTAAAGAGTACATCAAGACCATCGGCCTGTTTAATTCCAAGGCCGAAAACATCATTCAACTTTGCAAAATCCTCATCGAGCAGCATGACAGCCAGGTGCCACGCACCCGCGAAGAGCTGGAAGCACTACCGGGTGTGGGTCGCAAAACCGCCAATGTGGTGCTCAACACCGCCTACGGCCTGCCCACCATGGCGGTAGACACACATATCTTCCGGGTGTCCAACCGTACCCGTATTGCGCCGGGAAAGAATGTGCTGGAAGTGGAAAAGCGGCTGGTGCGGCTGGTGCCGGAGGAGTTTTTACGCGATGCCCACCACTGGCTGATCCTGCATGGCCGCTATGTGTGTACGGCCCGCAAGCCCAAGTGTGGCGAATGCCTTATCGCCGATCTGTGCGAGTTTCCGATGAGCCAGCGGCCATCGTAAGCGGCAATTGAGCACACTGCACATCATTGCTACGCTCAAGACGGTTCCGTTATCAGAGAAGGGATGCGACATGAAACAGAAGATTCTGGTGGCTTCACTGCTTTGCATAAGCGCCATGGCAGTGGCTGGGGACCTGAAGCCCGGCCTGTGGCAGATCAACACCACCATGGAAGGCGACAACCTGCCCCCGCAGATGCGAGCACATACCCAGCAGGACTGCCTCAGTGCTGATCAAGCCGAGGATGTCGTGACTGCCTTGCGCAAGGACTGGAACACGGAAGGATGCGACCTGGGCAACGTTGATCGCAGCGGAGAAGACCTGACCTGGGAGGCGTCCTGCAACCAGAATGGCATGCAGAGCACCATGAAAGGCTCGGTAACCCTGCACAGTGACACCCAGTACACCAGCATCATCGACATGACGATGCCTGGCAACAAGATGGTGTCAACAAGCGAAGGGGAATGGGTAAGCGCAGACTGCCCCAAATAATCCGGTACGGTTCTAGCCTTGTGAACAAGGCTACAACAGCCCCTCACCCGCCTGTAGGCGCTATGCTTACATGGCGAACAGGGTGAGTGACCTGCCGCCCCCTTCGCCATGCAAGCAGAGCTCATGCAAACGCGCAGCGAGAGGCTTCAGATCTCCCCGGCAAACACCTTTTCAAAAAACGCCAGCACCCGTTGCCAACTGTCTTCTGACGCATCCGCATCGAATTTTGATCGCAGCGGCGGCAACGGCCCCAGTTTCTTGAAGGTAAAGGTCTGGTGGTCATTCATGAAGGAATGCCCCACGTCTTCGTAGGTCTTGATATCGTGGGGCACGCCCAGTGCATCCATATGCTTTGCCAGCCGATCGCCATGATCACCGTAGATCATGTCAGTGCGGCCCCAGCCACCCACAGCCGGGCAGATGCCGCTCACCTCTTTCACGTTTTTGGGCATGCCACCATAGAAAGGCGCCACCACCTGCACCGGTGCCTGGCTGGCGTAGAGCACGGCAAAGCGCCCGCCCATACAGAAGCCCATCACCCCCACCTGGGTGACCGCCTCTTCGCCCTGATTGAGCAACCATTCACGGCAGGCTTCCAGTTGCTCGAAGGTCTGCCCCTTACCGGTTTCATGAGCCTTGAGAGTTTTCACCACGCACAGGGCCTTGCTGCCGGGGAGATCATAGAGATCGGGCACCAGCACCGGATAACCGTTATCGGCCAGCCGCTGGGCGATGCGCTCGATATCCTCGGTGTAGCCAAAGATGTCATGAATGGCGATCACCGCCGCCTTGTGAGGATTGGCCGTTTCAGGACGCAGCCAACGGCCACGCATGGTGTGACCGCCGGGAATGGGAATGCCTACAGGTTGGTTGGACATGGGAAGACCAATGAATAGTTAATAGTGAATAATTAATAACGAAAACCAGAGGCTACTACTAGCAAGGGCAGACATCCCTGTCCATCGGGGCCACTCCACCCTCGTTATTACCTATTAATTATTCATTATTAATTGCTTCTCATCCTTCCTGCATGGCCACCAGCCGGGCTTCCTGCAAGGCGGCGGAGCGGTGTTTGGTGGCGTCTCGGTATTCCGGGTCGGCCAGCATGGAGGCGAAAGCCTGTTTGGAGGGGTAGCGCACCAGTAACACGTCGTCCCATTTCTCTGCGTCCGGGGCAATCACGCCGGCCAGGGCCTTGCCTTTCCAGACCAGCTCACCACCCACTCCGCGCACCTTGCCGAAGGCCACGTCGGAATATTTCTGGTACGCCTGGCGACCGCTGTAATTCGCCTCGCCGTCCTTGTAGCGTGCGATGTCGTTAAAGCGCAACAGATTCAGCATGACGATGGGGGTATCGTCCGGCAGGGACGCCAGAATCTCGGGCAAGGTCTGGGGATTGGGATCGATGATCGGTTTCTCTGACATGGTGACTCCGTTTGGTTTTTCTTATGCGCCAGGTCGCGACTGTATTCCGGCTTCGCTTGCTGGCGGGCGAAGGTTTGAATTATCACCTTGCCGCCAGATCAGGAAGAAAGACAGGGGCGATCACGACACCCTGTGCGGCAAAGCGGTCACCGTGTTGTCAGGGTAATCTGTTCCGCAGCACACAGGCTTTCCAGATCATCCAGATACTGCGTCGGGCAGCGCAGCGTCATCGCCACAGATTGGCTGTAATGCACATCCAGCACCTCGGAGGCATTCTGGTCCGCCCAGTGACGAAGGCGTTGCTCCAGGGGGAAGTCCATCTCCAGCCGGCAAGTGACCTGCGGAACACTTTCCACCCGTTCCACTGCCGCCAGCACCGCTTCCGCCGCCGCCGCGTAGGCTCGAACCAGGCCGCCCGCCCCCAGTTTCACACCACCGAAATAGCGGATCACCACCACCAGCACATCACTCATGCCCTTGTGCTGGATCACATTGAAAATGGGTTTGCCGGCGGTGCCGGAGGGCTCGCCATCGTCATTCATGGCGGCTTGAGCCGAAGCCGGATTACCAAGCAGATAGGCGTAGCAATGGTGGCTGGCATCCGGGTATCGAGCCCTGGCCTCGTCGATTACGGCCATCGCCTGTTCGCGGCTGGCTACCGGGCGCAGCCAGGTGATAAAACGGCTTTTGTTGATCAGCAGTTCCCGGTCAACGGGACCGGCGGGAACGGGATAACCTTTGATGGCACACTCCGGGTTCATCACTGGCGAGGGGCAGCTATGGTAAGGTAATTGCCGCCTTTATCCGAATACGCGACTTGCCATGACCGATCCCATCAGCCGAGACGATGACAGCCTGCGCCGCCGAAAGCGGCTGGCCATCGGTGTTGCCCTGCCAGTCACCGGTGTGATTTTCGCACCGCTACTGTGGGCCCTGTACCAGGATGGCAGTATTTTCTTCTTTGCGCTTTGTGCCCTGCTATGGCTGGGCGCCGGGCGATTTATCTATCACCTGTTGGCGCCCTGAGCATCCGCTCGCCGATAGGGAGCCCTCAGAGATCCCGACCGCAGCCACTGTAGAGGGTCTCGTTGCTGGTGACCTTTACCTGGTAATCGAAGGCTTCACCGCTCATGGTGTCCTCACAGGGCGTTTCGCTGATTTCCACTTTTAGCTGGTCGGTGTCCGTGTTGGCCATGTAAATGGTTTCGGTGCCTTCGGTCTGCGCCCCGGTATCCGCAGTGGTTACCGTGGTTTCACCGTAATCGCCAACAAAGACCAGTTTTTCTTCCGGGTAAATCGCCAGATTCCAGCCTGGCTCGTTACCCACGGCCCAGAAGCTGGCGCCAGCTTCCTTCGCCCCTGCCATGCCTGTTTTCGGCTGGGTATCCCCTGATTGCTCGGCGGCAACCCGTTGCAACATGACAGTGATTTCCTCACCGCTGGCCCGTTCGCCCAGTTCGGCGGTATGACGTTCGGTGGTGAGCCACAACAACTGCCCGTCCGCGCCACGGATTTCCGCGCGTACCGCATAGGCCATTGGGTGGTCATGCACTACGGCCTCACTGGCATAGCGCAGCGTAAAGGGCACCGGTACCTGACCCGGGTCATCGATATGCTGCTCGGCAATCACCGTGGACGGTGCGTCGGCCAGCGATACATCCTCCAGGGTGACCGTGAGCGTTGCGCCTTTCGGCATGGCCATGCGCTCGCGGTACATGACTTTACCGCTGAGAATCTGCTGCTCGGTCTTTTCGCTCTGCTGCGCAACGGTAGGTTGTTCACTATCAGATTCCGGTTTTCCCTGATCACAGCCTGAGAGGGCCAACAGGGCAACAACCCCGGCAGAGCCGAGCAACACGGGAAGAGAACGGAGAGTCGATGTTAAAGGTCGCATAATGATTCCTTGTGGTCGTCAGCCTGTTCAGAGTCTCTGGACGCTCGGCGGTTCCCTGCCGAGGTATCACTATTAAAACAACAGACATAAAAAAGCAGCCCTGCAGGCTGCTTTTTTACTTTTCTTCAAGGTTCACCCTTAAACGGTAACGACCAGCTCCACATCGATATTGCCGCGGGTGGCATTGGAGTAAGGGCACACCTGATGGGCTTTCTCCACCAGTGTCTGCGCCTGCTCCTGATCCAGCCCCGGGAGATTCACATTCAGGGTTGCCTGAATACCGAACCCGCCACCCAGGGGACCGATGCCCACCTGGCCGGTAATCGCGGTTTCCTCCGGCAGGGATACCTTGGCTTTGCCGGCCACCAGTTTCAGGGCGCCCAGGAAACAGGCCGAGTACCCGGCGGCGAACAGTTGCTCCGGATTGGTCCCTTCGCCACCCGGACCACCCAGGGCCTTGGGGGTGGTGAGCTTTACTGACAACTGACCGTCATCGCTGGCGGCGCGGCCATCACGACCGCCGGTGGCTGTGGCTGTGGCTTCATACAATACTTTTTCAAGACTCATGGTGCTCTCCTTCGTGTCATTCCATATTCGCTATTTAATAGCGCGCTACTAAAATAAACCCAAAAACGCGCCATTTTTCTTCCCGACCCGAACCCAATGCGGGCCGGGACGATGTTGCCCATTGAATCCCGTCTCAGTCCGCCGTTGCCAACCGGGCACGCAGTGCATGCAATTCATCACGCAGGTGCACCAGCTCTTCGGGGCTGCACTGACTGGCGCACAGTACGGCTTCCGGCACTTCCTCCGCCTGTTGGCGCAGCACCCTGCCCGGCTCGGTGAGGGTCACTTCCACATGGCGCTCGTCCGGCCGGCTGCGCTGGCGCAGCACCAGCCCCATGCCTTCCAGACGCTTGAGCAAAGGCGTGAGGGTGGCGGAATCCAGGAACAGACGCTCGCCGATTTCCGACACGGACAAACGGTCCTGCTCCCACAACACCATCATCACCAGATACTGGGGATAGGTAAGACCCAGCTCCTTCAACAGCTTGCGGTACACCTTGCTCATGGCAAGCTGCGCGGAGTACAGGGCGAAGCAGACCTGCAGGTCCAGCTTCAGCCAGGAGGTATCGGTGGTGGCGTCATCGTTCATGCGGCCATATTAAATAGCGCACTATTTAATAGCAAGCAAATGCTTTGATTGGAAGAATACCGTCTGCCTATCACTCTCCGTCTGCCACCCACACCGGAAACACTGAGCTCGGTTTGCTGCGACAGGGCACTACAAAAAAGCCCCGGGAGTCCGGGGCTTCAGGGTACTCACAGCAAGGCGGTTCTCAGCCAAAGGCCGGAATGCCGGTCTGGGAGCGGCCGAGGATCAGAGCGTGAACATCATGGGTACCCTCATAGGTGTTCACGGCCTCCAGATTCATCACATGACGGATCACGTGGTATTCGTCACTGATACCGTTACCACCGTGCATGTCGCGGGCCTGGCGGGCGATATCGATGGCCTTGCCGCAGTTGTTGCGCTTCATCAGCGACACCATTTCCGGGGCCCAGTTGCCAGCATCCATCAACCGGCCCAGCTGCAGCGCGCCCTGCAGACCCAGGGTAATTTCAGTCTGCATGTCTGCCAGCTTTTTCTGGATCAACTGGGTAGCGGCCAGCGGCCGGCCGAACTGTTTCCGGTCCAGGGTGTACTGGCGCGCCGCCTGCCAGCAGAATTCCGCCGCGCCCATGGCACCCCAGCTGATCCCGTAGCGGGCCTTGTTGAGACAGCTGAAGGGCCCTTTCAGGCCTTCCACATCCAGGTGGTTTTCTTCCGGTACGAAGCAGTCATCCAGCATGATCTGGCCGGTGATGGAGGCTCGCAGGGAGAACTTGCCGTCGATTTTCGGGGTGGTGAAACCGTCAAAGCCCCGCTCCACCACAAAACCGGTGATCTTGCCGTCCAGGTTGGCCCACACCACCGCCACATCGGCAATGGGGGAATTGGTGATCCAGGTCTTGGCGCCGTTGAGCAGGTAGCCGCCATCCACCTTTTTGGCGCGGGTGCTCATGGAGCCCGGGTCGGAGCCGTGATCCGGCTCGGTAAGGCCGAAGCAGCCGACCCACTCACCAGTGGCCAGTTTCGGCAGGTATTTTTGGCGCACCGCTTCACTGCCAAAAGCATGAATCGGGAACATCACCAGCGACGACTGCACGCTCATGGCCGAGCGATAACCGGAATCCACCCGCTCCACTTCCCGGGCCACCAGGCCGTAGCTCACGTGATTCACACCGGCGCCGCCGTATTGCTCGGGAATGGTGGGACCGAGAAAGCCCAGCTCACCCATTTCTGTCATGATTTCCCGGTGAAAAATCTCGTGCCGGTTGGCTTCCAGCACCCGGGTCATCAGCTTGCTCTGACAATAATCATGAGCCGCATCACGGATCATGCGCTCGTCTTCGGTGAGCTGGGTTTCCAGCAACAAAGGGTCTTTCCAGTCGAATCTCTGCATTAGTAATCCTGTTCGTTTCATTCCGTAGGGCGGAAATTTCCGGCAGGCAATCTCCGCCCTGCGGGTTTCGCTATTAACTATTCACTGCCTTTGAATAACCATGGCCACGCCCTGCCCCACACCAATACACAGGCTGACCAGTGCATAGCGGCCACCCGAGGCTTCCAGCTGGCGCATGGCGGTGAGGGCCAGGCGGGCGCCGGACGCGCCCAGTGGATGACCCACCGCAATAGCGCCACCATTGGGGTTCAGGCGTTCATCATCGCCGGCCAGGCCCAGCTGCTTGCAACAGCCTAAGACCTGGGTCGCGAACGCTTCGTTAATCTCGATCACATCCATCTGGTCCAGGGTCAGCCCGGCCCGGGCCAGTGCCTTGTTGCAGGCCTCTACCGGTCCCAGGCCCATGACCCGGGGCGCTACACCCGCCACGGCGCCGGCAAGGATCCGTGCACGGGGAGCAATGCCCGCCGCATCACCCGCAGCACGAGAACCGATAATCAGTGCCGCCGCGCCATCATTCACACCCGATGCATTCCCTGCGGTAATGATGCCACCCTCAACGATCGCAGGCAGTTTTGCCAATTTTTCGGCAGTGGTGCCGGCACGGGGATGCTCATCGTCCGCCACCGTCAGCGGCTCTTTCTTGCGGCCCTGGGGAACCGTGACCGGCAGGATTTCTTCCCGGTAAAAACCGCGCCCCCGGGCAGCCTCGTAGCGCTGCTGGGAGCGGGCGGCAAACGCATCCGATGCGTCACGGCTGATGCCAAGATCGTCCGCCACGTTCTGGGCGGTTTCCGGCATGGTGTCGGCACCGAACTGGCTGAGAATGGCCGGGTTGGGAAAACGGGCGCCGATGGTGCTATCGAAGATGGTCATGTCGCGGCTGAAGGCTTTCTCCGCCTTGGCCATCACAAACGGCGCCCGGCTCATGGATTCGGTGCCACCGGAGACGATCAGCTCGCCCTCGCCCACCGTCACCATACGTGCGGCATCCAGCGTTGCCGCCAGACCACTGCCACACAGGCGATTCACGGTAATCCCGGCCACGGACTCCGGCAGCCCCGCCAGCAACCCGGCGTGACGTGCCACATTGCGGGCATCTTCACCGGCCTGGTTGGTATTGCCGATCACCACGTCTTCGTAGCGAGACAGCTCGAAACCATTGCGCTGCACCAGCTCACGGATCACCCCGGCCAACAGGTCATCCGGGCGCACCGGCGCCAGGGCACCACCATGACGACCAAAGGGGGTTCGCAGGCCGTCGTAAATATAGGCATCCAGCATTTGCACTCTCCCAGGAGCTGCAAGCTTCAAGCTACAAGCTGCAACGCGATACAGCGTGGCAATAAAAGAAAAGCGCCCACGCCGCGCTTCACTCTGTTTAATCATGCAACGCATGACGACACTGAAGATGAAACGCGGAGGAAACACTTTCAGCCAGTCCGTACCTTGACCGTGTTGCAGCTTGAAGCTTGTAGCTTGCCACCTCTTTGTCCGCTGTGCGGAATGTTATTTTGAAAACTTGACGAGCAGGATAGGCCGTGACAGAGTGCGATGCAAGAGATTCGCCCTGCGATCACACCCTCTAAAAGAAGCAACGCTACAACCGGACCCGACCATGATCCGTGATGCCGAAATCCTCACTCAACTGACCGACACCATTGCCCGCTTTGTCCGTGAACGGCTGGTGCCTGCCGAACAGCAAGTGGCCGAGACGGACACCATTCCCGAAGACATTGTCGCCGACATGAAGGCCATGGGGCTATTCGGTCTGTCCATCCCCGAAGAGTACGGCGGTCTGGGGCTGACCATGGAGGAGGAAGTGCTGGTGGCCTTCGAGCTGGGCCGAACCTCCCCGGCCTTCCGCTCCCTGATGGGCACCAATAATGGCATCGGCGCCCAGGGCATCCTCATTGATGGTACCGAAGAGCAGAAGCGCAAGTACGTGCCCCCGCTGGCCACCGGCGAGGTGATCGGCGCCTTCTGTCTCACTGAGCCGGATGTGGGCTCGGATTCCGGCGCGGTGAAAACCCGTGCCGAGCGGGACGGCGACCACTACATTCTCAATGGCACCAAGCGCTTTATCACCAACGGCCCCCGTGCCGGCCTGTTCACCGTAATGGCACGTACCAATCCGGAAATCCAGGGGGGCGGCGGCGTCACTGCCTTTATTGTTGAAGGGGATACGCCCGGCATTTCCCGTGGCAAAGCCGACGTAAAAATGGGCCAGAAAGGCGCCCACACCTGCGACATCATTTTCGACAACTGCCGGGTGCCCGCCGAGAACATTATCGGTGGTAAGGAAGGCGTGGGTTTCAAGACCGCCATGAAAGTCCTGGACCGGGGTCGTCTGCATATCTCTGCTATCTGTGTGGGCGTGGCCACACGACTGATCGAAGACGCAGTGAATTTTGCCGCCGAACGTAAACAGTTCGGCAAGCCCATCATCGAGCACCAATTGATCCAGGCCATGCTGGCGGATTCCCGCGCGGAAATGTTCGCCGGTCGCTCCATGGTGCTGGAAGCGGCCCGCAGCAAGGACCGGGGTGATCAGGTCAGCCTGGATGCGTCCTGCTGCAAACTGTTCTGTTCCGAAATGGTGGGCCGCGTGGCCGACCGCGCCGTGCAGATCCATGGCGGCGCCGGCTATATGGCGGACTACGCGGTGGAGCGTTTCTACCGGGACGTACGTCTGTTCCGGATCTACGAAGGCACCACCCAGATCCAGCAGATCGTCATTGCCCGGGAAATGGCGCGGCAGGCAGCACAATCATGATTTTCCCTGTAGGAGCCATGCTTGCATGGCGAAGGCCGCGCTGATTCGCCATGCAAGCATGGCTCCTACGGCGGTTGAGTAAATCCCTTAACGCCACCCTCCCCCTGTGCATGCTGGGCACCCTGCTGTTTCTGGTGTTCGATCTGGAAGCCGGGGCATGGCTGGCGCGAATCACGCTGTTGCTTTATCTGCTGTGGCAATGGCCACGCCAGACTCGCATGGCGAAAGGGATTCTGCTGGTGGTTATCGCCATGGCCGGTGTCGTTGTCTGGCGTGACGCCCAGCCCTTGCCCATTCTGCTGCAGGCGCTGGATCGGCTCTGCTTCTTTGCTACCTTTGTGTCTTCCCTGGGCCTGCTGCGGGTCTCCGCCATGCGTTCGCGGCTGGTGCGCGAGGCCGGCAACACCCTGATCCGGCAGAAACCCGCTCTGCGCTACCCTACCCTCTCTCTGGGCACTGCCCTGTTCGGGGTGATCATCAATATCGGTGTGCTCAACCTGTTCGGCGCCATGGTGCTGCGCAGCAATACCCTGAAAGCCGCCGGCGGGCATGACGATATTCAGGCGGCGCGGGAGCGACGCATGATGCTGTCGATTCTGCGCGGCTTTGCCCTGGCGCCGCTGGTATCACCGCTGGGCATCACCATGGCGGTGATTCTGGCCAATATGCCGAGCCTCACCTGGGCCACACTGGCACCGGTGGCATTGCCCACCGCCGGCCTGTTCTTCCTGCTGGGCTGGTGGCTGGACTGGCAGCGGCGGCCCAGCCATCTGGCCAACCGCGTCCCACGCACAGCGCCACCATCGCTGACACCATTATGGCACTTCACCCTGCTGGCACTGGCGATCACCCTGGGGGTCTTTGCGGTATCGGTGGCAGCCGACCTGCGTCTGCCAGTGGCGGTGCTGGTGGCATGCCCGTTGTCAGCGGTACTGTGGATGGCATTGCAACGGCGTCGACTGGGTGGCGGTACCGGCTTGCCTCGAGCACTGACGTTACTGGGGCGGCATTCACGACTGATCTTCGGTGCCAACCGGGGAGAGATTGCGGTGCTGGGCGGCTCCGCCTGCCTGGGGGCGCTACTGACTCCCCTGATTGATCAACAGCTGCTACACGAGCTGTTGCTGGCCACCCACCTGCAGGGCGCCGCCATGGCAGTGGCTGCCATGTTGCTGGTGGTGGCATTGGCGCAGGTGGGACTCAACCCTATCGTGTCGGTGACCTTGCTGGCGTCTCTGCTGGGCGACGGGGTAGGCGCAGATCCACGCCTGCTGGCCGTGGGCCTGATGTGCGCCTGGAGCCTGTCGATGATCTCTTCACCCTTCACGGCTTCCATGCTGGTACTCAGCCAATTGATCAGCCGCTCGCCCTACCGAATCGCCTGGCACTGGAACGGGTTGTTCTTTTTGCTGGTGGTGCCGATGCTGGCGTTGTGGATTGGGGTGATGGCGCAGTGGTTGTGAGAGCAGCCACAAGCTGCAAGTCGCGAGCTAGCCACGAATAAACTGCTAGGTCGTGCCCGCGTTACCCCGTTGGTTGAAACGCGGAGGAAAGCGCTGGTCAGATGGCTCTGCCGTTTTCCGCGCCTTGTAGCTTGCAGCTTGAAGCTTGTAACTAGGCCGCGAAGTGCCAGACACCGTTGCGGTCTTCCCGCTGCACGCGGCCCTGCTCCACCAGACAATTGAGGTGCGCAATGCTTTCGCCCATGGCAAACATGAGCTGCTGCACATCCAGCTCCCGATGGAACATCACCGACAGAATATCGTGGGCATTATGGGGTTGCTGACGGCAGGCGGCCTGTACCTGATCCAGTTGCTGGTCATGGTGCGCGGCCAACGCATTGATGCGGTGATGCAACCCCTGGAACGGCAGGCCGTGGGCCGGCAACACCAGGGTGTCCTGCGGCAGCGCATCGCGAATAGCCTTGAGGCTGTCCACAAACGCTACTACCGGGTTCGCCTCCGGTTCCGTGGGACGCACCATCAGATTGCTGGAAATGGTGGGCAGCACCTGGTCTCCACTGATCAGCAGGCGATCGTTTTGCCGGTACAGACACAGATGCTCTGGCGCATGGCCACGACCAATGTGAATCTGCCAGTGCTGACCATTGATGGTCAGACTGTCGCCGGCACCAACAAATTGTGGATCGGTAGGCATGGGCATCACCACCCGGCGGAAGCCATTGCCCTTGCCGGCGACCTTGTCCAGGTTATCGCCCGGCAGGCCATGGCTGCCGAGAAAATGCTTGAAGCGCTGGATGGTCTGCTCGTCGCTGGCGTCACAGATATGGCTGGCCAGTTGCCACTCGCCGCGGCTCATGATCACAGGCGCCTGGCAGTGTTGCTGCAGCCAACCGGCCATGCCCAGATGGTCCGGGTGGTAGTGGGTGACGATGATGCGGGTCACCGGTTTGCCTTCCAGTTGTTCGCTGAGCAACTGCTGCCAGATTTCCCGGCTGCGGCGCACTCCCAGCCCGGTATCCACGATCACCCAGCCACCGTTATCTTCCAGCAACCAGAGATTGATATGGTCGAGGGCAAAGGGCAGCGGAAACCGCAGCCAGTAAACCCCGTCGGCCACCTTGAAACGCTGGCCTGCCGGCGGCAGATCAGTGAACGGATAGGTAAGACTGTCCATACATTTTTCCTGAAGGAGCACAGCCATGCGTGCCTGGTGTATTGAGGATCAGCAACTGCAACTGGACACCCTGCCAGACCGGCAACCGGGGCCGGAGGAAATTTGCGTGCAGGTGAAAGCCATCGGCGTGAACCGGGCGGATCTGTTGCAGGTACTGGGCCGCTACCCGGCGCCGCCGGGCACCGACAGCCGCATTCCCGGGCTGGAATACGCCGGGGTGGTCAGCGCCGTGGGCGAGCGGGTGCAGCAACGGCAAGTCGGCGATGCAGTGATGGGGCTGGTGCCCGGTTGTGCCTATGCGGAGCAGGTTGTCACCCATGAGCGGGAAGCGCTGACGATTCCCGAGGGCATGGACTTCGCCCGCGCCGCGACCCTGCCCGAGGCGTTTCTGACTGCCTACCGGGCCCTGTTTCTGGAAGGCGGTTTGCAGCCCGGCCAGTGGTGTCTGATTCGCCCGGCCACTGCCGGCGTCGGCCTGGCCGCCACGCAATTGGCCGCGACGCTGGGCGCCCGCCCCATCGGCAGCAGCCGGGATCTGAGCAAGCTGGACACGGCCAACGACATGGGCCTGGCGGCCCAGGTCTGCGAAGACGGCACGTTGAAAGCCCAGCTGGATGCACTGACCGACGGCCACGGTGTGGCCATGATTCTGGATATGGTCGGCCCGGACTGGAACGCCCTGCTCGGCGGCCTGCGTGCAGAGGGCACCCTGGTGAATATCGGCATCCTTGGTGGGCTGAGCACGGAGCTGAATCTGGGCGCTCTGCTGATGAAACGCCAGACGCTGAAAAGCATGACCATGCGCAGCCAGCCGCTGGAAAACCGTATCCGCATGGCGCAGGTATTCAATGACCGTCTTGCGCCCCTGTTTGCCAGCGGTCGCCTGCTGCCCCTGCCACTGGAAACCTTCCCCTTCACCGACGCCAAAGCCGCCCATGACCATATGGCCGGTAACGACTTCAGTGGCAAGCGTGTGATTGTGGTTGGCGACTGACATCAGCAAGGCCCAGCGTGAAACAGTATTTGAAATACTATTTCACGTTTCCCGCTCGGGCCTCAATGACCAAAAGCATCAGGGCTGACTACGCTTTATGTCGATTGTCCGTAAAGGCTGTTTTACCACAGAGCGCACAGAGTTGACTGAGGGAAGGCGCTATTGCGGTTTATACAACACTTCCTGCGATGGAAGATCATGACAAGGGGAAGTAGTTCACCACCAGGGACATAGCGAACACAGAGGTGATGTTTTCCTCCGTGAACTCTGTGCCCTCTGTGGTAAAACCGCTTTTCCCCTGATTCCAGCGCATTTACGCCGGCAAGTCAGAACGTGAACCCCACCCCCAGGTGGAAGGCATACACGTTCATGTCAGCCACGAATTCCGCATCGCCCACTTCCGCGTACTGATACTGGGGCAGGCCCGGGGCACGGATGAAGGTGCGGTCCACCTTGGCTTTCACTTCCTTGACGCTGATGTACTTGGCGTCCGCCGCCAGCCACCAATGATCGCTCAGCCGCCAATCGGCGCCGACCTGCCCCACCCAGCCGAATTTATCCTGGATTTCCAGTTCCGGCTCCCCCACTTCGGTGAGGATCGGGTTGGTGACATGGCTGTCATAGGTAAACAGGTACACCGCTCCCAGGCCCACATAAGGTCGGAAGTTGTGGTCCAGGCGGAAGCGCTTCACCAGGGTCACCATGGGCGGCGCCACCTTGGTTTCACCCACCTTTTCTCCCAGTGCCGGCACCCCGGTGGGGATGCCGTTGGCCTCGGTGACCAGGGGCTCATCGGCCAGTTTGCCCTTGGCTTTCAGCTCCAGGGTGGGTGGCAGCGCCGCCATGGTTTCGATGGACCAGCCCCCATCCCCCCAGCGCAATTTGTAGCCGATGATGGCGGCGGGAATCGTCAGCGGATCACTGAAGGCTTCCCCCTCCTGCTCACCGGGTTCCACCGCCACCTCGGCAATTTCTGACAAATTACTGAGAGTGATCGAACGGGTTTTCACATCCGGGGACATATGGATGGCCCCGAAGCGGAAATACAGCCGGTCCTCGCCAAAGATCTTCTGGGTTAATTTCACTCCGGGATAATCCGGGCCGTATTTGTCCTGACTGGCAACATTGGCTGAAAGGAACCCCAGCACGACAAACAGGAGAAACCGTTTTTTATGCTCCATTGTTTTTTTCATTGTCAAAGCTCCCCCGCATTTTCCTGGCCCGCCGTGGTGAGGCGTGCGTGGGTGGGGTTGTTGACCACACGAATGCGGAAGTCGTCCTTGGCAATGCCCAGCTCCAAAGAGCCCACACCTTCTTCAGGAAGGATGCCGCCGATGATCAGATCAAGCAGATCTCCCAGCACCGGAATCAGGGCGCCAAGATCCACCGACAGATTCAGCGTTGCTGCAATAGAGGAAGCATTACGCGACTCCAGCGTGATCTGCCCGTTACGCAGGAATTTCACCGGGCCGGTCAGGTACGCCGACACCGGCAGGCTTCTCACGTTGGCATCCGCCACATTGGGGATGGCTTGCCCACCGGGGATCAATGCGGAGAGCAGACGCAGATCCGGTGCATCCAGCCAGGCATCCAGGCGGGTGATGAAGATCGGATTATCGATTTCCTCCCCGGTGTCCGGATCAATCTGGTTCACCACAAACCCGCGCAAAGGCTGCGGGGGCTTGTCGTCATAGGGCCGGAAACGTAGCACCAATGCACCGGTTTCCAGCGGTAACGGAATCAGATCGCCGAGAACCGGAATGGCCAGGGTGGCGTTGGCGGTCAGTGATGTGCCCATGACATGCTGGGCATTGATCTCCACCGGAATCGCCGAGCCCCCCACGGTCTGGATACAGAAGATATCGCCATCGGCATCTTCCTGGGTGGCACACCAGCGGCCATTGCCTTCATCGACCAGACCGATATAACTCAGGTCTAGCGGTTCCTTGGGCAGAAACGCCATGGGCAGAGCCGCATGGGTAAAGATCTGGTCGCCGTCATCCAGGTTAGCGCCACCAATCAGCCCACCTGTGCTTTTTACATGGCCACGGGCATGGTTGTTGACCGCGTCTACTTCATCATCATCCCAGTTGCCATTGCCATTGACGTCGGTGTATTCCCGGGTCAGCACGGTGGCATAGGCAGCCCCTTCATCCGGCGTGGCGGTGAAATCGAGAAGAATCGACGGACCACCCTCACAGGGCTGGTTCGAGAGAGGGCCGCAGGTGCCCATGCCGTTGAGGGGGTCCGTATTGATATCCAGGTTGCCGAAGCGATCGTGGCTACGGAATACCGGTTGCCCATTGTCGCCACCGTTGATTACCAGCCGGTACTCATTGCCGGGGATGATGGTGTCCGGTGCTGGCTGCGCTCGCAGACGCAGGCTGTTGCGTCGTGCCGACATGGGAATGTTCTGCCACTGGCCATTGGCCTGTTCGCCCAGACACATGGCCCCGCCTTCACAGGATTCGCCATCGGCGGCAATGGTGCCGAAAGTCATGGAGGCCATTTCCATGGGCATATTGAAACTGATCTCGATGGGGCGACTGACGTCATAGAAGAAGGGGTAGAAGAGCGAATCCGACGCCAGCCCCCCCACACACCGGCCAGCCATTTTCACCGTGTTGCCGTCTGCATCCTGGCGCTCGACGCCGCGGTCCTGCAACGCACAACCGATACCGGGGTAGGCCCCCAGCACTACCGGCGGCAGCACCGGCGCATCATCGTTGGCCGCATAACTGGCGGTATCGAAAACAATCTGGCCAGTGCCGTCGGTGGCATCCCCAGGCACAAACTGCAGATGGGAAGGGTCAAACAGGTCCTGGTCTTTCAGCTCATCGCCCAGATCCAGGTAATAGCGCTGCCCCGCTGCCAGTTCATTGAGCGGAGTAATCACCAGGTTGGAACCACTGCTTCGCACCTGCACCGGTACCGGTGCGTTGCTGTCCTGGCGGAACAACTTCACCTGTTCCATTCCTTCGTCGTGTACCGGCTCGTTGAATACCACGACGATATTGTTGCTCGGTTCTACCTGGGCCTGATTGTGTTCCGGAAACGACCCGGTTGCCTGTAGTGGATCGCGATTGAGCTGTTCGAACTCGAAATCCACATCCGCACGCACCCCCAGTGCAAAGTCCGCGCTGACTTTGGCGGCACCGCTTAGCACGTCCAGTTCCAGGGTTCGAAACACCTCGAAGGTCAGCGCGCCATCCCTCACATCCACCACACCCACCGCCTGGATATGCATCAGGTTCTGGTTTACCGAGGCATTGCCGCGTGGTTCTTCCGCATGCATGGCAAGGTCAAAATTCATGTAAACAAACATCGGCGCATAATCGTCATCGGGCTGAAAGCCCTTCGGCCGATAGGGGTTAGTCACCAGGTAGCCCGTCACGTCGGTCACAAAGGTACCGATGATATCGCCGGTGAACATGGGCGTGCGCACCTCGCCACCGAGCTTGATCGGATCGATACCGGTAATGCGCAGCTGCTGGCCGGCACGGGCAACCACTGGAACAGCGTCCACATGCACATCCGGTCGGCCCATCCAGCCTTCCAGCACCAGCGGCATGGCATTTACCTGGGTCACACCCAGTGCTTCGGTAACCAGGTTGAACTGGTTAAGGGGTAACCCGTGCAGCCTTGAGGTTTGCGGGTAGCCCGGATCACCCAGCGCCGGCTGGGCTTTCATCAGTTGCTTGATCGGCGGATTGAGATCGACCACGTCATCCTTGGACAGCGTGGGCGTCAACTCATAGGTCACCGTCTCCAGCACGTCCTCATCAAAATCTTCCAGGCCTTGCAGGGTCAGTGTGTAGGTGTCGCCACCGATCAGGTCTTCCTGAGGGTCCAGTGTGATGTAGTGACGCTCATTGAGAATCCTGACATCCACCAGTTCCCCGGATTCCTGATGTTTCAGTTTGACGCTGTCACCGTAGCGCACGGTGGTTTCCACCAGAGGCTCGGTAAAGGTGATCCGCACTGGCGAGAAATCCATGAACGGAAAGCGTTCCTCACCGACAGGCTCGGGCAGGTAAACGCTGGGCATTTCCTGATTGATGGCCAGCACCTGGGGCGCCTGGTCGGGAAGCGGGTTGTACTGACGGGTACGGAAGGTAATCAGCGGGCCCTCCTGATCATCCAGGTTGACGACCCCGGAAGCGATCTCAGGCGACACCCACAGCCGGTATTCTTCACCGGCACGCAGACCAGACATGGAGAACGTCAGGGTACGTTTCCGGTTGGAGACTTCAGCACTGCTGAGATCCACCAGACTCCCATCGCTGTCGGCAAGACACAGCGTACCCACAAAGTTCTCGCCGTCAGGCTGACACTCTGTCTTGGCCGCCGCTTCGTCGATATCACTGGAAAAGGTCAGCAGCAATTTGCTGCCCAGAGGCAGATCCACCATACCGTCCGAGGGGTAGGCATAGATCAGTGCGTCGCCCGGCTCCGGCGGCACAAACACATCCGGATCGTCTTCGCAGGCATTCAGTAAGGGATAAAGTAGGGATAAGACAGCCAGACGCTGAATGGTTGTTGTGCGCATCCTTTCACCCGTTTCTTGTTTTTTGGCGACAGATTGTTTTGTTTACGCAGACAGGATTAGGCGGGAGGGAGGATCAGGACAAGTTATCGTTTGTAAGCAAAAATCCACATATTTAAAGGTTTTATCTACCTGATAAATAAACGAATTTTTTCTTCACGTATACTTCACGAAGCAAATTATCAAGCAATTCAAGGGCTTTCGAAAACAGACTTTCCACTCTCTTCTTCTGCACTAAAATTTTATTCACAATCATTCGTTGACAAGAACAACCGCAACATGACGTTTTGTATCATGCTGCGGACAGAGTGATGCCTCATTGGTAACGGATACGCAGTGCAGTCAGCACAGTAGTCAGGTGTGGGACAGGCATCTCCAGGCGTTTGGCAATCGCCACCACATTGCCCAGGATGGCACCCAGTTCGATGGGCCGGTCGTTCAGGTAATCCAGCGCCATGGAATTCTTGTAGGCGCCCATCTTTCGCGTGCCGGCCAGATTCTTTTCCACCAGATCGTCCGGTAGCGGATAACCATCAGCGGCGGCTACGGCCATCACCTCTTCCATCATGGTGCGGACCAGGTCTTCGCCACCGGGGGCATCGAGAATTGACAGGGTATCGGCACCATTGCACAGCACGCTTAGGGGATTGAACGGTGCATTCCAGACACACTTGCGCCAGCGCTCCCCCACCACCGCCTCGCTATCGTTGACGTCAATGCCCCCTTCCTTGAACAGGCTGCTCAACCGGCGGCAGTGATCATCATAGCCAGCGGGGAAATTGCCCATGACGAGCTGGCCATAGGCCTGATGATGGACCTCACCGGGGCCGGTGCGGCTGACAGCGATAAATGCCAGACAGCTCACCAGGGGATGCTCCGGGAAGGCCTCCGCCAGCTCGCGCTCGATATCCAGCCCGTTTTCGATCAGCACTAGGCCGGTGTGTTCACCCATCCAGGGACGTACCAGCGCAGCACGATCCACGCCCGGCAGCACCTTTACGCATAGCAGGACATAATCGGGGAACTGTTGTGGTGTTTCGCCAGGCCGGTAGACATGATCCGGCTGCCAGGACAACTCACCCAACGGGCTGGTAAAACGAAAGCCGCCGTCTTTTACCGCGTCATAATCCGAGCGCAGCACCACACTCACCTCACAGCCGGCGCGCTTGAGAATGGCACCGTAAAAGCTGCCGATGGCGCCGGCACCGACCACCAGAATGCGGGGTTTATCCGTCATAACAGTCTCTCTCTCAACAGTCCCTGGCGCATGGCATGCAAGGGCCACAACGCCAGCAGGAAAACGATCAACAACAACCAGAAAGCCCGGTCGAAACCATATTCAAAAGCCTGTGCCAGGGACGCGGGAGGATCAGTGTGCCCGTAGCGATCGCTGAAAAATTGTATGCACAGGGCGCATAGATTGACGCCCAGGGCACCACCAATCTGGCGAGCAAAATTGAAAATCCCCGAGCCCTGAGGTATCAGCCATGGAGGTAACAGCCCCAGTGCGCCGGTGGACGATGGCGGCATCATCAGGCCCAGCCCCACCCTGCCCAGTAAAGTCCACCACACCAGCCACACTGCCGAGGTAGTCAGGCTGGCACCGGCCATCAGCACCATATTGAGGACGAACAACACCAG